>DASYTV010000147.1:0-2193 GCA_036001885.1 Actinomycetes bacterium
ATACGTCGCTATGCCGATACCGCCCGACACCGCGGATGACCAGCTCGCCGACGTCCTCAGCTGGGCGCTCGCACATCTCGACCAGCCACTGACGGTCGACACGATGGCGGCCCACGCGCTGACCAGCCCCCGCTCGTTCGCTAGACACTTCAAGGCCACGACGGGAACGACCCCGCACGCGTGGTTGCTTGCCCAGAGGCTGCACAGAGCCGAGGAGCTGCTCGAGACGAGCGAAATCCCGGTCGAGGAGATTGCCAGGATCGTCGGCTTCGGCTCCGCCGCCGCCCTCAGAGAGCAGTTCGTCCGCCGCCGCGGCGTATCTCCGCGTGACTACCGGCGGGTGTTCCGCCAGTTCGCCCTCGCCGACGAATAGCGGAGGGGCCTCACCTCGGCCTCCCGGTGCCGGGTCCCGCAGGTCCCGCCCGGTTCCTCTACCGACCCCCGGATGGACGCGATATGGCGCGGCACACCCGGGGTCCGCGGCGCGTCGAAAGAGTGTGCAACGTAGCGACGCAGACCGGCGGGGTTCCCGGCTGATTAGCATCAGTCGCATGCCACGGCCTGATCGGAGGCGACGACATCGCCGGATGACGACGGTCAACGAGACGTCGGCCGGCGGTCTGGTCGTGGACAGAAGCGGGCCAGAAGCACGTGCGGTCCTGATTGGAAAGCGTGATCGCTCGGGCCGCTTGGTGTGGTCGCTTCCCAAGGGACACGTCGAGCAGGGCGAGAGCCGGATCCAAGCCGCAGTACGGGAGGTCGCCGAGGAGACCGGCATCAGCGGTGTGGTGATCGCCGAACTCGGCACGATCGACTACTGGTTTGTCGCGTCCGGCCGGCGGATCCATAAGACGGTGCATCACTACCTCCTCGAGGCGATCGACGGTGAGCTATCGGCGAACGACGTCGAGGTCGAAGAGGTTGCCTGGATACCCCTCTCAGAGGTGACCAGCCGGATGGAGTACGAGGACGAGCGCCGCCTCCTCGACCAGCTGCCGAGCCTTCTCACGGAGTCGGCGTGACCCGCGGAATCCGGCTCAGTGTCATGGCGGCCCTGGTCGCTGCCATGCCGGCGGCGGCGTCGGTCACCGCGGCGGCACCGCCGGCCGCGGCCCAAGGTAAGCCCGCCGCTGCCGTCGTACTCACCCAGATCACGCCTCAGGTGCCCAAGCGCGCAGACACGCTGCAGATCAGCGGTTACATCAGCAACACCGGCGAGACCGAGGTTGGACCGCTGACCGTGCACCTGGAGCGGGCACTCTCACCCTTCACAGAACGGAGCACCTTCGACGCGTTCGCCGACGGAACCCAGGACCACAGCACCATCGCGGTGGAGGGCTCACAGGTCGAACTCAACGGGACGGTCGGACCGGGCGACCTCGACCCCTTTCGCCTGCGAGTGCCGCTGGCGAGTCTTCACCTCGGCCAGCGGGGATCGTACGCCTTGAAAGTGGTGGCCGAGGGCCGAAATATGCGGACGGAGACCCGCACTTTTCTGCCCTGGGTACCGAATCCCCGTGAAGTGAAGCCGACGCGCGTCGTCCTGCTCTGGCCGCTGGTCGAACGGCCTGTCCGTGGCCAGGACGGCATCTTCACCGATGATCGGCTCGCGAGCCTGCTGGCGCCGAAGGGGCGGCTGGCCGGTCTCGTCGCCGCCGGTGCGGGTGAACCGGTGTCCTGGGTCGTGGACCCGGATCTGCTCGAGTCGGCCGAGGCCATGAGCAATGGCTACCGCGTTCGCTCCGCGGACGGTGTGGCGGGCGGCTCAGGCGCTCAAGTGGCGAAGTCCTGGCTCGAGCAGTTGCGAGCCGGCGCCGCCGGCAAGCCAGTTCTCGCTCTGCCCTATGCCGACGCAGACGTTGGCGCACTCGCGAAGGCCAAACGGCGCAGTGACATAGCGGCGGCGACCTCCGTTGCCGCCGAAACGCTGGAGCGATTGTTGCCGGGGCAGAAGGTCACGCCGCTCGCGTGGCCAAATTCCGGTTTCGCGGATGACGCGACGATCACCGCGCTTCGGCGCGCTGGATATGCGCTCACTGTGCTCTCGGAGGACGCGATACCGCCAACGAGCCAGTTGACCTTCACACCGACCGGGGTGGCGACGGTCTCAACGCAGGATGGGACGCTCGACGGGCTGCTCGCGGACCGAGTACTCAGTGATGTCCTCGCGGCGGACACCCGCCGACCAGGCGT
>DASYTV010000148.1:0-1799 GCA_036001885.1 Actinomycetes bacterium
AGGTCGCGCATCTGCCCTCCTCGTGGCGCATGCACCGACGATGTCGACGATGCGTTCTGCCGCGATTGTCGGACGTGGGCTCTGAAGGCTGGCTGAACATCACATGAGCCTCGAATGAGGAGGTCAATGATGGCTGGACTAGTCAGGGCAATCTTTGGCGTCACCGACTAGCGAGCTCGGACACCTCCCCGTGATCACTGGCGATAGGAGGCTGCAATCCGACGGCAATTGCCAGTGATCATGTGGGCCAGCACAGCGCTGCTTCAGCCGGACCTGCGCTCCCATGGTGAACGCGACCGATTCTTGGGCACGAAATCACCGGTCCAGTGGGTTGGCAGCGATCCGGGCGGCGAGCCCGGCCCGGATCAACTCGGCGGCTGCGCTGCCTGGTTTGCGGTTCGCCTGCTGGGTGCACAGGTCGAGAAACGCAGCACCGAAGCCGAGCCGGGGATATCGCGCGAGCACGTCGCTGCGCAACTCTTGGGGAAAGTGCTCGGCGTAACGGCCGGACACGTCGAAGCTCGTTGCCACTTGGAGCAAGTGAGACTCGGGGTCCTCCGACGCAGAAACCATGTCGCGCATGTGAAGGACGATGATCTCGGCCACTCGATCCCGCCGAGCAACTGGCCAGCCAGCGGCGGCACCGAACACCCAACTCAGCTGCCCACCGGCATCCTCGAACGCGACAGTGTGGCTGTCGAACACCTCGGTGAGGCCGATGTCATGCAGAAGCGCGGCTACGCCGAGCAGCTCCGCGTCGAAGTCGATGCCGTTAGCCGCGGCGTAGGCGCGACCCCAGAGGTAGGACCGCACACTGTGGTTGAGCAAGGCGGGAGAGGAGTACTGCGTGCTCACTTCCAGCGCGGCGGCCGCGGCCGCCATATCCGGCAGACCGGCGCCGACCTCGGCAGTCACAGATACCTCCACGTTGATCGGCTGGCCTCGGGCCATCCGGCACTTGGTCGGTCCTACGCGTGCCGACCCTCAGTCGTGATCTCCGCGGCAACCCGGTGATCCGGACTGCCGTCCTTCGCGAGGACCGAGTGCTCTTCCGCGACCGCTCGGTACAAGCGCAGCCCCGCCTCTCCCTGCACATCGTCCAGGCTCCACGGCACACCGCCGTGCGCTTGCGACCGCTGAGAGAAGATCTTGATCCCCCGCTCGAGCTCCGCTCCTGCGATCTCCTCCGCGACGGCCGGCATGTACACACCTTGGCCGGTACCGATAGGCACCTGCGAATCGAAGATCACGATGCTGATCTGCGGTCGCGTCGCGATGTTGCGCGAATGCGTCGCGTCTGGCGACGAAACCCAGAAGAACTCGGCATAGCCGGAGTTCGCGAAATAGACCGGCGAGGCCCAGGGGCGTCCGGCCTCGTCGGCGGTGGCCAGCACCATGTACAGATTGGTATCGATGATCCTCCGAGCGACGGCTTCCCGATCGTGCCCTGTCACGTCCTGGCACCTCCCGGCGGGGTCGATGTGTCCAACAGTCCGATGCGGTATAGCAGATCCAACCTCGCCACACTCCGCAGATCAATCCGGGGCGCATGGCTGCGGGTGCGTGATCATTCTCCACCGAGGTCGACCTGGTACGCCTCGTAGAGCAGATCCGCACCCCGCTGCCGATGGAGGCTCAACGCCGTCAGCGCGGCGGTCAACTGCTCGCGGACCCGTGCCATGCCGGCCTCGCCGCGGACCTCCAACTGCTCTTCGGCGGCGGCCAGGCCGGCGGTGATCTCGCCGTGTTCTCGATGCAGCCTGGCCAAAGCGGTCACCAGCCTCGGCGCATCCGTACGT
>DASYTV010000149.1:0-3506 GCA_036001885.1 Actinomycetes bacterium
GACCACGGCGAGCCCGCTCATCGACACGTCACGGTGGTACGCCGAGACCATGGGCCTGTCCGGCCTTGGCGCGCTACTCCTCATCGCGGGGCTCGGCTGGAGCAGCCGGCACCGCGGCGCGGCACTGGTCCGGCAGCGCGCAGTCGCCTGGATGATTCGGCCCGCTTCGGCAGCCCTCTGCGTCGGTATCGCTGGGATGGTCAGTGGGCTGTTCACCCGGTCTGCCTCGATCTCGATGGTCACTCTGGCCGGGCTGGCCGGTTGGGGACTGACCGAGCTTGCGATCCAGGCCAGTCGGCTGATGAGGCGCCGGGTGGCTGCGCCGGTGCTAGCGGCCACGATCCCAGCCCAAGCGGCGGGCGAATCGCAGCCGCTTGGCAGTTAACGCGGCGGCACCAGTGGTCGCACCCGTAAGTCCCGCGGTGTATGACGAACTCCGGCCGGATGCATCGCAAGGCGGAGGCGGAGGCCGCTAGCGGCGCTAACGGCGACGACGACAACGCGGTGAGGCGCCGGCCGGGCCCGTCAGAGGCCGCGTGGTCTTGCGGGCGCGGCCACTAGGCTGGCGACACCTGTGGCCGACCCGGAGTGCTGCCGTGCCCGTCCGTCCCGACCTGCGCAACATCGCCATCGTGGCTCATGTGGATCACGGCAAGACAACGCTGGTCGATGCGATGCTCTGGCAATCCGGTGCGTTCCGCGCCAATCAGGACGTCGCGGATCGGGTGCTCGACTCGATGGATCTGGAGCGGGAAAAGGGCATCACGATCCTCGCCAAGAACACGGCTGTCCGCTATCACGCCACCGACTCGACCGGCGGTGGCACGGTCACGCTGAACATTGTCGATACGCCGGGCCACGCGGACTTTGGCGGCGAGGTGGAGCGTGCGCTCGAAATGGTCGATGGTGTCCTCCTTCTGGTGGACGCCTCGGAAGGGCCGCTGCCCCAGACCAGGTTCGTCTTGCGGAAAGCCCTTCAGAAGCGGCTGCCCGTCGTGCTGGTCGTCAACAAAGTCGATCGGCCCGACGCGCGCATCAAGGAGGTGGTTGACGAGACCTATGAGCTCTTCCTCGACCTCGACGCGGACGAATCGCAGATCGACTTCCCTATTGTCTATGCGTCTGCAAGAGCCGGCCGAGCCTCTCTTCATCAGCCGGCTGACGGAGCGATGCCCGATTCGGCGGACTTGCAGCCGTTGTTCTCCACAATCCTCGTGACGATCCCAGCACCCACCTATGACGCGGACGCGCCATTGCAGGCCCATGTCACCAACCTGGACGCCTCCCCATACCTAGGCCGGCTGGCGCTGTGCCGCATCCACGCCGGTTGGATACGCAAGGGCCAGATGGTGGCCTGGTGCCGGGCAGACGGTTCGGTCGAGCGGGTGCGCATTGCGGAGCTATTGGTGACCGAGGCGCTGGAGCGGGTGCCGGCCGAGCAAGCGGGTCCAGGCGACCTCATCGCGATCGCAGGAATCCCCGAGATCACGATCGGCGAGACGCTCAGTGATCTGGACAATCCACAGCCGATGCCGCTGATCACGGTCGATGAGCCGTCAATCTCGATGACGATAGGGATCAACACCTCGCCCCTGTCCGGTGAGTCAGGCACGAAGCTCACCGTCCGCCTGATCAAGAGCAGGCTCGACGCGGAGCTTGTCGGGAACGTCTCGCTGCGGGTACTGGCGACTGAGGGGCCGGATACCTGGGAGGTTCAGGGGCGCGGGGAGCTGCAGCTGGCCGTCCTCGTCGAGCTCATGCGACGCGAGGGCTTCGAGCTGACGGTCGGCCGGCCCCAAGTGATAACGAAGGAGGTCGACGGGCGCCGGTGGGAACCGATGGAGCGCCTCACCGTCGACGTCCCTGAGGATTACGTGGGCGTGGTCACGCAACTGCTCGGCCTGCGCAAGGGCCGGATGGAGCAGATGGTCAACCACGGCAGCGGATGGGTACGCATGGAGTACCTCGTCCCGGCTCGTGGTCTGATCGGCTTCCGTACCGAGTTTCTCACCGAGACACGGGGAACCGGGCTGCTCCATCACGTCTTCGAGCGGTACGAGCCGTGGCATGGCGAGTTGCGTACCCGGCCGACGGGCGCGCTCGTATCCGACCGGCGTGGCACCGTGACCTCATATGCCTTGTTCAACCTGCAAGAGCGCGGCATGCTCTTCGTCGGTCCAGGGACCGAGGTGTACGAAGGGATGATCGTTGGCGAGAACTCGCGGGCCGACGACATCGATGTGAATCCGACTAAAGAGAAGAAGCTGACAAACATCCGCTCCTCCACGGGCGAGGAGCTCGAGCGGCTCATCCCGCCGCGGCTTCTCTCCCTCGAGCAGGCGCTCGAGTTCTGCCGTGACGACGAGTGCGTCGAGGTGAGTCCGGCAGCCGTACGATTGCGTAAGGCTGTGCTTAATGCCAAACAGCGCGGGCGACGCAACCGTCGTGCCCGCATTCCGTCCTTCACGAATTAGTAAGCGGAATGCAAAGCCCTGGCAAAATCGAGTTCCGTCAAAGAATTCCACGCTAAAGCGCAAAGAGAAGGCAAAAGCCGCTCGTCAACGGCCACGCCTTTCGATCAGTCCGGAATTCGCTCGTTTGCGCAAAGACAACTGCCGGGTCACGAATTGACGACAACCTTTTCCGGCAATTTTCGATATCACGAATCCAGCCATACCGTTCGGTTGCTCGGTACAACTGTCCGTCGGGCCGCAGGGACCGTTTGCCGAGGCTGGTTGCCACCCGGCGGCCGGAGATCACCCAGGGAAGGCGGTCCAACCTGATGTGGAATGTCCGTAGTTCGGCCAAGCTTGCCGCCGCCGCTGCCGCCGGTGCGCTGGTCTTGGCCGCGTGCGGTGGTGGAGGCAGCAGCGGCGGAAGCAGCACCTCTAGTGGCGCTGCACCCGCGTTCAACATCTCCACCAGCACGATCATCAATCCGTCGGACAAGACCGGCGGAACCATAAAGCTCGGTGCCGGTTCCGACTGCGACTCGTGGGACCCGGCTCGGGCCTATTACGGGTTCTGCTGGAATCTCCAGCGGCTGTATGCGCGAGACCTGATGGGCTTCGCGCCGGACCCGAAGAAGGCCGCGACGGTCGTGCCCGACCTGGCCACCGCGCCCGGTGAGTCGAGCGACAACTTCAAGACCTTCAAGTACACGCTGCGCGACGGCGTCAAGTTCGACGACGGCTCAGCGATCACCAGCAAGGACATCAAGTACGCGCTCGAGCGTGCGTATGCGACCGACGTGATCAACGGCGGTCCGACCGGTTACTTCCTCTGTCTGCTCGACACCTGCCCGGACGGCAGCACGCCGGCCTACAAGGGTCCGTACAAGGACAAGAAGGGTGAGCCGAAGGTCAACGGGAAGCCGTCGATGGAGACGCCGGACGACAAGACGATCATCTTCCACCTGACCGAGTCCTATGCGTCCTTCGACTACCTGATGGCGATGGGTCCGTCTTCGCCGATCCCTCAGGCCAAGGACGACGGCGAGAATTACA
>DASYTV010000150.1:0-2529 GCA_036001885.1 Actinomycetes bacterium
ACGCCTCCGGGCCAGGGCGGCACGGCCGGACCGCACGACCAGTGGGGTCCGGGCACCCGGATCCCGACCCTCATCGTGTGGCCGCGCCTGCGCGGCGAGTTCGTGGTCGACCACACGCAGTACGACACGACCTCGATCCTCGCCACCATCGAGCACCGGTACGGCCTGCCCGCGCTCAGCTCCCGCGACGGGGCCGTCAACGACTTCTCGCACGTCTTCGGCGCCAGATCGGCGTTTGAAACCTGAGGCTGGACTTAAGTCAGCTCCGCTGGCAGTATTAAGCGACTGAAAAACTCGGGCCGAGCAATCGGCCCGAGTCGCCATGGGGTGTGTTCAGAGGGAGGAGTCGCCATGTCTTCAGCTCGCGTCACGCGCTTGACGTTCACCGGACCGGTCGTTGTCGCCATCGCGATCCTCTCGGCGGTGCCGGCGCTGGCCGGCGGCTCGGGGTGGAAGGTCGGCTCCTACACGCCCTCCGGGCAATCCCTGTCGATGTCGTCCGCCGCCGAGGGCGCCGGCATCGCGGCGTTCAACTTCACCGACCAGCCGGACACGGCCTTGCTGGCCACCAGCCGCGGCTCCTCCAAGGGCGCGCTTCTTGGCGACCTGACTGACAAGACGGTCAGCGCCACGTTCACCATCTCAGGCGCCACCGGGGCGTTCACCTACTGGGGCGAGGGCACCGCTGACAACCCCTGTGTCAACCCGGCGAACACGCGCCTGTACTTCACCACGGACAACGGCGGCGGATTCGCCTACACGCACTACTGGTGGTCGAATCCGAACTCGGCATACCTGGCGAACGACACCTTCACGGTCACCGCGAGCGTCGTGCCGGCGCAGTGGTCGGACTGGAACGGCAAGGGCGGCCTGGAAGAACCCGCAGGGTTTGCCGACGCGGCCTCCAACGTGACCCTGATCGGCCTCTCCTTCGGCGGCGGATGCTTCTTCGAGAACGGCGTCGGCACTACCGACGGGAGCGGGACGTTCACGCTCGACCGCTTCACCGTCACCGGCCCTTAGACACAATCCGAGCGAGGGCCCGTCATGGGCCCTCGCTGCCACCGAACAGCGAGCTCTCCACGACGTAGAAGACGGCGATGGCCGCATACAGACCGGCGCTCACGTAGGGATTCAGCAAGGCCGCCGCGGTCGCGGCGGCGTACATGAAGGGCCCGGGGAGGTAGCTGCGGCCGATGCCCTGGACCGTTCGCGGGCTGGCGTCGGCTCGGAGCAGGCGGCGACCGATTGTGGCGTAGCGCCACAGCGCGTTGAATAGCACCGCGGTCAGCGTGAGCGTGATTCCGTAGGCGATCGCGGCCGCCTGTGCGTTTTCCGGCCTGTTGATGTTGTCGGCGAGCAAGCCGGTCGGAAACGGGATGAAGGCGATGAGCATCAGGAAGAGCACGCTGAGCATCAGGAAGGTCCGGTCGACGTGCGAGATCTGGCTCATGACCGTGTGGTGGTTGACCCAGATGATGCCGATCGTGATGAAACTCACGGCGTAGGCCACGTAGCTCGGCCAGATCCTGAGCAACTGGTCGCCGAGGGGCCCCTCGGACACCACCACGTTGAGAATCAACAGGGTCGCTGCGATGGCGAACACTCCGTCGCTGAAGGCTTCCAGGCGCGAGGTCGACATGGGCGTCAATTCAAACGCAAGATCGAGGGACGGCATTCGTTAAGCACCGGATAGACGCCGGATGTGAATACCAGAGGAGTAAGGCCTCCTCCTCCAAACCTCCCCATCTCCACAGGCTAGAGGCCGATGCTCCAACCGCCCCGGCGGGCCCCCTCCCTGATCGCCCGCCGGGCTCCGGTGGGGTCTACTCCCCGACCAGGCGGATCGTCCAGAAGTCCTCCGAAAGTCCGGGCTGCAACAGGTACGCATAAGGCATGGTGAAGTAGCCCTTCATGCCCCAGCGCGTGCCCCACGAGTTGCGCACCAGGAACCACTTCCTGACCTCGTCGTAGCCGATGGCCAGCACGGCGTGGCCTCCGACCGCGCGCTCCATCCAGCCCGGCATCGGCACGTGTCCGGTCTTCGCCACCGCCGGCGTCTCGAAGCTCTCGTACACCGTGAAGCCGAAGATGAAAGGGAACCCTGACGCGAGGCATCCCTTCATCTGGTTCAGGTCCTTGAGGATTTTCTGGTAGGAGATGGCGCGGTCGAGCCTGGCGTCGCGGTAGCACTTCGCAGGCGGCCGCTTGGCGAAGTTGGCGATGAGGTAGGGCCACTCGGGCTCGGGGCAGGCCCCGTCGCTGGCCACCGACTTGATGCCGTCGCGGATCATCGCGCCGCTGTCGATGGCGACCGTGCCCTCGATCTTGCGCTCGTTGTAGTAGATGAAAAGCCGCGAGGGCACGAAGTCGGAGAGGCCCTGCTTCATGCGGTCGAACTCGACCGCCGCCGCGATCGCGTTGGCGGTGCAGCTGCCAAGGTTGCCCTGGTCGTACACGGGCGGGCAGCGGCGGCGCAGGTCGGTCTTCGCCGGCAGGGCGGCCAGGTACCTCGGTGGCGCCGCGTAC
>DASYTV010000151.1:0-3556 GCA_036001885.1 Actinomycetes bacterium
AGACACGGCTCGCCATCTCGGCTGCCGCTCGGCTTACGACCGAGTTCCCCGACGGTGTGTTCTTCGTACCCCTTGCGGCGGTGGTCACCGAACAGGTGATGTGGACGTCGATCGCCGAGGTGCTGGACGTCCCGACGCGGGGGCGCACCCCTGGGCGTCTCGTGGCGCACCTGGCGCGCCGCTCGCTGCTGCTCGTCCTTGGCTGGGGTGTATCAAAGATCTTGGACAGGGACTCTCGACTGAGAGGATCTGTTTATGCCAGGGCCACGCCGGAAGTTCAGCCCGCAGTTCAAGGCTGAGGCGGTGCAGATGGTGATCGAGACTGGTAAGCCGATCGCTGAGGTCGCTCGTGATCTCGGCGTCAACGACGGCACGTTGGGGAACTGGGTCAACGCCTGGCGGCGGGGAAACCCCGAGCCCGACGCGCCGCTGACCCCGATGGAGCGTGCGCATGTGAAGGAACTCGAGGATGAGAATCGTCGGCTGCGGATGGAAAACGAGTTCCTGAAAAAAGCCGCGGCCTTCTTCGCCCGGACGCCTCAATAGCCGAGCGCTGCGCGCTCATCGAGGCGGAGAAGGCCAACTACAAGATCACCTGGATGTGCGATCACCTCGGCGTGGCCCGCTCGACGTACTACGCCTGGCGTAATCGGACCGAGACGCCGACGGCGGCCCGCCGGCGCGAGCTGGCCGAGCACGTCGGGCGGGTGTTCGACGAGTCGCGGCAGACCTTCGGGTGCCGGCGCGTCGCGGCCCAGTTGAACCGCGACGGCCACGAGTGCTCGGTGGGTCTGGTCGCGGACCTGATGCGCGAGCTGGGGCTCGCAGCGGTGCAGCCGCGCGCCTACAAGCGCACGACGATTCCCGGCGAGGAACCGGTCGACTCGCCGGACCTGATCGGGCGTGACTTCGACCCGGCCAGCAGCGCGCCCGGTGAGCGGCTGGTCGGCGACATCACCTACCTCAAGACCGGTGAGGGCTGGCTCTACCTGGCCACCGTGATCGACCTCGCCACGAGGATGGTCGTCGGCTGGCAGCTGGCCGATCACCTGCGCACCAGCCTGGTCGTCGACGCCTTGCGCATGGGCATCAACGCCGGCCTCGTCGCCCCAAACGCGATCTTCCACTCCGATCGCGGCTGTCAATACACCTCTGGTGAGTTCGCCCAGTTCTGCACGGACAAACGGGTGCGGACCAGCGTCGGCCGCACCGGCGTGTGCTGGGACAACGCCGCGGCGGAAAGCTTCGTCGCGGCCCTGAAAAACGAGATGTACCACCGACAGACCTTCGCCACCCGAGCCCGCGCACGGTTCGCCGTCGCCGACTACATCGAGGTCTTCTACAACCGCCGACGGCTGCACTCCACCCTCGGCTACCGCACCCCGTTCGAGGCACTCACCGACCGCCACCAAGCAGCAACCGCCGCCTGATCAACAACCCGAGGAACTGTCCAAGATCCTTGACACAGCCCACCCGAAACCTTAGGGGCGAGGTTGGGGTCACCTCCGACGCGAGCCACGCCACCGGACCTGCAGGGTCGAGCCACCGCGAACCACCGGTCGAACCAACTCAGCAGGAGCAGGACATGCTGGAATTCGCGACCCGAACCGCGCCGGATCCTCGCCGCTGGTGGGCGCTAGCGCTGCTGTGCGGCGCCTTCTTCATGGTCATTCTGGACGCGGCGATCGTGACCGTCGCGCTGCCGTCAATAGAGGAGGAGCTAGGGTTCTCGGCGCAGGGTCTGCAGTGGGTGGTCAGCGGGTGGCAATCCCCTGGAACCGTGGAGACTCCTCTTAGCTGATTCCTGGTCTTGACCCGCATGCGCCGCGCGTGGCCGCGGGCAGGCTGGGCCTGCCCGTCATTGCTGCCCGTCAGGGGCCACAGAGGCTCCGCGGTCAGGGGCGGCCGGAGGCCGTCGCGGAGCGACCGTAGGCCCTTGACGGCGGAGAGGTGGCCCCGTAGTCGCGCGGCGCGCCGAGGGTTGGTCATGCCGCGGTCTCCTGCCGGGCCCGTTCGTAGTCGACCGGGGCCACCATGCCGATCGTGGAGTGCCGCCGGTGGTGGTTGTACTCCTCGAGGAAGGCCACGACCGCGTGACGCGCCTCGGCGCGGGTGGCGAAGTGTGTCTCCCGCAGCAACTCGAACTCCACAGTGGAGTGGAACGACTCGGCGGCGGCGTTGTCCAGCGCCGACCCGGTGCGTCCCATCGACTGGGTCACCGCGGTGTTCGCGCAGGCCGCGGCGAACAGCCGCCCGGTGTATTCGCCGCCCTGGTCGGTGTGGAACACCACCCCGGCCACGTCGCCGCCGCGGACCGCGATGGCCATGCACAGCGCGGCCCGGGCGAGCTCGGCGTCGTGGTGGTCTCCCAGCGCGAACCCGACACAGCGGCGGGAATGCAGATCCAGCACGCTGGCCAGATACAGCGGCCCCTCGTCGTTGGGGATATCGGTCAGGTCGCCCACCCAGGCCTGGTTCGGCTTGTCCCGCAGCGAGAAGTCACGGCCCAGCAGGTCCGGGGCCTTGCGCGCCGACCGGTCCGGTTTGGTCAGCCCCCGCCGGCGACGCGCCCGTCGAGCCGCCAGCCCCTGCTCGCGCATCAGCCCGGCGACGGTGTTCTCGCTGACCCGCCACCCCGCAGCCCGCAGTTCGGCGGTGATCCGCGGTGAGCCATAGCGGCGTTTGTGCCTGCCGAACAGGTAGGCGATCGCGGCGGCCAGCGCCCGCCGTCGAGCCCGTCGCAGCGACACCTCGCCGTGGCACCACTTGTAGAACCACGCCTGTGAGACATCCAGCGCCCGACAAGAGACCGCGTGCGGGATGCCGAACTCGGCCCTCTGGGATGCGATGAAGGCAGCCAGGCTCACCGCCCCATCGCCTCCCTCACCCAGAGGGCCGCCGAGCGCTTGAGCACATCGCGCTCCATCGCCAGCTCGGCGTTCTCCCTGCGCAACCGGTTCAGCTCATCCCGCTCCGACTCGGTCAACGCGCCGTCGCCCTCGCGGGCCCGCCGGTCCCTGATCACCCAGTTGCCCAACGTGCCCTCGTTGATCCCCAGCTCCCGAGCCACCTCAGCGATCGGCTTACCGGTCTCCCGGACGATCCGGACCGCGCCCTCCCGGAACTCCCGATCGAACTTCCTACGCCCGTCTGCCATCGCCTACCTCCTCAAAAGGCGATGTCTCCACGCTACGAGGGGAAGCCCACGGCAGCACAGCCCCGGGTGCAGCATGATCACTGGCAATCAGTGGCGGATTGCCGCCCCCAACTGTCAGTGATCAAGAGGAGGCAGCAGAGAAGGAGCGAATGAGCAGCTCGGACCGCAGCGCCTCGGTTGGCCGGACTAACCGTTTCTCGCCAGCACCAGCGCAACCTGTGCCGCTACGTCGCACGGCCGCTCGTCGACGTCGAACCACCCATAACGAAGCGGATGCTCGCCGCGGACTACCGCGGCATTGTCCCGTCGCATGTCGCGGAACCTGGCGGCATAACGGTGCATGGGCCATCGAGATGCACGATCACGCCGAATTCGGAGTAGCCGACGTCGTTGTATTCG
>DASYTV010000152.1:0-22125 GCA_036001885.1 Actinomycetes bacterium
ACGGCTACGCGACGGAGGCCGCGCGCGCCTTGCTGCAGTGGGCATTCGCCACTCTGGATCTGAATCGGGTCCAGGCCGAGACCGATACGCGCAACGCGGCATCGGCACGCGTCCTGGAGAAGCTCGGGTTCGTGCGTGAAGGGACGTTGCGGGAAGACTGCGTCGTGAACGGCGAGGTGTCGGACTCGTGGGTGTACGGGCTGATCAGGCGGGAGTGGCGGCCGTCGTCCGAGCCGGTTCCCGCCCGCTGAGTCCTCCTCGCTCGCGAGACGGCGCCGCGATTGAAATCCCCTGGCGGACGGTACGCTCGCGAGCGTGAAGTTCGGGCTCTATGGGCTGCACAAGGGGGAGAACACGGCTCCGGAGGCGCTCGCCCGGCGCGCCCGCGCCGCCGAGGACGCCGGGTTCGAGTCGATCTGGGTCGGCGATCACATCGCGCTCCCCCTCGACGCTCCCGACGACGCGTACGACGCCCGCCTCGAGGCGCTTGTGACGCTGGGGTACCTCGCCGCCGTCACGCGGCACGTACGGCTCGCCGTCGGAGTGATCGTCCTGCCCCAGCGCCAGCCGGTGCTGCTCGCCAAGCAACTGACCTCGATCGACGTGCTCTCCGACGGCAGGCTGATCGTTGGCCTCGGCGTGGGCTATCTGGAGGCCGAACTACGTGCGCTCGGCACACCGCTCGCCGCCCGTGGCGCGCGCACCGACGATTACATCGCCGCCCTGCGCGTGCTGTGGGACGAGCCGATGCCGGATTATCACGGCCGCTTCGTCTCCTTCTCAAACGTGATCCAACGCCCCAGGCCGGCCCAGCGACCGCATCCGCCGATCGTGATCGGCGGCGAGTCGCCGGCCGCATACCGCCGTGCTCGGTCGGCCGACGGGTGGTACGGCTGGGAACGCAGCCCGCAGCAGGTAGCCGCGGTGCGTGAGGAGATAGCGCCGGAGCACGAGGTCACGATCACGCCCTCGCCGCCCGGTCCGATCCCCCTGGAGCTCGCGCGCCGGTATGCCGATGTCGGCGTTGACCGGCTCGTGCTCCAACCGCCCGACACGACTGGCGCGTCGATGGACGAACTGATCGCCGCAACCCGCGACACGCTCATCGGCCAGGTCTGAGCTCGCGGGGAGCTGGGCCCGAGGTGGGGGCGATCCAGCTCGCGACGGCAGTGGGTCGGGTGTCGATATGGCGTCGAGTCGAGATAGGTGCGTCAGCGGGCCCCAGCGCGAACCCCGAGGGAACGAGTTCGTCGGCGGAGACGTAGCAGGCACGGGCAACAAGTCTGCATCGCCTCCGCGTACATCATTCAACGGCCGGTTCGACTAGCGGCACCGCCCATACATCGCAGGCAAGGAGCATCCGTGACCATACGACGCGGGCACGTTACTTTTCGTTGCAGTCCTCACCGGCGCGGGTCTTGTCGGTTGCGGTGGGGATGACGAGGAGGGGGCTCGTAGGCCACGCACTGCGGACCTCAGCGTAGAGAAGATCGTGGAGCAGACCAAAGCCGCCGCTGCGGCCGCGAAATCTGTTCATGCGATCGGAGACACGTTGGATGACGGCACTAGGATCACAGTCGACTTGCGGGTCTCGGAAGGCGCCACCACCGGCAGTCTGACCGCCGAGGGTGTGACGATCGAGATCCTCGCCGTCGGCAAGGACACCTTCATGAGGGCGAGCAAGGACGGTTGGACGAAGATGACCGGCGAAGCCGCGGCGGGCGAACTATTCGGCGGCCGATGGGCGAAGATACCTCCGAACGAAGAGACATTCGAGAGCTACCGGAACCTCGCCGATTGGGACTTCTTCGTCGAGGACGCGCTAACCCCTGACGGCACCGCGTCAAAGAGCGAAACCAAGCAAATCGGCGGCGTCGAGGCGCTCGGCTTGGTCGACAGCGGAGACAACGCCACCCTTTGGATACCGGTCGAGGGCGATCGGCTCCCGTTGCACGAGGATGCCTAGGACGGCAGCGTCCTCAAATTCCGCGAGTGGGGCGAGCCGATCATGGTCAAGCCGCCGCCGGCCGAACAGGTTATCGACTTGGGAGAACTCGCGAGTTAGCCATTCTCGATTCCCCCGCCAGTCGGCTCGGTTCGAGGCGCGGCGGCACTACCCACGCATTGGCGGTCCGCCCGGGCGCGGGTACGAGCGGTTCGCGCGGGGCAGACGGGGACGGTTGCAGCGCCCTGCCGACGGGTGGCATCTCCCGCGGACTCGCGTGCTCGTCGCGGGAGGGGAGAAGTGGTGAGCGAACATCGCCGCGTGCCAGCACCTACGCAACGACTCGTGGTCCGCGAGATGACAGCGCGCGACCTCGACGACATGGCCGCGCTCCTGGGCGACCCTGAGGTGATGCGGTATTACCCGCGCCCGAAGAGCCGGGACGAAGCGCTGGCCTGGATTGACTGGAACCAGCGGCTCTACCGGCAGGAAGGCTTCGGTCTGTGGCTGCTCACACTCAGCGCCACCGGCGAGTTCGTGGGCGACTGCGGCCTAACGCCGCAACCGGTCGAAGGAACGACCCACATCGAAGTCGGTTATCACGTCCGTGCGGCGCTCCAAGGCCTCGGGTACGCCACTGAAGCCGCGGCTGCTTGTCGTGACCACGCCCGCGACGTGCTCGACGTGAAGCGGCTCATCGCGATCATCCATCCGGAGAACGTGCCTTCCCAGCGCGTCGCCGAGAAGATCGGTCTCGCCTACGAGCGAGACGCGATATCCGGCTCGGGCGAGCCCGTACGCATCTACGCCACAGCGTTGTGAACAGCCACAGGCAGAGTCAGCGAATCTGTGAGCCACGGACGCGAACCGCGCCGACGGAGGCAGACGAGTGCAGTCGGCTCGCCGCCGAAGCCAGGGACCCGACGAATCAGGAGGTGATCAGCAAGCGGGGGACGGACTGTCCACGGCGGCCGGCCTGAGCGACTGGCGCATGCAGCTCCGATCAGGCGTGACCCGGTAGCCTGTGATCGGAGGGGGAATCATGGCTCCTACCGCTGCCGTGCAGGCACCCAACCGAGCCGGCCCAGCCGTCTCGTTGCTCGGAGCGGTAGCAATTCTCGTCGGCTCGTTCCTGCCCTGGGCCACACTCAACCCGGTCCTCAGTGTCAAGGGGATGGAAGCCTCTGACGCGAAGATCTCGCTGGTTCTCGGCCTCGTTCTCACCATGACGGCCGTTGGCGAACTCGCATCTGGGACCGATACGCGCGTGATGACTGGCCTCGTTGGTCTCAGTGCGATCATCCTCGGTCTGGCCGAAATAGAGTTTGCCACCGGCGCAGTTAGCGGCAACGAGATCCTGAGCAGTGCCTCGGTTGGCATCGGCGTCTACGCCATCCTTATGGGTGGTGGGGCTGCCTTGGTTGGTGCACTGCTCCACCGGTCGTAGCCCCCCGCGTCTCCGCCCGGACCTCGCGGAGTGTCGCGCGCGCCACTCGCCGCCAGCACAGCCCAAGAGTTGACTGCCTCGGGCGCCTCCTGCGCCTGCCACGGCCCCCGGCACTGAGCGCCTGCTGGCCGCACCCCGCTCCCCCGTGCATCACATCCGGTCCGAAGGGTCCGCCTCCCCGATGCGTTCAGGACACGAAGTGATGCGGGGCGGTGCGAAGTCAGCGAGTGGTGGGGTGGTCGCCGCGGAGGATGCAGATAGCGGAGGGCGATATCTACGCTTTCGCGGCTGCGCTCGTCCGCGAGGATGGCCAGACTCGCTTCACAGCATCAGCAGAACGACAGCCGTGAGAGCCGATCCCAGCAGGGCGCCGCCGTAGCAGGCCAAGTTAATCAAGTTGTGTTTGAGCTGCAGGCCGTCATACAGCGTGTATCGGAACCGATGGGCCCAATGGGCTAGGGACAGGACACACACTCCGAAGACCACAAGCCGAGTTAACGGATTGCGCGCCAGAGCCAGCACCTCGGCGTGGCTGGGCGGGTCGATCCAGCCCAAGGGGAGGGCCAGGCCGAGCAGGAACAGCAAGATCGGAGCGAAGAGCGCCGCCGCCACCCCGCCGCCACTGAAGAGCAACCAGAGCAGGGGCTCGACCGGTCGCTCTGCCGGTTTGTTGCGCGGGCCCATCTAACGTCCCACCAGGAGCCAGGCCACCACTGCCGAGACAGCGACCCATGCGGCGTACTGAGACAACATGATTATCCGCGGCGGGATCCGGCGACCACGAAGCCGAACCACCATCGCCTGAGGTGCCAGGTTGAACCAGGTCACGGCGTGCAGCAGGACGAAGGCCAGTGCCACCACGTTCAGTGCGATGACGAACGGGTTCGCCGCCCAGTCGAGAAACCGCTGGTACGCCGCATCGTTCTGGCCGACCGCACGCAGGAAGAGCAGCAGGAAAACCACGAACCACGCGACGAAGACACTGCTGAGCTCTCGCAGGACGAAAAGCCGGTAGGACCTTCGGTGCAACCACCACAGCCGCGACACACGTGGCCGATAGAGCGGCGCCCGTTCGCCGGAGTCTCGTACTACGGGGTTGGTCATCGCGCCCCCCGCGGGAGGAGAAAACCCTTGACGGACTCCATCGCAGCGGTGAGCTTGTAGCGCTGGATCGCGGCGGCGGGATCGACATCCTTTGGGCAAGCTGTCGTGCACTCGCCGACGAAGGTGCACGCCCACACGCCATCGGGGGTGTTCAGCACGTCGAGCCGAAGGTGGGCGCCCGCATCGCGCGAGTCGAGGTTGTATCGCTGGGCGAGAGCGATCGCTGCCGGGCCGATGAATTCGGGGTCGAGGGCATAGATGGGGCAAGCGGAATAGCAGAGCATGCAGTTGATGCACATGCTGAACTGCTGGTACTCCTCCATTTCTGCGGGCGTTTGCAGATACTCGCGTTCGGGGACAGATCGCTCGTCGGGTCGACTGATCCACGGGGTTACTTGCACGAGCTTTCGGAGGAAGTCGCTGATGTCGACGATGAGGTCCCGTATCACCGGAAAGTTAGCCAGCGGTGCCACGCGAACAGGGCCGGGTGCATATCCAGAGAGGAAGGTGCCACAGGTCAGCTTCGGGTCGCCGTTGACGGACATGCCGCAGCTGCCGCAGATGCCCATGCGGCAGGACCAGCGATAGGACAGTGTTCCGTCGTGCTGGTCCTTGATGTAGTTCAGCCCGTCGAGGACGGTCCACTCCGGACGGAGGGGCACCTCGTAGCTTTCAATCTCCGGCGTCGTGCTCAGCTCCGGCTGATAACGCGTCACCTCAAGAGTTATCCGGTCCGCCATTCGTTTCTACCTTCCGTACACCCGTTCTCCGGGTGGCCATCGGGTGATCGTGACCGGCAGGTATGAGACCTGGCACGCGCCATCCGGACCGCGCTCGGCCAGCGAGTGGGCAAGGAAGCGCTCATCATTTCGCATCGGAAAGTCCAGCCGCTGATGGGCGCCGCGGGACTCCTCCCGCTGTGCTGCGCTTGCGAGAATGCAATCCGCGACATCGAGCAGGTGAGATAGCTCGAGCGCGGTGGTCAGCTCGGTGTTGAAGGTCCGGCTGTGATCGTCAATCACGAGGCTGTCGTAGCGCTCCCGCAGCTCGTTGAGCGTGTCGGCGGCCTTGGCCAACGACTCCGCGGAGCGGTAAATCCCAGCGCCTTCCTCCATCGCCTGATGCATCTGGTCACGCAGGGTCGCGATCCGTTCCCGGCCATCAGTCCTATCGAGCAGGTCGTGCTCGATTCGGCGCCGCTCGTCCTCCGCCTGCAGCAGGACCGATCCCCGCGGAGCGTCTGCGGAGGCGGCGTATTCGGCCGCGGCCCGGCCGGCCCGGGCACCGAACACGAGCAGCTCTGGCAGCGAGTTCGAGCCAAGTCGGTTCGCGCCGTTGATGCTGACGCAGGCGACCTCGCCGGCTGCGTACAGCCCAGGCACTGTCGTCGCGCCGTCGATGTCGGTGTGGACTCCGCCCATCATGTAGTGCACAACCGGGCGTACCGGAACCAGCTCGGTGACCGGGTCGATGTTTTGGTACTTCAGGCACAACTCGCGGACGAACGGCAGCTTGGCGTCGATCAGCGCGGCGCCGAGGTGGCGCAGGTCGAGGTGAACGACATTGCCATAGGGCGTGTCGATCGTGCGGCCCTTCTCGGCCTCGTGGACGAACGCCTGTGACAGGCGGTCTCGCGGCCCGAGCTCCATGCTCCGCATGACCGGGCCGGGTTCCGGTTTGCCGAGGTTGTAGTCCTGCAGATACCGGTAGCCGTCCTTGTTGAGCAGCCAACCACCCTCGGCCCGCGCGGCCTCGGTGATAAGGATCCCGGTGAACGGCAGTCCCGTCGGGTGATACTGCACAAACTCCATGTCCTTCAGTGGTGCGCCCACCCGGTAGGCCAGAGCCATGCCGTCGCCGGTCTTGATACTCGCGTTGGTGGTGAACGGGTAAACACGGCCGCATCCACCCGTGGCGAGGATGATCGCCTTGGCCGTAATCGCCTCACTCCGGCCGGTCGCTAGCTCGATGGCCACGACACCCTGCACGCGGCCGTCCTCGACCAGCAGCTTGGTCACGAACCACTCGTCGTACCGCGTCACTGCCTCGTACTTCAGCGAGGTCTGAAAGAGCGTATGCAGAAGGTGGAACCCGGTTTTGTCCGCGGCGAACCAGGTTCGTTTCTTCTTCATGCCGCCGAAGGCGCGCACAGCGATGTGTCCGTCAGGCTCCCGGCTCCATGGGCAGCCCCAGTGCTCCAGCCGAAGGAGTTCCTCGGGTGCTTCGGTGATGAACGCCTCGACAGCGTCCTGGTCGCACAGCCAGTCCCCGCCGGAGATGGTGTCGTAGGCATGCTCATCGAGGGTGTCTCCGGTCGCGATGACGGCAGCTGCGCCCCCCTCGGCGGACACAGTGTGGCTGCGCATCGGGTACACCTTGGAGACGATGGCGACGCTCAGCCCCGGATCCGCCTCCGCGACCGCTATTGCTGCCCGAAGGCCGGCCCCCCCACCGCCTATGATCACCACATCGTGGCTGACCGTCATTGCGCGGCGCCTAAGGCCGGCAGCAGAGCGACATCAGCAGCAGGCATGCGGTCAGCCCTCGTGCGCGGCGCTGTGCTCGTAGGTGAGCAAGCGGCCGTCGTGCCGGGTGACCGTCATCTCGACGCTGCCATCGTGAAAGACCGCGCGGACCTGCTGACATCCGCAGGCGTAGTAGACGCCGTCAATGATGAGGCCTTCCTGATCTTCTTGAACGCTGCGCTCGCCGTCGACCCTACGGCCGCACGGAGCGCGCTCGTCCGTGAAGTTGGTCACCGTGCCGGTCATGCTCCGACTCCCTACTGAAACGTAGGGCCGGCCGCCGGCCGCTCCGATCTGGAGTGCCGGGCGCCCGGTCACTTCGCGATGAATGCAGCCTGGCACGCAAACCGAGGTGTGTCGATCCACTTCGGCGATCTCTCTCTCACCACTTCGGCGATCTCACTCACCACCTCAGTCGTGACCTTCAGCCGCACAGCTTGCGGCCGATGCTTCTGGACACCCGACCAGCCTGTGGGGTCGTCCAGGCGATGGCCTTGGCCGCAAGCAGGCGGAGTGCCGCCGCTGCGGGCTCGGTAGCTGTCCACCGTGGCACGCGCGAACTCGCAGACATACGATCGGCACCGGGGCCGCCGCTGACACTGGAGGTCAGCATGGTTGTGCTTGGGATTCTGTTGGGGCTTCTCGGACTCGGCGTGATCGGGTTCGCCGCGAGCGCGCGAGTGGTTCACCAGTTCGAGAAGGGCGTCGTCTTCCGTCTCGGCCGGGTTCAAACTCCTCCTCGCTCGGCGGGATTGACCATGATCATTCCGGTCGTGGATCGGCTGCGCAAGGTGAACGCCCAGATCGTCACGCTGCCGGTGCCTGCCCAAGATGGAATCACCCGCGACAACGTCACAGTGCGGGTGGATGCGGTCGCATACTTCCGGGTCCGTGATCCAGTGCGGGCAACTGTTGAGGTGCAGGACTACCAGTTCGCGGTGTTGCAGGTGGCGCAGACCTCGCTGCGTTCGATCATCGGCAAGAGTGATCTCGACGATCTGCTGTGTAACCGCGAGTCGCTCAACCAGGGCCTCGCCCTGATGATCGACAGCCCCGCCACCGGTTGGGGGATCGAGATCGACCGAGTTGAGATCAAGGACGTTGCCCTGCCGGAGTCCATGAAGCGGTCGATGTCGCGGCAAGCCGAGGCCGAGCGCGAGCGGCGCTCCCGCATCATCACCGCGGACGGAGAGTTTCAGGCCTCGCAGAAGCTCGCGGCCGCCGCAAGCGTCATGGCGGATACGCCAGCGGCACTGCAGCTGCGGTTGCTCCAGACGATCGTCGAGGTGGCCGCCGAGAAGAACTCGACCTTGGTCCTACCGTTCCCCGTTGAGCTATTGCGCTTCCTCGACGAAGCAACAAGGGAGGCCGGCAATCGGTCGTCGAGTGTGAATCCCGGTCCAGGGCAGGATGACGCCGAGCGCGAGTCGACAAGATCAGCGTCGGCCGGCGGCGCGACCGCGAACGGCTCCGAGTCGGCTCCCGCGGCACCGGTTCGTGTGATGGCCGGGACACCCGCC
Organism: Actinomycetes bacterium; assembly: GCA_036001885.1. Taxonomy (GTDB): domain Bacteria; phylum Actinomycetota; class Actinomycetes; order JAKEEW01; family JAKEEW01; genus DASYTV01. The sequence goes on from DASYTV010000152.1 coordinate 8,542, forward strand.
CCACCTGCCCCATCGCCCGGCGGTTAGGCACCGCTAGGGCGCATAGGGTGTCGGCATGTCTCAGCCGTTCGATGGCGCACGACTCGGGCTGCTCGGTGCCCCGACCAGCATGGCGTCGTTCGCCCCGGGCCAGGAGAAGACGCCTCGAGCGCTACGCGATGCAGGGCTTCTCGATGCGCTGACATCGGCGGGGATCGAGGTCGTTGATCATGGAGATCTTCCCCTGCGTCGGTGGGTACCTGACCGCACAAGCCCGCGCGCACAGAATGTCGAGGCCGTTGTCGAGGATGTCACCGGTGTGCGGGACCGAATTGGTCACGTCATCGGGGCTGGCGAGCGCCACCTTGTCCTCGGCGGTAACTGCTCGATCGAGATCGGGGTGGTTGCCGGCTATCTTTCCGCCGGTTTCGGACGGCTTGGTGTGGTGTACGCCGACCTTCACACGGACCTGAACACCCCGCAGACCACTGACGAGGGTGCACTGGACTGGATGGTGACGGCCCACATGCTCGATGTGCCGGGCGCCGTTGGCGCGTTGGCTTCCGTTGGGCCGCGGAGGCCGCTGCTGCAGTCAAGTGACGTGGCCTATTGGGGGGTCAATGTCAAGGGGATCACTCCAGGTGAGCGGGCGGCTGTTGCGGACCTGGGCTTGCGAGTTGTCGACATCGCCGATGCGATCGCCGATCCAGTGGGCTCGATGAACTCGATCCTGGACGGCTGGGCGGAGGAGTACGACGCGGTGCTGGTCCATCTCGATGTCGACTTGATCAACTTTATGGACCTGCCGCTCAGCGAGGAGATCACGAGGGTGGGCGGAATGCCGCTGGCCGCCGCCGCCGAAGGCGTCCGTACCGCGCTGCGTGTTGGCAACGCCGCGGGCTTGACCGTGACCGAGGCTAATCCGGACCACGACCCGGACGGCAGTGCAATCAAGGATCTCGTGGCAACGATCACTACAGTCCTTGCGCCCAACCCGGTCGACCGGAACTGACGCACATCGGGAGTGCTCCAAACGGTCGACGATGCGCCGCGGAACCCTCGAGGTTCCATATCCCGTCGAGTCCGGATCCTCCGGAGGAACGGTCGTCGACGCTGCAGACGTTCCGCGCATGCCGCAGCCGAGAGGTTCAGCGCTCTGTCGGCAGCCCCGGTTGTTCACCCACCGGATCGCCACACACCCGACGTCGACGGACGAACCGCGAGCCGTTCACCTCTTGATCGCTTGCCGGTGCGAAGCTCATCTCCCAGCCAGGTAGCTCTGGGCTGACAACATTTCTCTGACTAAAGTCAGACAAGTGTCCGACGACGAGCATGTCAAGCAGATACGCAGGTTCAACCGCGCGGTCACCCAGCGGGTCGGCGCCCTTAATGATCACTTCCTGTCCCGGGAGCGTCCGCTCGGCGAGGCCCGAGTGCTCTGGGAGATCGGGAGCGATGGTGTCGACGTCCGGGCGCTGCGCTCACGGCTCGACCTTGATTCCGGCTATCTGAGCCGCTTGCTGCGGGCACTGGAGCGCGATGGGCTCGTTCGGGTCGGTCCGAGCGTCGCCGACCGACGGGTTCGCCGGGCGCGACTCACAGATGCCGGTCTGGCCGAGCGAGCGATGCTCGATCAACGCTCCGATGAGCTCGCGAGGTCGATCCTCGAACCGCTTACCGATCGGCAGCGGGATCGGCTGATCGCGGCCATGGCCGACATCGAACGGCTCCTCACGGCGTCCATGGTTGAGATCTCGCCGTACGATCCGCGACACCCCTACGCCCGATATTGCCTGCAGCAGTACTTCACCGAGCTCGCCCAGCGGTTCCAAGCGGGCTTCGACCCGGATCGCAGCATCTCCGCGGCAGACGAGGAGCTCACGCCGCCAGCCGGCCTGATGCTCGTGGCCACCCTTCACGCCGAGCCGATTGGCTGCGGTGCGCTGAAGTTCCACCACGGCCAGCCTGCTGAGCTCAAACGCATGTGGATTGCACCGGAAGCGCGGGGCGTGGGGCTCGCGCGCCGGCTCCTGGCCGAGTTGGAAGAATGCGCCAGCGCTGCCGGCTCGAAGATGATCCGCCTCGAAACCAACCGAACCCTCCACGAGGCGATAACGCTCTACCGGTCCGCTGGGTACCGGGAGGTGGCCGCCTTCAATGACGAGCCGTATGCCGATCACTGGTTCGAGAAGGTGCTTACGGCCGGACCGGTGCAGCGGGTGAGATGACCACCGCCGGCTGGTGCGCTCGAGCTTCGTATTGTGCGGCAGCGGGTCCGTCTCACCGGGTTGGAGCAGGCGCTTCGGGGCGGGCCGGTGCAGCGGGTGAATTGACGATTGCCGGCTGGTGCGGTCGATCTTCGTTGTGCGACACGGCGGGTCCGCCTCTTAGGCTTGGAGTATGGCCGAGTTCATTTACGTGATGAGGCGTGCGCGCAAAGCGCACGGCGACAAGGTGATCCTCGACGACGTCACGCTGGCGATGTATCCGGGCGCCAAGATCGGCGTCGTCGGACCGAATGGAGCCGGCAAGTCGAGCGTGCTGCACATCATGGCCGGACTCGACCAGCCGTCCAACGGGGAGGCGTACCTGAGCCCGGGCTACACGGTGGGCATCCTCCAGCAGGAGCCGACGCTCAACGAGGACAAGACCGTCCTTGGGAATGTCGAGGAAGGGGTTGCTGCGACCAAGGCGATGCTCGACCGGTTCAACGAGGTCGCCGAGAAACTCGCGACCGACTACTCAGACGAGCTGCTCGCCGAGATGGGCAGGCTGCAGGAGCAGCTCGATCATCGCAACGCATGGGATCTCGAATCACAGCTCGAACAGGCCATGGACGCCCTGCGCTGCCCGCCTCCGGATGCCGATGTGAGGGTGCTGTCAGGCGGCGAACGAAGGCGGGTCGCGCTGTGCAAGCTCCTGCTCCAGCAGCCGGACCTGCTCCTGCTCGATGAGCCCACCAACCATCTCGACGCCGAGTCCGTCCAGTGGCTCGAGCAACACCTCGAGAAATATCCGGGCACCGTGGTCGCCGTCACCCACGACCGCTATTTCCTCGACAACGTTGCGCAGTGGATCCTCGAGCTTGACCGTGGCCGTGCCTATCCGTACGAAGGCAACTACTCCACCTACCTGGAGACGAAGGCGGCCCGCCTCAAGGTCGAGGGCCGGAAGGACGCCAAGCGCAAGAAGCGGCTGCAGGATGAGCTCGAATGGGTCAGGTCGAGTCCGAGGGCCCGCCAGGCGAAGAGCAGGGCGCGCCTGCAGCGCTACGAGGAGATGGCCGCCGAGGCGGACAAATATCGCAAGCTCGACTTCGACGAGATCCAGATCCCACCAGGGCCGCGCCTCGGCGGTGTGGTGGTCGAGGCGAAGGACCTCAGCAAGGGCTTTGGCGACCGGCTGCTCATCGACGACCTCAGCTTCTCGCTGCCGCGCAACGGAATCGTCGGAGTCATCGGCCCTAACGGCGCAGGCAAGACCACCCTCTTCAAGATGATCCTCGGAGACGAGCCAGTCGACTCCGGCGATCTCAGGGTCGGCGAAACGGTCAAGATCTCCTACGTCGACCAGGGCCGCGCCAACCTCGACCCCACCAAGACCGTCTGGGAGCTCGTTTCTGACGGGCTCGACTTCATCAAGGTCGGTCACGTGGAGATGCCGTCGCGGGCGTATGTCTCCGCGTTCGGCTTCAAGGGCCCGGATCAGCAGAAGCCCGCGCGGGTCCTCTCCGGCGGCGAGCGAAACCGGCTCAACCTCGCGCTGACCCTGAAGCAGGGCGGCAACTTGATGCTGCTCGACGAGCCGACCAACGACCTGGACGTCGAGACCCTCTCCTCGCTGGAGAACGCGCTCCTCGACTTTCCCGGCTGCGCCGTGATCACCTCGCACGACCGCTGGTTCCTCGACCGGGTCGCGACGCACATCCTCGCGTCGGAGGGCGACTCCCAGTGGTTCTGGTTCGAGGGCAACTTCGATGCGTACGAGAAGAACAAGGTGGAGCGCCTCGGTCCTGAGGCAACTCGGCCGCACCGTGCGACCTATCGCAAGCTCACACGCGGCTAGCGAGAGCGGCATAGCGGGAGCGGCGACGGCTCGTGCGATCGCCGACGGTCAGCATCAGCTCGAGGCGGACCGTGCCCCCCGCATGCGTCCGCGGTCTGGCAGGCTGTTCGGGACACTGGTTACGCAAGGCTGCCAGCCTCGGCGGCTGCGGCCTATTGAGCGGACCGTACTCGACGACTACTTCGAAGCGGAGGATGCGGCCGGATGAGCGACTTCAAGCCCCGCACACCTTCGGTGCGTGGGGTGATCAAGGACTTGTGCCCGCAGTGCCGGGGTCTCGGGACTGCCGCGGTCGAGGCGAGCCGCACCTTAGGCAATGACGGCCGGTTGGCGATCGGCTACCGGCGCGGAGACTGCCCGGAGTGTTCGGGCACGGGATGGATCATCGAGATCTCCGACGCGGTCGATGTCGCCGATGGCACGAACCTCTGCATCGTGTGCATCAACCGGCTGTGCGTGCGGCCGACCGGCAAGGTGCCGTGTCGGAGCCACGAATGCGAGTGCCGCCTCTGCGGCGGCGCCGCCCGATCCCGCTGACACGACAGCGGCTCCTGGCTGAGGCGGTGCGCGCCCTCACGCTGCCTCCATCGTCAGCTCGTCGCTCACGATCGTGCCATCGCGAAGCTCAATGACCCGATCGGCGAGATTGAGCAGCACAGGGTCGTGGGTGGCGACGATGGCGGTCACGTTCTGGCTGCGCACGAGTGCTTGGATGAGCTGCATGATCGATCGGCCGGTCTGCGAGTCAAGCTGGCCGGTCGGTTCGTCCGCGATGAGCAGCTGCGGCCGGTTCGCGAGGGCGCGGGCGATGGCGACACGCTGCTGTTGACCACCGGACAGCTCGTACGGGCGCTGGTTGGCGTGCTCGCTCAGTCCGACAAGACCAAGCAGCAGCTGGACGCGATCGTCGCGTTCGGTCGCAGACAGGCGAACCAGCCGCATGGGTACGCCGACGTTCTCCGCCGCCGACAGCACCGGGATCAGCCCGAACGATTGGAAGACGAAGCCGATGGTGTTTCGGCGCAGGGCCAGCAGCCCGTTCTCGTCGAGTGCAGTCACCTCGTGCCCGTCCACCTCGACTCGTCCTGACTCGGGCTCGTCCAATCCGCCGATGAGATTGAGCAGGGTGGTCTTGCCGGACCCAGATCGACCGCGGACCGCCAGCATCTGCCCTCTGGGAACGGTGAAGGTCGCGTCCTTGAGCGCGTGTACCTCGATCGGCCCGGTCCGGTAGACCATGTTCACATGGTCGACGACCACCATGGCGTCTGAACGCGCGCCGACGCCGTTGTCAGTCACTGTCGCGCTCCTCATCGTCATAGCTGACGCCACCGGATCCGCTCTCGGCGCGTCCCGAGCCGGTGGTCCAGGCCGATCGCCGAGCATGATCGGGCCAGACACCGATGTGATCACGTTCGAGCGCGAGCCTGACCCGCCGTTCCATCTCGAGTGCGGTGGTGAACTCGCGGGGGAGCTGCAGCCGGCCGGCCCGGTCGAGCACGGTGTACTCCTCGGCGATGATCTCCTCGGCGCCCTGCTCGTTCAGCTCTGTGCGACGCAGCACCTCGCTGCTCGTGCGACCGTCACGAATGCCGATGGTCCGGTCCACCTGCTCGGATACCAACGGGTCGTGGGTGACCACGACGACGGTGACGCCGAGCTCGCTGTTAGCCCGTCGCAGCGCTGCGAACACCTCGCCTGCCGTCGAAGTGTCCAGTTCGCCGGTCGGCTCATCGGCGAGGATCACCTCCGGCTCGTTCGCGACCGCCACGGCGATCGCGACGCGCTGTTGCTCGCCGCCGGACAACTCCGCCGGGCGTCGCTCGGCGCAATTGTCGACGCCCATCAGCTCCAGCAGCTCCTCCATGCGGTCCTCCCGATCCGCCTTCGGTACGCCGGTGAAGCGCATCGGCAACTCCACATTCTCGGCAGCAGTCAGGTAGGGCAGGAGGTTTCGAGCGGTCTGCTGCCAGACGAAACCGACGACCTCGCGCCGGTAACGCACCCGCTCGTGGGACGTCATCGTCAGCAGGTCACTCCCGGCGACTCGAGCCGTGCCGGCTGTGGGGATGTCGAGCCCAGAGAGGATGTTGAGCAGAGTCGATTTGCCCGACCCTGAGGCGCCGACCAGCGCGATCAGCTCCCCCTGGTCGACAAGCAGGTCGAGTCCCTGCAGGGCGACGACTTCGACGCCTTCGGTCTTGTAGATCCGCACCAGGTTGTCGCACACGATGTGGGCGTGTTCGCCGAAGACCTGTTTGGCGGCGGTCGCACGCCGCTCCAGGTCGCTGAGGTCGAGCGTCCGATCTGTCATCCGTCAATCACCAACTCTCAGGGCAGAACCGAGTCCGCGTCGGCGGCTCAGCGCTGCGTCTACGAGTATTGCTGCTGCCACGAGCACGGCCAGCCCGCCGAAGATGACGCCGAGCGCCACCGGGTCAGGCGGGTAGCTGGAGACCTTCTCTCCCCCGGTGTACGGGCGAAAGTCCACCGCAGGCCCGACCACGTGCGGGAGGACCATCCCAAGCAGGAGCCCGCCGAGGATCGCGGCGGTCACTAGCGGCCCGACCTCGATGAGGACAAGACCGCGCGCCTGTCGGCGACTCAGCCCGAGGGTGCGCAGGTAGGCGACCGCCCTCGCTCGGGTGTCCGCACCGACGGTGAGCGCGAGCAAGATCGCGAGCCCACAGTAAACCCCGAGCACGGCGACGCCGACGGCAAAGACCGTCCGAACCCCCCTGGCCAGGGGAGCGTCCCTGATCTCGGTGAAACGCGCCTCCCGGGTCGTCACGAAGGCATCCGTGCCGAGGATGGCCTTGATCTCTGCGGGATCGATGCCCGCGCCGGCGAGAAAGAGCGTGTTGGTCAGCGGTGCCTGATAGCGCGTCACGAAGGACTGGTAGGGCACCACAACCAGGGCCGGCGCATCCTCCAAGGTCGGGAAGGCGTCGACCGTCCCGTCGACGGTGACATCCTCGCTGATGCCGAGGGTGTTCCAGTCGAGCTGGGTGGAGCGGTTGGCCGACATGCCCTCCAGTCGCGGCGAGACCAGGACATGAGAGATATCGTCGCCGGTCGTGTCGTTCTGATCACCGCCAGGTGGCGTTAGTGGAGAACCGGCGATCTGCGCCCGATACGCATCGAGGTCGATCGCTACGGCGACGACCGGCTCGCTCTGATCTCCGCTCAGGACGGCATCGTCCTCGATGACGGCGGGAACCACGCCGTTAACCCCGTGGAGATGCCGGATCGTGTCGATCTGGGCGGGTTGGATGCCTGCCTGCCGTACCTGAGCGTCGGCCCCTACATCGCGCCAGGCCCGGTGTCCTTGGGCCCGAGTGAGGCCCTGATCCACCACCGACCCGAATACGCCGAGACCCAGCCCTAGCAGCACCGCCACCAGGGGGAGTGCCGAGGTCAACGCTTCTCGGCTGGCCCGTGCCACACCGAGGAAAGGCACGGCGGAACGCCAGCGCTCGGCCACGCCGCTGAACAGGCGCAGCAGGTACGGGTATGCGCGCAGGACCAGCAGTCCTGCCGCTAGGCCAAGCAGCACGGGAACAGCAAGCAGGAACGGGTCGACGCCGCGGTCCACGGCCTCCGTCGTCAGTCCGCGGCGATGCAGCAGCACAACGCCGATCACGGCGAGTACGACGATCAGCGACTCGACGATGATTCGTCGCCTACTCGGCCGAACACTGATGAGGTCACGCCGGTCCAGCCGCCCCACCCGACGGTGCTGATAGGCCGCCAACGCCGCCGACAGGCCGAGTGCGGCTGCAGCGACGAAGGTGGTCAGCCAGAGCGAGGCGGTCGTCAGTCTCGAGACAGCCAGGACGGCCGCGAGATAGCCGAGGACTGCGGCCGGGACGACGACAAGAGCCGTCTCCGCCAGCACCAGGCCGGTCAACTGCGTGAGAGAGCTGCCCCTCGCGCGTACCAGGCCCAGGGACTGGCGGCGATGCTCGGCGACCAGCTGTGCCGCCAGTGCGAGGACGAGCAGCGCCACCGCGAGCAGCCCGGCGAGTGCGACCCCCATCACCGCCTTTGCGGTGCGCAATTGCTGGCTGAAATCGCTCAGCAAGCTGCCGAGGCCGCTCCTGAGCTGGACCTGCATGCCCGATTCCTTGGTCGTGGCGATCAGCGAGGAGTATTCGTCGAGGCCACGAGCCACGGCGTCGGCGTCGCTCGCAACGAGCTTGTTCGGGTTGGATTCGAACCGCCAGAGGTATTCGATGTGATCGCCGAATGTGGCGCGCCACTCGTCGTACGCCTCCGGCGCGATGACCCCGGTCGCGAACACGTCCGGTGGCGCCTCTGGGTCGCGGGTCTGCCGGCTGACTGCCAGGGGCCGTCGATCCAGGGCCCAGTACGACGAGCCTGGATCGACCGCTTCGAAGATCCCACGGATGCGGACGGCTGCGACCGGCCCGTCGGTGTCGCTGATGATCGCGATGTCACCGATTCCGAGCCCGATCGAGCGTGCGGTCGCTGCCGAGAGAGCGACGTCGAAGCGCGGCAGAGTCCGCGGTTCCTTATTCGTGCTCCGCAGCACGTACGAGCCCGCCGGACCCGGCGAGGCTCCCTCGGTGTAGCGCACGTTGGCGGCGAAGTCGCTGCGTAGCTCGGACCCGAGTCGGAGGTTTTCGACGGTGGACGGCGACTGTGAGACGTAGTAGGTCACGGCACCGGTCGCCGTGCCTCGCTCCATGATGCGGACGATGGAGCTCGACGTCCCGATCTCTGCCGACACGTCGTCGGGAAGGCGTGCGCGCAGGTCGTTCTGCGCCTCGGCCACGCCCCGCAGGTCCGTCGGGCCCGTCTGTTCCACCGAGCCGTCCTGCCCCACCGTCGCGGACGGTCGCCCGGCAACCTGGATGTCCTTGACCTCCGCAGGAGCCCGCTCGAGCAGATCGTGGATGGCGGAGTCGTAGACCCGGGTCAGGGCGGCGGGCGCGGCGGCCGCGACGAATGCGGTGACGAAGACCAGCAGAGCAAGAACCGCGAGGACGCCGCGGAAAGCCCGAGCCTGGCGGAGGATGAGCGGCAAGACGGTCACCGATCCTCCCCGATCCGTAGCGTCGCGCCAAGTCCCGCGCGGCGCAGGGAGGCGCCGAGAACTGCGACGATAAATCCGAGGAGGCCGACGACCGCTCCCGCGAGGATGAGGACCAGCGGCCACGGTGTCGACATGATCACGGGTGGTGACACGGTCGTCGCCTGGGCGGTTAGGACGATGTGCGGGACAACCAGCCTGGCGACGATGGCACCAAGGGCGACACCGCCGAGGACGCCGAGGGTGACGAGGAAGGCCTGCTCGACGCCGAGCAGTCCAAAGATCTGGCGGGAGCTGATGCCGAGTGCGCGCATCAGCCCGAACTCGGTGAGCCGCTCGCGCGCCGAGACCGCCGCGTTGACGGCGAAACCGATCGCGGCAAAGGCGAGCGCGGCCAGGAAGCCGAGGAAGAGTGCTCCCTGAAGACCACTGCCTAGCGGGTCGTCGCGCATCGCCCGGCGCAGGTCCTGCCTATCGACCACCGCATCGGCGAGGTTCCGATTGTCCCGCAGAGCGGTGCTGGCGGCGGCCGTGTCATGGTCGGCCGTCGCGATCCACCATTCGCTGACCTGATCCACCTGCCCGGCGGTCACGAGCTGGTCAGCGGTGAATGTGTTGGCGTCAAGGAGGACTCCGTCCTGGCCGGCGGCGGTCCCGGGCAATGCGCCGACAACTCCTGCCACGCGGACGGGCAGTGTCAGACCCTGCACTGACAAGGTGAGGTCGCTCCCCACCGCCGTGTTGGTCGCCTTGAGAAGGTCGGGGGTGACCAGACCGCGCAATCCGCTATAGCCAGCGGTTGACTGTGAAAGCCCCGACTGCTCACCGCCTGCCAGGACCTTGACACCGCCGGCCTCACCGAGCAGCAGATATGTCTGCATGCTGGTGGTCGACAGCCCGCCGCTCAAGGTTGGTGCTCCCACCGCATGCGGGTCCGGCATGGTCAGTCGTGCCGCGGCAAAGCTCTGTCCGTTCACAGGCTGTGGCCTGACGCCCGGTGCCCGGAGCCAGCGATCGTCCGAGGACCGGATGGGCGCCGGCGAGGAGCCCTGCTCAGCGGCCTCAAACCGGTCGACTGTGACGTGGAGGGGCTCGATGTGTCCGTCCGCGGCCGCGGAGTATCCGAGCCCGAAGCCTTCGAACGCCAACGGGTAGGCGAGCCGCCCGTCGCTGCCGGCAACGGCGGCGAGATCGATGTCAAGCTCGTGCGGCTTGCCGTCGCCGGGCACTGTGCCGGCACGAAGGACATACCTTGTGCCGAGGGCGTCCTGGAGGAGCACTCCGACGTCAACCGCATGCCGGCCGTCGTAGCTCCCGCCTTCTGGCGTGGCCCTAGCGGCGATGCCGAGCCTGGTCGGGTGACCGGGCAACGTGACCGGCCGCAAAGGGAGGCGCTCGGCAGCCATCGCGGCTGCAGCGCCGGCAAGGCCACCTTCCGGTTCCAGGTCCGGCCTCAAGGTGACCAGGTGGGCGAGCTTGGTCGCATCGAGCGCGAGGATCTCCGCGGTACGCGAGCCGACAGTACCCGAGAGCCGGTAGGCCGGGCTGATGGTCGCCACGCCAGGGAGCCCGGCATAGGTCCCCGCCTGGCCAAGTGCGGACAGCGTCGTGATCCCGGTCTTTCCGGTCACGCGCAGGTCGCTGCCCGCAGCCAGGTCGGCCTGGTCGTTCTGCGACTTCCGCCAGGTCGCCGAGGTGCTCAGCGAGAGCACACCGACCGCCACCGCCATGACGAGCAGCAAAGCGGGTCCTGCGTATCGCAGTGGACGCCGGCTCACCTGCCAGGCACCGAGGGCAGGGGCAAGTCCGGGTCCGCGAGATGTTACGCGCTCGGCCGCGCCGGACATCAGGGGGACCAGCCGGAGCGCGAGGACGCCGCCGGCCACCAGTCCGATCGCCGGCCCCGCAACGATGAACGGATCGATGCCAAGCCCGCCGACCTCGGTCTGGCTGACTGTGGCCGTCACCGGCCCGCCGTATCGGCGAAGCTGCCAGAAGCCGAGCACGGCGATGGCGAGGATCGCGAGGTCAGCACCGGCTTGCTGGGCGATGGACCGCTTCTCGCCGCGCCCTCGTGTTTGCTGGCTCTCCACATACGTCTTACCGAGACCGCGAAGCGTTGGCACGGTGAGCGCGAGCGCCGACAGCGCAGCCGCGACCACGGCGACCCCCCAACTGGAGACCGTCAGGCGGGTCTGGATCGTGAGGCCGGCAGCGCGCACGGTCGGGCTCGCGTTGACCAGCTTGAGCAATGCAATCGCAAGCAGGGGAGCGATGAGGGCGGCGGGCGTCGCGAGCAGCAATCCTTCGCGCAGCGACAGCGCCGTGAGCTGTCCGCCGTCGGCCCCGCGCGCCCGCAGCAGTGCGAGCTCTGCCCGCCGGTGCTCGCTGATCAGGCGGGCGGTCAGGAAGAGGGCGTATCCCGCGAGGACGACCAGCTGCAGCACTGGGATGAGCATGGTGGACCGCGCGACGACGGCCGCACGATCAAGCTGCCTGGCAAGCTCAGGCAGCCTCGTGGAGACGCTCGCCCGCGAGCCCAGCTGATTGGCCTGGAGCCGCTCCTCGAGGACGTTGCCGGCATCGGCCAGTTCGCGCACCTGAGAGGTGGAGACGCCGGACAGGTCAGGTAGGACCTGCCATGTCGTGATCGCGTCTGTGGCGAACCGCGAGAGGAAGGTCTGTTGCGGCACGACGAGTGGACCGTAGGTTGTGAATGCCAGCCGCTGGACACCGCTCGCCGCGAGCGGATCCGCCCGCCAGAACGGGTCCTGGTGGTCATTCGGCCGGTACAGACCCGTCACGATCACGCGCAGCGGCTTGTGGTCGAGCCGATTGACCAGAGTGACCGTCTCCCCAGCCGAGAGGCCGGCCGCATCCGCGGTCGAGACAGGGAAAGCCGCCTCGACCACGGACGCATCCGCTGAGACCGGCGCCGGCCATCGCCCTGATGTCAGCACGCTGTGCTGGTCGATGCCCTCGTACATGGCGAAGGTCGTGAGCTCGGCGTTGTCTCCGCGGTCCTGCTGCCCAGGCAGGGCGTACGAGTCAGAGCGCGCGGTCTCCACGACCTGAATTCGGGCGTGGGCATAGGCCTGGCTCGCAGCCAATCGCACCTGAGTGTCGATCGCGCTGTGGGTTTGCGGGGTCACCGGGGCCGTGATGCGGCTGCCAACCTGGTCGATGGGCGCGGTCGCCAAGCTGCGTTGTACGCCGTTGTCAGTGACCGTGGTCGCATAAAGCAGGAGGGCAGAGAGGACAGTCGTCGCCAGCAGGATCGTCCCGAATGCGGCGGCGACGATCAGTCGCTGGCTGAGCGCGCGGCGCAAAACCAGCCCCGATGCCCGCGCCACGCGTGCCTCCTGTCATGGCCGCGGTTCCGCGGCGCCGATTCGCCATGAATGCCACGGCTGTCGGCCGCCGCGACCAACTTGGCCTCGCTGGTCGCGGTCAGGCTCGCGGTCCATGAGCGCCTATGACAAGCCGACGTTATCCGTTGGTGTCCTAACCGAGACACATGCCAGATTTCGCCGCGGCGCGCCTTTACCGGGCCTTGGAACAGCCAGTCCCTTCCTTTGCCTTGCCTTTTGGCGAGAGCCCCTCAGGTGGTCGGGAGCGTACGGCCCGGCGGCTCCTCGAATGTGTTGACGAGGCTGAACGCGGCCGAGACCAGATAGTCACGGAGCTGTTTGTCGTACTCCTCGTCCAAGGCAAGCTCGTCCAGTGAGCTCAACATGTGGTGCAGCCACCGGTCGCGGGCCTCCGGTGTGACGGCGAACGGCGCGTGGCGCATCCGCAGTCGCGGGTGGCCGCGGCGCTCCGAATAGGTACGCGGGCCACCCCAGTACTGAATGAGGAACATCCGAAGCCGCTCCTCGGCACTGGACAGATCCTCCTCGGGATAGATCGGCCGAAGGACCGGGTCGGTGGCGACGCGCTCGTAGAAGCGATGGACCAGCAGGCGGAACGTCTCCTCACCGCCGACCGCGTCGTAAAAGGTGATCTCTGCTGCTTCACTCATGGCCGTTCAAGTCTTGCACGCACGACCCCGGCCGCTGACTGCGCGAGTCCTAGCCAGCGGAGGCGGGAGGGCTGCCGCCCGGCGAAGCGCCGGGCATCGGGGTTCCAGGCACCTGCTTGTCAGGCAGTGGCACACCGAACGGGCGGAGCGGTACCCGGATGCCCGCATCGTCGAAGGCCTCCTTGAGCCGCGCTCTGAGCTCTCGAGCGACGTCCCCTGACACCAGTGGTTCGGTCTTGATCATCACGCGGATGGTGACGGCGTCACCGGCCATGGATTCGACGCCCAGGATCTGCGCCTTCTCGACGATCTTGCTCTTCCACTGCTCGTCCTCGGCGAGCTCGTCGGTGACCCGCTCGATGATCGAGTTCACTTTGCCGAGATCCTCGTCATAGGCGACCATCACGTCGATCGTCGCCATCGCCCATCCCTGCGTCATATTGCCCACGCGGACAACCTCGCC
>DASYTV010000153.1:0-2396 GCA_036001885.1 Actinomycetes bacterium
CGCGAGGTTCGGCAGGCAGCCGACGAGATCCGGGCGTCGGCGGACCCCCGCGCGAACGTGATCTTTGGGGCGAGCCTTGGCGAGGTCGTCGACGGCGAGGTCATGATCACACTCATCGCGACCGGGCTCGATGGGCATCGAACCCCTCGGCCGGTCACGGCATCGACGTTCGCCCGGCCGCCGCGCCGCGAGGTGACCTCAGGGAGCGTCCACGCCTACGAACGACCGGCCCACCATCCCGACCCGGCGGAGCCCGTCGCGATGTCCGAGCCGACTGCGATGGCCGAACCGACGCCGACTGAACCGGCGGCGATACTCCAGCCGGCGGCGGTGTCCGAGGAATCCCTCGAGGTGCCGGCGTTCCTGCGCAAGCACCGCCAGCCCGCGTCGCGACGCCGGCAGGCCGAGGATCAGGCGCTCACGCCTCGTTCGGCGAGCCACTCCTCGTAGTTCGTCTCGTCGACCCCCTCGTCGACGTCGGTCTTCGTCAGGAGTAGCGGGAGTCGACCACTGCGGATCGTCTCCTCGGTGATGATGCACTTGCGGACCTCGGTCCGCTCCGGGATGTCGTACATCACCTCGAGGAGCGACTCCTCGACGATCGAGCGGAGGGCACGCGCCCCGGTCTTCCGATCGAGGGCGACCTCGGCCGCTGCCTTGAGCGCGCCTTCCGTGAACGCGAGCTCGACCTTGTCGAGGGCGAGGAACTTCTGGAACTGGCGCGTGACGGCGTTGCGCGGCTCGGTGAGCACGCGGACCAGGTCGTCGGCGGTCAGCGCGGTGAGCGTGACCATCACCGGGAGGCGACCGATGAACTCCGGGATCAGCCCGAACTTGAGCAGGTCCTCGGGCATCAGCTTCTCGAGGACCCGGCCCTTGTCGGCCGGGCTCATCGCGCCATCCGCCCCGAAGCCGATCGACCGACGGCCGACGCGCTCCTCGACGATCTTCTCGAGGCCGTCGAACGCGCCGCCACAGATGAACAACACGTTCGTCGTGTCGATCTGGATGAAGTCCTGGTGGGGGTGCTTGCGGCCACCCTGCGGGGGGACGTTGGCGATCGTGCCCTCGAGGATCTTGAGCAGGGCCTGCTGGACCCCCTCCCCCGATACGTCACGGGTGATCGACGGGTTGTCGGCCTTGCGCGCGATCTTGTCGATCTCGTCGATGTAGATGATCCCGCGCTGGGCGCGCGCGACGTCGAAGTCCGCCGCCTGGATGAGCCGCAGGAGGATGTTTTCGACGTCCTCGCCGACGTAGCCGGCCTCGGTCAGCGAGGTCGCATCGGCGATGCAGAACGGGACGTCGAGGACCCGCGCCAGGGTCTGGGCGAGGAGCGTCTTGCCGGAGCCGGTCGGACCCACCAGCAGCACGTTCGACTTCTGGAGCTCCACGTCATCGACCTGGTGTCCGGCGTTCACCCGCTTGTAGTGGTTGTAGACGGCGACAGAGAGGACCTTCTTGGCCCGCTCCTGGCTGATGACATACGCGTCGAGCGCGTCCTTGATCTGGTGTGGGTTCGGGAGCTTCGACGACGTCTGCTTCGGACGCGGCGTCTCGAGCATCTCCTCTTCGATGATCTCCTGGCAGAGGTTGATGCACTCGTCGCAGATGTAGACGCCCTGGCCCGCGATGAGCTTGCGCACCTGTTCCTGGCTCTTGCCGCAGAAGGAACAGCGATACGGGACCTTGGGTCCCTTGCTGCCGCTTGTCGACGTCACGTGACGGTCCTTGCTCCCTATCCTGCCGGCTCGCTCTTCGAGCGCTTCGGCTCCGGTGCCCCCTCGGCGCCCACCTCGACGGCCGCCTCTGCGGCCTTCTCGTCGTGGTGCTGCGCGGTCAGTGAATCCCACTGCTCCGCGTAGACCGCATCGATGATGCCATAGTCCTTCGCATCCTCGGGAGCCATGAAGTAGTCCCGGTTGGTGTCCTGCCGCACCTTATCGACCGGCTGGCTGGTGTGCTGGGCGAGGATCTCGATGTTGCGATTGACGAGGAACTCCCATTCCTTCATCTGGATGATCGCGTCGGGAGCGTTGCCCCGGAAGCCGCCGGAACCCTGGTGGATCATGATCCGGCTGTTCGGCAGGGCGTAACGCTTGCCCTTGGCGCCGGCCGCCAGCAGGACCGCCGACATCGATGCCGCCATGCCGATGCAGATGGTGCTGACCGGGGCTCGCAGGTACTGCATAGTGTCGTAGATCGCGAGTCCGGAGTTGACGACGCCACCCGGCGAATTGATGTACAGGCTGATGTCCTTCTCCGGGTCCTCGGAATCGAGGAACAGGAGCTGGGCGATGACGAGATTGGCCAGGTGATCCTCGATCGCGTCGCCCAGGAAGATGATCCGCTCGCGCAAGAGGCGCGAGTAGATGTCGTAGGCGCGCTCCCCACGG
>DASYTV010000154.1:0-2671 GCA_036001885.1 Actinomycetes bacterium
TCGATGTCATCTCCGCAGCCCACCTGCGGACGTCACAGGCGATCGTAGGAACGCCGGAGGGCCTCGGGCTTCTCCAAAACTGCCCACTTGCCGTTCCCGCGGCCGGCCGCTTCAGCCGAGCGGACGAGTCCACATCCGGACGTAGCAGTTTGGCAGCCGCGCCAGCTCGCCATGACCGTCACGCTTGCGATACGCGCTCGGGCTGTCGCCGACGAACCGTCGAAACTGAGTGCTAAAGGAGCCCAAGCTGGTGAAGCCGACAGCGAGGCAAACTTCAGTGACGGCCACGTCGCCGGACCGCAGCAACGCTTTGGCGCGCTCCATCCGCCGGCTCATGAGGTATTGGTGTGGGGTCTCACCGAACGCGGCCTTGAAGCTTCGACTGAAGTAGGCCGTCGACACCGATGCACTCCGCGCGAGCGCACTGATGTCGAGTGGCTCGGCATAGGCCCGGTCGATCAGATCACGCACCCTGAGCAGGTGCCTCGCGAGCGGCACCGCTGGACGCCTCATGGCTCCATCATCCCTTACCGCGGTCCACGCCAGCGGTTCGAGCCGGGCGGCCGCAACGCCAGCGGCATAGGTAATAGCCGTGCCTCGTCGTGGCCCCAGCCTCAGCCTCCGCGACGGGGTTAGGTGACCCCAGCCGTACGCCTGCCGGGCACGGGCGCCGTCGGCTCCAGCGGCAGTGGCGACGGCGGCTTGACTTCCTCCAGTCGCAGGTACGTGACGAGTCGCTGTCCCCCCCGGGTGGCCAGCCGGGTGAGCACCTGCTGCAGCTGCCCGATGTCCCGAGCAACCACGCTGAGCAAATAGTCCATCTCGCCGGCAACGTTGTCTGCGGCGACGATCTGCGGCAATGCCCGGATCTGCTCTTCGAAGGCGTGGGTCGAGCGGGGGTCATGCCGAGCGAGGCTCGCTGCCACGTACACGTGCAGCGGAAACCCGGCAGCAGTGGGGTCGAGCCGGGCGCTGATGACGCGGATGACGCCCGACTCCTTCAGTCTGCGGACGCGGTGCAGTGTTGCCGCCGGGGATAGCCCGACAAGGCGGGCGAGCTCAACATTCGTCTGATCCGCGTCCGCCTGCAGCGCAGTAAGCAGATTTACATCAATATTATCAAGATCGACAGCCATACTGAGGAATATTATTTGGCATATAGCCGGGAATGGCAAATTGGAGGATCCGGCCGACAGACGATTTGTTCATGAACCTCGACCGACGCCCCGCCATCGCGGCTCTCGCCACCGCCGGTGTGCTCTGGGGAACCACGATTCCGCTGTCGAAGCTGGCTCTCGAATGGCTGTCGCCCTGGTGGCTGACCGTCGCCCGATTCGGCCTGGCCGCCATCGTCTTGCTCGTCGTGGCCCGCCCTCGGATCAGTGGCGCCTGCACACCTGGAGTGCTGGCCTGGGGAGCATTGGGTTACGGAGGCTCGATCATGCTTCAGAACGCGGGCATCGAGCGGACGAGCATCAGCCACGCAGCGCTGCTCGTGGGCGCCACACCCGTGCTCGTCGCGATCATCGTGGCCGTCTGGCAGCGGATCGTCGCAACGCCGATGGCCTGGACCGGCTACGCGGTATCGCTGACCGGTGTCGCCCTCATCGCCGGTGGCAGCGGAGGCGGCGCCACCATTGCCGGTGACGGGCTCATCCTGGCCTCGCTCCTCTTCTCGGCCGGCTTTCTCGCAGCACAATCCCGCCTGCTGAACGGCCGCGACCCGGTCGCCGTAAGCGCCGTGCAGTTCCTCGCGGCGAGCATCGCCGGGGCACCGGTGGCCGCGATCATGGATGGGATGCCGGCCGCTCCCTCCAATCCCGGCACACTGCTGGCCGTTGTCGGCCTGGCGCTCGGCGGCACGCTCCTGCCGTTCACGCTCTTTGCGTACGGGCAGGCGCGGGTGTCGGCTGAGGTCGCGGGGGCCTTCATCAACCTCGAGCCGCTCGTCGGCGCGGCCGCCGGCGTGCTCCTGTTCGGCGATCCGGTCGGCGTATCCCAAGCGATCGGCGGCGCCGCCATCCTGGCAGGCATCGCGCTGAGCACCCTCAAGCCCCAGTGGCTTATGCCGACCTCCGACGCCGGGGCGATGCGCATCCTCTGGACCGCGATGCGAACTGTCGGTCACCTTTCGTGGCGCGGATTGTCGCTCGACGACGGCCTAATCCTGCCTCGCCCCCTCCTGGCCTCGACGTCGGGACTGTCGGCATGGTTCCGGCGTCCATTCCACGGACTCGCAACCGCTCGAGCCGGATGTCAGATAGAGGCCGGCTCGATGGTCGGCAGCCGTACCTGAAAGTGGGTGTCCCCGGGCTCGGATGTAACGCTGATATCGCCGCCGTGCCGGTTGACCACGATCCGGTAGGAGATGTCTAGTCCCAACCCGGTGCCCTCTCCCACGGGTTTTGTGGTGAAGAACGGCTCGAAGACGCGCAGTCGAAACTCCGGTGGGATGCCTTCCCCCGTGTCGCCGATGTCGACGAGCACCTGATCACCGTCCCGCGCGGTCCGAATCGTAAGGGTACCGACGCCATTCATGGCCTGGATCGCGTTGTCGATGAGGTTGGTCCACACCTGGTTGAGCTCCGCTGGATAGGCGGGGATCTTCGGTAGCGTCCGGTCGAAGTCCTTGACCACGGTGATTCCGTCGCCGAACTTGTGGGAGAGCATG
>DASYTV010000155.1:0-29355 GCA_036001885.1 Actinomycetes bacterium
CGGTACCGCGAGATCCGTGATCAGCTGCTCGCGGGCGAGCCGCATGCGACGGCGGAGCGGGAGGCCGAGCTGCGCATCGAGGCGGCGGAGCGGCCCCGGCTGCTGCGCCAACAGCAAACCGGGGCCTTGATCCGATCCCCAGACTCCTCAGCCCGAAGGGACCGAACCCATGTCCAACCTAATCCCAGAAGGTGACCCGGCCAGAGCCCGTTACGACGCGCTCTGCGCGGCCCTCGGTGGTGAGCCACTGCTCGTCTATCACCAACATGTCCTAGTTCGCCTATCTGCCTGGTGGGCTGACGAGGACGTGGACGCCGTCGTCCAGATGATTCGTCATGCATCCCGCGTTGCCAGCCAGCGGCAATCGGCAGTGATCGCCGATATTGCGGCATCAGCCGCCGAGGCGATCGAACGCCGGACCTACCGGGAACCTGACGTACTCAGCGTGGGGATTCCAGTCCCGCTCGCCCGACGCGTCCTAGCCATCGTGAATGGAGGGACCTGCTAACCGCCTAGTCATGCCGTCGGCGGAGGTCGACAGATTGCGGAGCCCCGCAGGGCAAGTCGGCTAGCGTTCCAGTCCTGATTCGGCCCGAACCGGCGACGCCGGGTTGCCGACCGTTGTTCCGCGTCTGTTCCGTGGACGCTAAGCCTTGGCTGGAATCGGTGAGCTTCAGTGAGACCCACCGTCGGCGTCGTGCGCTCTGTATTGTTGCAGGTCAGCAAAGGTTTTGGCTGCTGGGCGGCGAGCGCCCCCGACAGGATTCGAACCTGCGCACACGGCTCCGGAGGCCGTTGCTCTATCCCCTGAGCTACGGGGGCGGGGACCGCACGAGGATACCAGCTTCGCATCGGCAGCCGGCCACCGTAGCGATCATGAGAACTGCCTGTGCGATCCGATGGTCGCCTCTACTCTCAAGCATGTGGCGGCGTCCCTCGGACGAGTTCTCGTTGTCGACGACAGCGAGATCGTCCGCGAGCTGATCAGGGTCAACCTCGAACTCGAGGGGTTCGAGGTCGTCACTGCGATCGACGGTCTCGACTGCCTGAACAAGGTGTTGTCCGTCGAGCCGACACTGATCACGCTCGACGTCGTGATGCCGCGTCTCGATGGGTTCAGTACGGCGATCCGGCTGAGAGAGGATCAGCGGACTCGGCATCTCCCGATCGTCATGATTACCGCAGCGGCACAGGGGCGCGACCTTGCGCGCGGTCGCGAGATCGGCGTCGACGCGTACATCACCAAACCCTTCGAGCCTGGCGACCTGATCTCGACCGTGCGCCGGCTCGCCGTTCGCCCGATCGCCGATCGCTGCGTGCCGGAGCCGACGGCTCGCGAGCGTTGATGCGCAATCCTCATTCGCTCACGGCAGTCAGCAGTACCAGGACCAGTGTGATCACGGCGAAGAGGCCGTGGCCGAGGACGATCGGCACGGGGAAGCCGCGCTCCGCAGGTTCACTCCCGCCTGCCGGCGCGCCGGCTCCGACGGCCGCATGTGCGGCGACCGGCGTCCCGCGATACACGCCGAACCAGCGGACGAACATCGTCAGGCCGAGCAACGCCACCGGGATGAGCAGGACGAGGGCCGTCCACGCGAGCGCGTGACTGTCCGTCGCAAGGTAGATGATCCAGACCACGAGCCCGATCGCCGCCAGCAGGAAATGCCCGAAGATCACCGGCTTGGGCAGGCGACTGGTGCTTCCCGGTGCGAGGCCGCCTCTGCTGATCCAGGTGCCAAGCATGTAGAAGCCGCCAAGAGCGGTGACGAGCCAGGTGACAAGTGCGGTGACTTCCATGTCACACGTCCTTCCTTGTCTCGGGTCCGGGTTGGACGGCGAAGCCTTCGAGCTGTGTGTCCTCGCTCGCGACGCGTACGCCGTAGCGGAAGGCCAGCTCACCGCCGAGGTAGCCGGATAGCGAAAGCACCGCGAGCGAGGCGATCGAAACGGCTATCGGTCCGGCGCCGACCGCGCCGGTCGGGTTAGCCGGTCGCCAGAAGAACTGGCCCGCATACGCCGCCGTCAGCGTCAGGTTGAGGACCATATGCAGCAGTGCCGTCCGCCACGCTCGGGTGCCGGGTGGGATGGCGAAGAAATCGAGAAATCCGACCATGGCGGCGGCCAGCGCGCCGAGGACGCCGATCGCGATCAGCCACCGTGAGCCTTCAGCCAATGGCGCCGGGTCGTCCACCAGGTGGGAGCCGAGGTCGAAGATCAGGCTCGCCACCCACGCACCGATCGGAATGTTGACCAGGATCGGATGGAACGGATGCCCGTAGGGCCCGGTCAACCAGGCCGATACCGGTCGCTTTGCCTGTGTATGTGGTGCAGCCAAGAGCCACCTCCGCTCGAGGTAGTCGGCTCAGCCTTTTCGCTAACGATTCTTTGCCTTATCTCTATAGCCAGTCAACTGCCGCTGGCTGGCGGAGATATGCCAGGTCTTGAACCTACGCAGGTGGTCGTTATCGTGAGGAGATGGACGTTGGCGAGTTTGCGCCGGATAGCGTCGGCGACGACTGGTCGATCAGCGCGGCAGCAGCCCTCGACGACCCGACTCGCCGGGCGATGTACGACTTCATCCGCCGCGCCCGCCGCCCGATCACTCGCGAAGAGGCTGCGGCCCACACCGACATCTCGCGCAAGCTCGCCGCATTTCACCTGGACAAGATGGTGGCCTTGGGCTTGCTGGTCTCCCGCCCCGGAGTTCCGGGCAGTGCAGGCAAGGTGGGGCGAGCGCCGAAGGTTTACGAGCCCGCGGAAGCCATGATCAAGGTCGTCATCCCGGCGCGTGAACCCGACATCGTGGCCAAGATCCTGCTCGACACCGTGGCCGACCCGGAGCCGGACGAGCGATCGGTCGACACTGTACTTCGTGTCGGCCACCAGCACGGTTGGGAGGCCGGCCACGCCGAGCGCCTGAGGCAGCGACCAGGCCGGCTAGGCGCGGAGCGCGCGACGGCGCTGGCGCGAACGATGCTGCGTCGCTGCGGCTACGAGCCCTCGCTCGACCCAGACGGCGTCCTGCGACTCGACAACTGCCCGTTCCATCCGCTCGCCGAGCACAACCGCGACCTGGTGTGCAACATCAACCTTGCGTACCTCAGCGGGATGCTTGACGGGCTCGGTGCCACCGCCCTGGTGGCAGCGCTTGCCCCCCGGCCCGGTTTCTGCTGTGTCGAGCTAGCCCCGGCCGCGCCGCGGTGACCCTGGTCGCAACCTTGGACAGCGTGGTGGCTGATCAAATAACGCCTCGTGCGCGGTCGGGCGATCGCTACGCTTGGAGAGGTGACCCCAGCTGAACTTGCCGATCTCGTCATATTCGCCGTCAGGGCGGCCGTCGATGCAGGTGAGCTGGCTGTCGAGCCGCCATCGACGGTGACCGTTGAGCGGCCCAAGAACAAAGAGCACGGTGACTACGCGACCAACGCGGCCCTCCAGCTGGCCAAGCCGGCCGGCAAACCCTCGCTGGAGGTCGCTCAGATCCTGGCCGCCCGGCTCGCAGATCACGCGGGCATCGAAAGCGTCGATGTCGCAGGACCAGGATTCCTCAACATCACCCTCAGCTCCGCCGCACAGGGCGAGCTGGCCCGGCTGATCGTCGAGTCCGGCAAGATGTACGGCCGGACCGACACGCTCGCCGGGCAGCGGATAAACGTGGAGTTCATCTCCGCCAACCCGACCGGCCCGCTGCACCTGGGACACACCAGGTGGGCGGCCGTCGGCGACGCGATGGCGCGAGTCCTCGAGGCAGCGGGCGCCGAGATTTCGCGGGAGTTCTACATCAATGACCGCGGCGCTCAGATGGACAAGTTCGGCGCGTCGCTTCGGGCCGCCGCACACGGGCGGGCGGTGCCGGAGGACGGCTACCACGGCGCCTACATCGTCGACCTCGCCAGGCAGATCGTCAGCGACAAACCCGAGATCCTCGACCTGCCTTATGAGGAGCAGCTCGCCGCGTTCCGCGAGGAGGGCTACGCTCGCCAGCTCGCTGAGCAGCAGGCCGTGCTTGACGACTTCCGTACTCACTTCGACGTTTGGTTCTCCGAGCGGACGCTCCATGACAGCGGGCGGGTTGCCCACAGCATCGAGGTTCTGCGAGAGAAGGGCCATGTGTACGAGCAGGACGGCGCGCTCTGGATGCGGACGACGGACTTCGGGGACGACCGGGACCGGGTGCTGATCCGGTCTAACGGCGAGGAGACCTACTTCGCGTCCGACACCGCTTATTACGTCGACAAGCGCGAGCGCGGCTTCGACATCTGCATCTACCTGCTCGGTGCGGATCATCACGGCTACATCGGCCGGCTCCGCGCCATGGCGGCCTGCGTCGGCGACGACCCGCAGAAGAACATAGAGATCCCCATCGGCCAACTCGTCAAGATCATGCGGGGTGGAAAGGAGGTTCGGCTGTCCAAGCGAGCCGGTGACATCGTGGCCCTTGATGAGGTCGTCGCGATGACCGGCGTGGATGCGCTGCGTTACTCGCTGTGCCGCTATCCGACCGAGTCACCGCTCACCCTCGACATCGAGGTAATCACCAAACAGGTCAACGAGAATCCCGTCTTCTACGTGCAGTACGTCGGGGCACGGACGGCGTCGGTGTCTCGCTACGCCGCCGAGCTCGGCATCGATCGCGGCCCGGCTGAGAGCTTCAAGCCGGAGCTGCTGGCGCACGAGAAGGAGGGCGAGCTGCTTGGCATGCTCGGCGAGTTCCCCCGGGTGGTGTCGACCGCCGCCGAGCTGCGGGAACCGCACCGCATCGCCCGCTATCTCGAGCGGCTCGCGGCCGCGTACCACCGCTTTTACGACGAGTGCCGGATCCTGCCGCGCGGCGACGAGGAGGCGACCGACCTGACCAGGGCGCGGCTCTGGCTCAACGACGCAACCCGCGTCGTGATCGAGAATGGCCTCGATCTGCTCGGCGTCACCGCTCCCGTCCGCATGTAGCGCACGCGGGAAGAGACAGAGCTCAGTGCGGACACACGAGGCGGGCGGCTTGCATGCAGCCGCCGGAAGACGCGGTCCTGAATGGTTGCGTGAGCCGGGGGACGTGAACGCGCTTGTACCGACCCTCTGGTCACGAAACACGCATCGGGACGAGGCCGGTGGCGTTCTCACCGCCGCGGGCGTCGACGTCCTCGACCTCGCCGCTGAGTACGGCACGCCGGCGTACATCCTCGACGAGGCGGACTTCCGCTGGCGAGCGCGCGACTTCCTCGACGCGTTCGGCGGCATCGGCGCGGACGTCGCCTATGCGGGCAAGGCGTTCCTCTGTGCGGAGGTCGCGCGCTGGCTCGACGAGGACGGCCTCGGGCTTGACGTCTGTACGGGCGGCGAGCTGGCGCTGGCCGTCCGCGCCGGCTTTCCGGCCGACCGCATCACCATGCACGGCAACAACAAGTCGACCGCCGAGCTGGCCCGAGCCGTCGAGGCCGGGGTCGGCCGGATCGTCGTCGACTCGTATGAAGAGATCGTGCGATTGGCCGACATCGCCGACCGACAGGGTGCGACACAAAGAGTCCTGGTCAGAACGACCGTCGGGGTAGAGGCACACACCCACGAGTACATCGCCACGGCCCACGAGGACCAGAAGTTCGGCTTCTCGCTGGCAAGTGGTGCCGCGGCTGAGGCGGTGCGGCGGATTCTCAAGCTGCCGAGCCTCATGCTTACCGGGCTGCATTCGCACATCGGCTCGCAGATCTTCGACACACAGGGGTTCGAGGTCGCAGCTCAGCGCGTGCTGACCCTGCAGGCCGCGATCCGCGACGAGCACGGCATCCAGTTGCCCGAGCTGTGCCTCGGCGGCGGCTTCGGCATCGGGTACACCACCCGAGACGACCCACAGCCGCCGGCCGAGCTGGCCCTCGGCATCCGCGCGATCACCGAGTCTGAGAGCGCTCGTCTGCTGCTCGAGATGCCACGGCTATCCGTTGAACCGGGACGAGCGATAGCCGGTCCATCAACCTTCACCTTGTACGAAGTAGGAACGGTCAAGGATGTCGACGGCATCCGGACATATATCAGCGTCGACGGCGGCATGAGCGACAACATCCGTGCTGCTCTCTACGACGCCGCGTACTCCTGCACACTCGCCTCGCGCCGATCGCAGGCCGCCCCGATCCTCGCCCGTGTCGTGGGCAAGCACTGCGAGTCAGGCGACATCCTCGTGCGCGACGAGTTCCTGCCGGCGGACATCAGTCCTGGGGACCTGCTCGCCGTCCCCGGTACCGGTGCGTACTGCCGATCGATGGCGAACACCTACAACCACCTGCCGCGGCCTGCGGTGGTTGCGGTACGGGACGGGGCAGCGCGGGTGATCGTGCGTCGGGAAACCGAGGACGACCTGCTCCGCCTCGACGTCTAAGGTCTGCGACGGTAGGAGGACGACATGAGCGGGCCGACCAGGGACAGCCAGGACCACTACAACGAGCTGGCGAGCGAGTATCTCCAGCGGCCCGGAGTGACTATCGGGCGGGCCTTGCAGAACGATGTCCTGAAGGTCGATGGCAAGATCTTCGCCTTCTTGAGATCGACACGGCTCGTGGTGAAGCTCCCGGCGAAACAGGCCGCCACCCTGGTCGCGGAGGGTAGGGCGATCCCGTTCGAGTCCGGTGGCCGGACGATGAAGGAGTGGGTTGCCGTCGAACCGCCGGGCGGGCCCGGCGGCGATTCGTGGCGGCGCTTCATGTCCGACGCCATCGACTATGTGGGTCGAGGCAGCTAAGGCCCGACCTGGTCCGCTCAGGTGGTGCCAGGGTCGGCGCTGCCGGCCGATCCCGACTCCGACCGTGCTCGCGGCAGCGGGAGCCCGGCCGCCATCGCGGCGAGACGTACACCGGCCTCGAAGAGAGCGTCGCGCGCTTCGGGCGAGAGGAACTCCAGGTGCCCGTAGGCTTCCAGGCTGGTGAAGCCATGCAGGGACACCCAGCAGTTGAGCATCGCCTGGAAGGTTTCCGGGGGCAGCGTCCGCTCATCGGCGCGGCCGCTGTACTGCGGATTCTCCGCGTGCTGCCGGAGCGACTCGTCCACGTCCCCGATGAGCGGCTCACCGAGTAGACCGCGGTCAAGGGCATCGAAGAACAGTGACTTCAGCTGGGTCATCGCCCGGCGAGCCGCCTCGGTGGTCGGGCCCTCCTCCGGCGCCGCATAACCAGGCACCGGCGTCCCGAGGATCAGCGCGAACCGCTGCGGCTCCCGCCGCGCCCAGGTGCGGTAGGCCTGCGAGACCGCGAAGAGCCGTCCGCTCGGATCGCCCTCTGGTACCCGATCGCGGGCCTCACGGACTGCGTCAGCGAGGTCGTCGTAGGCGTCCACGATCAGGGCGGTCAGCAGGTCGTCTCCGTCGGCGAAGTAGCGATAGAGCGCCGGAGCGGTCATGCCCATCTCTCGGGCGATATCAGAGAACCGCAGGTCGGTGGTGCCGTGCTCGTGCATGAGACGGAGGGCCGTCTCCTTGATCTCGGCGATCGTGGCGGCGCGCGCCCGTTCGCGCCGGGACGGCATCGGCTGCGCGGTCCCGTGAGTGGCGGTCGCTTCTGTCGATGCGCTGCTCATCGGCTCCCTCCTCTCACTGAGCATCGAAAAGTAAAGACTACGTAAAGCATCGTCACAGATGTTAAGCCTCTTGACAAGAACCTCTGAAACGGTGTTACGTTATGCAGCATAACGCAGTTGACGAGTCATCACTACCGTCACGGGTTGACACGTAGCCTCACATTCCGCGGGGTTGTGTCGTCGTACTGCCGAGACGAGCACAGACGAGGGAGAAGCCGATGAGCGACGTTCAGGGGCCTCCCGCACTGAGAGGTTACTCATGATCGATACCACGCTCACCAGCGACAACCAGCGCCAGGCGACACTCGCCAGGCCCGGTCCGCTTGGTGTACTCGCCGGCATGGCATTCCGGAGGCGGCGGCGGGTCATCCTCGGCTGGGTCGCCGCGCTCGCCCTGGCGATCGGGCTATCCGCCGCGTTCGCCGGTGACTTCGCCGCCGACTACTCAGCACCGGGCTCGGACTCCAAGCAGGCGCAAGATCTGCTCGAGCAGCGCTTCCCGGTCCAGGCGGGGGACACCGTCGACGTGGTCGTACGATCCGACATCGCGGTGACCGCATCAGAGGTACGGCCGGATGTCGCCGGCCTCCTTCGCGACCTCGGCGGTCTGCCGCACGTGGCCGCGGTGGAAGACCCGTACACGACGCAGGGCGATATCTCCGCTGACGGTAAGACGCTGGTTGCGCACCTCAAGCTCGATGTCGCTAACCCGGTCGACATGCCGGTCGCAGACTCCAAGAAGCTGCTCGCGGCTGCTCAGGCCGCCGAGCGGCCGGGACTCGACATCGCACTCGGGGGCCAGACGATCCAGGCGGCCGAACAGGGTGCGATCGGCTCGGAGGGAATCGGCATCGCGGCCGCGGCGATCATCCTGCTGCTGACCTTCGGCACCGTTGTCGCGGCCGGTCTGCCGATTCTGGTCGCCGTAGCGGGTCTTGCCGTCAGCAGTACCCTCATCGGCCTGGTAGCCGCCATCATCGACGTCCCCGACTGGTCGACCTCGCTCGCCGCGATGATGGGCATCGGTATCGGGATCGACTACATGCTGCTCATGGTCACTCGGTTCAAAGAGTGGCGAGCGGCCGGCCTTGATCCGGAGGCTGCCACGGTCGCAACGCTCGACACCGCAGGCCGATCGGTACTGGTCGCCGGGAGCACCGTCGTAGTGAGCATGCTGGGCCTGTTCGCGATGGGCCTGTCGTTCATGCGGGGTGCCGCGGTGGTCACGATCATGGCAGTCCTCGTGGTCATGGCGGCTGCGGTGACGCTCTTCCCCGCACTCCTGGGCTACCTCGGCAAGTGGATCGACCGCCTTCGCGTTCCGCTCAGCCGGCGCCGCCCGCTGGAGACCACGGCCGGTGGACACGTCGTACCGGCCCGCGGATGGGTTCGCTGGAGCAGGTTCGTGGACCGGCACAGCATCGTCGCCTCGATCGCCGGCGTCGCGATCCTGCTTGCTCTCGCCGCGCCCTTCCTCGGAGTGCGCTTCGGTTTCCCTGATGCAGGCAACGATGCGTCTGGCCGGTCGACCCGGCAGGCGTACGACATGCTGGCCGCGGGCTTCGGACCGGGTGCGAATGGTCCGCTCGTCGTGGTCGCAGACCTGACCGGCGGTAACGACGAGGGTGTCGTGAACCGGCTCGCCGACGACCTGCGTCGTACACCGGGCGTCGCGACCGTGTTGCCGCCGCAGCTGAACCCTGCCCGTGATGCGGCCCTGCTCACCGTCATTCCGACCACCGGACCGCAGGACACGGCGACCGAGGATCTCGTCCGCACACTGCGCGATGATGTGATCCCCGCGGCGACCGACGGCACAGGTAGCCAGGTCCATGTCGGCGGGGCGACGGCACTGGCCATCGACACGACGTCCAACATCGCCGAGCGGATCCCACTGCTCATCGTGGGCGTGGTAGCGCTGTCGATGCTCCTGCTGTTGCTGGCCTTCCGCAGCATTGCGATCCCGGTAACCGCGGCGGTCATGAACCTGCTGTCGGTGGCCGCCTCGTACGGGGTGGTCGCGCTGTTCCTCCAAGGCGGCTGGGCCGGGCAGCTGATCGGCATCGACACTCATACGCCAATGCCTGCCTTTATCCCGGTGCTGATGTTCGCCGTCCTCTTCGGGCTCTCGATGGACTACGAGGTCTTCCTCATCAGCCGGATGCGTGAGTCCTGGCTGCGCTCGAATGGCGACGGGGGCAGGGCCGTCGTTGATGGGCTTGCCGGCACGGGTCGTGTCATCACTGCCGCTGCAGCGATCATGATCGCCGTCTTCGCCGCCTTCATCCCAAGCCCTGAGGTGTTTCTCAAGGTCATCGGCGTCGGCATGGCGGCGGCGATCGCGATCGACGCAACGGTCGTACGGCTGCTGCTCGTCCCCGCGGTCATGCACCTGCTCGGCCGGGCGAACTGGTGGCTGCCCCGGTCATTGGACCGGCGGCTGCCACAGCTGCGGGTCGAAGGCCGGCCGGAGCAGTTCCTCCCGGCAACGGCGACTCCTCCGCAGGACGCGGACCGGCGCGAACTGGAGCCGGCCGGCGCTCCCGCCTAGCCCCCGGCCGCCCGGAGAACTCCCGGGTTTTGGTCGGAATGTGCAGTCCGCTGCACTCAGCCACCAAAACTCGGGATCTTGACGCTGAACGGACATTCCAGCAGCCGGACATGGGTGCGCCGGTCGCTCGTCGTTTGGGACCCTGATAGCGCCGGGAGGTGACGGACGCGAGGAAGGAAAGGTTCGGACCAGCATGCGGACTCAGCCGCTCAAGGTCGCCCTGCTCGGGTGTGGCGCCGTCGGCACGGAGGTGGCGCAGCGGCTCCTCCTGCACGGCCCGGACCTCGCCGCGCGCGCCGGGACACCTCTCGAGCTGATCGGGATCGCCGTACGGCGGCCGGGTCGACCGCGAGCGCCCGAGATCGACCCAGCGCTCTTCACGACTGATGCGGCGACCCTCGTCAGCGCCGCGGACATCGTCGTAGAGGTCATCGGCGGCATCGAGCCGGCCCGGACGCTCATCCTCGCCGCCATGGAGAACGGCGCCTCTGTGGTCACCGCCAATAAGGCACTGCTCGCCGAGGATGGCCCGACGCTTTACGAAGCGGCAGACAAGCACGGAGTCGATCTCTACTACGAAGCGAGCGTCGCTGGCGCCATCCCGCTGCTGCGACCGCTGCGTGAGTCGCTCGCCGGGGACAAGATCTACCGCATCGTCGGCATCGTCAACGGCACGACCAACTACATCCTCAGCCGCATGGACGAGACCGGTGCCGGCTTCGAGGAGGCACTCACCGAGGCGACCGCCTTGGGGTACGCGGAGGCCGACCCGACCGCCGACGTCGAAGGCTTCGACGCCGCGGCAAAGGCCGCGATCCTCGCTTCGCTTGCGTTTCACAGCAGGGTGACCGCCGCGGACGTGCACCGCGAGGGCATCACCGAGGTCAGCGCCGCCGACGTGGTGAGCGCCAGGGAGATGGGCTGCGTCGTCAAACTTCTCGCGATCGCTGAGCTGGCCGATGGTGGCGGCAGCGTTGGAGTACGGGTGCACCCGGCGATGATCCCGCGCAGCCATCCGCTCGCCGCTGTACGCGAGGCATTCAATGCCGTCTTTGTGGAGGCAGAAGCGGCGGGCCAGCTCATGTTCTACGGCCGCGGCGCAGGTGGCGCACCGACTGCAAGCGCCGTGCTAGGGGATGTCGTCACCGTGGCGCGCAACCGGATCGCGAACGCTCGTGGCGCGGGCGAGTCCGCGTACGCCCAGCTCGCCATCCGGCCGATGGGCGCGACGCCGACCCGCTATCACATCAACCTCGATGTGCTCGATCGCGCTGGCGTTCTCGCGCAGGTCGCCACGGTCTTTGCAGCGCATGAGGTATCCATACAGACCGTCCGGCAGGACGGCTTCGGGGACGAGGACGCGTCCCTTGTGGTGGTGACGCACGTCGCGACGGACGCCGCGCTTGCAGCGACCGTCGACCAGCTCCGCCACCTCGAGGTCGTCCGCGATGTCGCGAGCGTGATGCGGGTCGTGGACTGACGTCGGCGGGAATCGCGCCGCGGGTGGAGACCGGGCGCACCCTGTGGACTGGGCACACCCTGTGGATAGCCCTTGACCTGCGGGTTTGGCCGCTAGAGTCCCGTGAACGAGGTCCTTTGATGGATGTCTGAGGACCGCCGGATGCATGGCGAGGCCGCCCCAGCCCCCTCGTAGTCGAGCTATGTGGGCGAGCGAGAACGCGGCCAGGCCACGGCAGGACCAGGCAGACGCAAAGAGACCTCGTTAACGGGACATTGGCCTGCGCCCAGAGCGCCGACCAGGTGGGGAGGGCAGCTGATGACGATCATCACGGTGGACCCGTCTGCGCTGGCGTCCGCGGCACTACGTATTGGTGCACTCGAAGATCGAATACGCGCGACGTCGTCCGCGGCAGGTCGGTCGGCCATCGCGTGGCGGCTGGCCGCGCTCGACGACCAACTGCCCGGTTGCCGGACGGCCGCTGCGGCCGCGCGGGCGGGAGGCGCCCTTGCCCGAGCCGGTGATTCTCTTGCGGCCGCACTGGGGGCACTAGCCGCCGCTCTGCGCCGGGCGGCCGTCGACTACGACGCGGCCGACCGAGCCGCGGCGCCGTCATCCACCCTCAGACCGTCGTGATGTCGGGCCTCCTGGATTGGCCGGCGACCGGCGATGTCGTGCGCTGGCTGCTCCACGCGCCGCCGACGCTGGAGCAGCTCGCCGTCCTGCTCGAGCGGACCGCCGCCGAGGTGGAGGAGGTACGCGCTGGGCTGCGCCGCATGCTCGGCGAGACGGCGGTGAGCCTCGGTTGGTCGGGGAGCGCCGCGGAGAGCGCGAGCACCGCTGCGGCAGCCCAATGCGATCAGCTGGATTCATTGCGCGGAGTTCAGGCCGCTTTGGCCACGACACTGTCTGCCGCGGCGCGGGAATTCGACGACATGCGAGCGCAGCTCATGCGGCTCGCGGCCTTTGCTGCGCCGGCTCCTTTGGATCCACTGTCGACACTCGCCACGATCCGCCAGGCCGATCACCTTCGCGACGTGGTGAACTGCACGGATTCGAGGTTTGCCGCGAGCATCGACGCACTCGCGGACTGCTTTGACGGGCTCGCCCGGCCCGTCTACGCCGGGAGATGGTTGAGCCCCGCCGTCCCTGCCGGCGCGGCCAACGTTCTCGAATCGCATGGGCTCATCGCGGGACCCGCCGGCACCGATCTCGCGGCGTGGACGGCCACGCTCCCTCCCGGCGAGGACGGGACCGCGCGGCTGCGAGCCAGGCTTGCCACGCTGCCGGTCGCCGAGCTGGCGGTTGTCATCGAGGCGAATCCGTTTGTAGCGCGCCGGTTGGCCGCCGGTGGCGACGATTCAGCAACCGTCACGGCAGGGCGTCCAGAGGGAGCACAGATCCCCGCCGTGATCGCCGGAGCTTTGCTCGCCGCACAGGGGTCGGCCCGCGTCGCGGCCATCCGGCAAGCCGCAGCTGCACTGCCTGCGTCCGCCCGCCGGCGCTTCGCCCTGCTCTTCCCGCGGTTGGCCGGTTCCCTGGACGGCTTGGCGCTCGCCGACCGGGTCGCGGCCAACCGCGTGCTCGTTACGGCTGCTCTCGATGCCGAGCTCGAGCGCAGACGCGCTGTGCTCGCACGCCTCGATGATCGAGAGAATCATCACGATCCCTTCGACCTGCTTGCAGACGAGGCCAGCCGGCTGTGGGACTGGATGGACGACACGCCACCGCTGAACACCTTCGTCGCGGACTTCGACGGCGATCCAGCCAATGCGGCCGAGGGCAGCGATGCTCGCGTCGCGCTCTACCGATCGGTTTTATCGGCCGACCGCCAGGTGTTGGCCTTCGATGAGCGCGGCGACGGTGTCTTCGTCGAACTTTTCGGAGCGGTTAACCCACACACTCGCAACTCTGCGGTCCTCGTCCCTGGCACCGGGATTGATCTCGGCTCCTATGACCAATGGGCGGAGGTTGCTCGTGACTTCCAAGCCGGCGCGGACGACCTCGCTGTGGTCGCCTGGATGGGTGATGACTTCCCTGACACGCTGACCGCCGCCGCCGGCGGCTCCTCGGCGGAAGACGCCGCCCCGCGCTTACGCGACTTCATAGCCGGGCTGGACATCCCGTCGACCACTCGGTCGACAGTGCTTGGCTACAGCTACGGCGGTGCTGTGGTCGGCACGGCCGAACGCGAGGGTCTGGTCGCCGACCAGGTCCTTCACGTCGAGTCGGCCGGCGCCGGTACGGGCGTCACGGGACTAAACGACTACCCGGGCGGCGTCGGCAAGCATTACACGATGACCGCGCCGGGCGATCCCATCCGGCTTGTCCGTGGCATCGACATCGGCGGACTCGGGCACGGCGGCGATCCGGACCATATGCCCGGCTTCCTTCGGCTGCCGACCGGCTGCTACCGCCCGGACGATCCGAACCATCCGGGCGAGCCGATCCAGGGTCTCTCGGCGCATTGGGACGTGTTCAGCCGGGGGTCGACCGCGTGGGAGTCGATGCGGTCCGTGATGATTGGTCGTCCGGCTCCCGACACGACGCAATGCCGCCCGTGACCGGACCATAAACTGCGTTCGCCGGCGAGTCGCGGCTCGGCAGGGAGGTGAGCCGGTGACCGCAACCCTTCATGGTGGCGGTTGGCGAGGTGTGATCGAGGCCTACCGCGACCGGCTTCCGGTCACGGGTGACACCCCGGTCGTATCGCTCGGCGAAGGCGGCACACCGCTCGTACGGGCCACCGTCGTCTCCGAGCTGACCGGCTGCACTGTGTGGCTCAAGGTCGAGGGCGCGAACCCCACCGGTTCATTCAAGGACCGCGGCATGACGGTCGCGATCTCTAAGGCTGCCGAGGCGGGGGCGCAGGCGGTCATCTGCGCCTCGACCGGAAACACCAGCGCGAGCGCGGCGGCCTACGCGGTGCGCGCCGGGATGACGTGCGCCGTCCTCGTGCCCGCCGGCAAGATCGCCCTCGGCAAGATGAGCCAGGCGCTCGTGCACGGCGCCCGGCTGATTCAGCTGGACGGCAGCTTCGACGAGTGCCTTGATGTCGCCCGCGAGCTGGCCGAGCGCTACCCGGTCGCGCTCGTCAACTCGGTGAATCCGCTGCGCCTCGAGGGTCAGAAGACAGCCGCATATGAGGTGGTTGACGCGCTCGGTGATGCACCCGACATCCACTGCCTCCCGGTCGGCAACGCGGGAAACATCAGTGCGTACTGGAAGGGCTACCAGGAGTACGCCGCGGATGGCCCTGCGACCGTTCGACCGCAGATGTGGGGCTTCCAGGCGTCCGGCGCCGCGCCAATCGTGGACGGTGCTCCGGTGCCCGAGCCGCGGACCGTCGCCACTGCGATACGCATCGGCAATCCCGCATCGTGGCAGCTTGCAATCGCCGCTCGCGACGAGTCCGGTGGATTGATCGACAAAGTGACCGACAGGCAGATCCTCGCCGCCTACCGGCTGCTCGCCAATCGTGAGGGGATCTTCGTCGAGCCCGCCGCCGCGGCCGGGGTGGCCGGTTTGCTCGCCGCGGCCGAGGCCGGGCGGTTGCCACCCGGCCGGCGGGTGGTGTGCACGGTCACCGGCCATGGCCTCAAGGACCCGGAGTGGGCGATCGCCACCGCCCCGGCCCCAACCACCATCGCGCCCTCCGCCGATGCTGCGGCCAGGACTCTGGGACTCGGCTGACGTCCGTGCGGGAGGTCGCCGATCCGGACGACGACAAAGCGGCTGCCGTGTGTCTGGCTGGCTAGGAGATCAGCGCTGGCCCGTCTGGCCGGCCGCGATCCAGGCGAGGTGGGACGAATGCACCTTCGCCCAGAGCTCCTCCCTGGTTGCGTCATCGAGGCCGATGAGAGTGAGCCCGAAAATGTCAGCGAGCGCGGTGAACCAGTCCCTGCGCCGGTCCAAGGTGATCACTTGTCTGCCGTCGCGGGAGATCCGGGTCAGGGTGCAGCTGCGCAGGATGTCGGCGCCTCCGGCGTGCCTGCGCTGCGCGGTCATGACCCGGACGAAGCCGGACTCCGGCGATGTCGACAGATATTTTTGCTGCGCCTCGAAGTCGCCCGTCTCCGCTCGGTCGGCGGCGAAGTCGACACCCGCGAAGCTGCCCTTTTCGTCGTGATCGAGCCGCCAGCCGGCGGGCTCGACGTCAGACGGGCGCAGCGCGAAGGCGTAGGGCGGCTGGTGGTAGACCCCGGTGCGCAGCGGGATCGGCTCGTACAGGCCGTCGCCAAGACCGACGTCCACCAGCCACCGCCCGTCAGCGGCGGCCGCCGCCGGAAGCCCTGCGACGGTCAGCCCGAGGTGGTTTCCGTCCGCGCCTGGTGGCTCGCGAAGGCCATGTCGCTGCACGCCGGCACGGTGCCAGGTGACGTCAAATCCGAGCGCTGCCAGCAGCGCGGAGAAGGCGCCGTTGAGGTGGTAGCAGTATCCGCCCTGCTGATTCCTGACGATCCGCTCGGCCGACTCGTGGGGATCGATCGTTGTCGGCCGGCCGAGTTGGATCTCCAAGGTCTCATAAGGCACCCGCTCGACGTGCGCCCGATGCACGGCGAAGAGACCGGCGACCGACGGCCGGCCCGGGTGTCTCACCCCGAGCCGGCCCAGGTAACCGTCGACGTCAACGTCGTGCACCAACCCGACGGTAGCCGCCGGGTCTGACAGTCCCGCGACATGCGGCCGGCTCAGCCGAACGCCGGCCAGCCCTAAGATCGTCAGGTGCGAGCCTTCAGCGGTGACGCGGTGCGGCTTCGGGTACCGGCGACAAGCGCGAATCTCGGCCCCGGCTTCGACGCCTTCGGGCTGGCGCTGGCCCGTTACGACGAGCTCACCGTCCGCACGAGAAGCAGCGGGCTCGACGTTCAGGTGTCGGGTGAAGGCGCGCGCGATGTCGCCCGCGACGAGAGTCATCTGGTCGTACGCGCGATGCGCGCGGCCTTCGACGTCCTCGGCGGTCAGCCGCCTGGCCTGTCCGTGGACTGTGTCAACCGCATCCCGCACGCGCGAGGCCTAGGCTCGTCGGCTGCGGCGATCGTGGGCGGCATCGTTGCCGCGCGTGAACTGGCCGAGCAGGGCGCACACCGGCTGCCGGACGATGGCGTCCTCGCGCTGGCCACCGACCTTGAGGGACACCCCGACAACGTCGCCGCCTGCCTGCATGGCGGTTTCACGATCGCGTGGATGGACGGCCACACCCCTCGAGCCGTTCGCCATGATGTGGCGCCCGCGATCAGAGCTGCCGTCTTCGTCCCTCCGGATCCGGTCTCGACGGAGTACGCGCGCAAGCTGTTGCCCGAGGACGTGCCGCATGGCGACGCCGCGTTCACGGCCGGCCGGGCGGCGTTGCTGGTCACTGCTCTGACCCGGGAGCCGGCCCTGCTGCTCGCTGCGACCGAGGACCGCCTGCACCAGCCTTATCGTGCTCCCGCGATGCTGGAGAGCTACGACCTCGTCGAGCGGCTGCGCTCAGCCGGAGTCGCCGCGATGATTTCAGGTGCCGGTCCCACTGTGCTTGCGCTAACCGCCGACGCTGCGACACCGCTTGACAAGATCGTTACGGAGTGTGCCTGGCCTGTGTACGAAGTGGGCATGGACAACGCAGGCGTTTCTCGCGTACCACTCATCTAGTGCCTGTGTCCGAGGTCCGTTGACGGTTGCGGACCAGGCCGACGCACGGAGGCTTTGGACACAGGACGCTGGTCCAGAACACGGCACACTGGCGCCCTCCAGCGCGGGCTAGGCGCGCGGCCACGATTAGCAAGGAAGGGGAGGGGGAATGTCTGCGGCGTCGGAAGTGTTACTCTCGACATCGCACAAGACGCCCACGAGACGGGCGCTCTGTCGCCACCTCACCGGGAGGATCTCCTCCCACAGTCCTAGGTGAAGGCCCCTTGGCTCTCTGAACCGAAGCCGTATGGCTTGATCAGCCGTACCGCGAGGTCCTAGGCAGTCAGCGAGGTGTCGAAAGCCGGCTCGTCCCGTCCGCGTCGGTGTGCACCAGCTAGTTCTCCGCCGTCAGGCGGCGCAGCCCCAGCGAAGAAGAGTGGGGCAAGCAAGATCGGTCGCCGTGCCGCATTCCGGCCGGTGCCGCTCCAGGGAAGGACCCTTCGTGAGCGATTCCAGCGAGACTCTGGGCACCCAGCCGGTTGCCCCCGCTGCATCCGCATCAGCTATGACCTCAGACCAGCCCACCTCTAACGAGACGACTGCCGCACCGCGGGCGCGCAAGCGCGCCCCCGGCCTTTCCGGCATGGTGCTGGCCGAGCTCCAAGAGCTCGCCGCCGGCATGGGCATAGCCGGCACCACGCGGATGCGCAAGAGCCAGCTGATCGAGGCGATCAAGGCGAAGCAGGGCGACGGTGGCAGGCGCAGTGACAACGGCGATGCACCCTCGACTGCCGCCCGCACTGCGGGTGACCGGCGTCGCCGGGCCGAGGAGGTACGTAACGAGATGGCCAGTGACGACGGCGTGCAGCCGGCCGCAGCGTCCACACAGGTGACCGAGGAAGCGGACCGCGGACGTCGCGGCCGCGACGTGCGCCCGGTCGAGGGTGACGGCGCCGGCGAGAGCCGACCTGTCGGTGACTCCAGCCGGGAGCCCAGTCGAGTCCAGGACGGTGGCGGCCGCGATGGCGGCGAGCGCCGCGATGACCGCCGCGACCGGGACGACGACTACGACGGTGGCCGTCGTGGCCGCCGTGGCCGACGTTACCGTGACCGCCGTGGTCGCACTCGCCGTGATGGGCAGGACGAGCCGGAGATCCTGGAGGACGATGTCCTGGTCCCGGTCGCCGGGATCCTGGACATCCTCGACAACTACGCGTTCATCAGGACCTCCGGTTACCTGCCTGGCCCCAACGATGTCTATGTCTCGCTGTCCAACGTCCGTAAGTACGCGCTGCGCAAGGGTGACGCCATCACCGGTGCAGTCCGCCAGCCTCGCGAAGGCGAGCGCAGGGAAAAATTCAATGCGCTGGTGCGGCTGGACACCATCAACGGCATGGAGCCGGAGCAGGCGCGCGGCCGGATCGAGTTCGGCAAGCTGACGCCCCTCTACCCGCAGGACAGGCTCAGGTTGGAGACGGAGCCCAGCGGGCTCATCACGAGGGTCATCGACCTCGTCGCGCCGCTCGGCAAGGGCCAGCGCGGCCTGATCGTCTCGCCGCCGAAGGCCGGCAAGACGATGGTTCTGCAGGCGATCGCCAACGCGATCACTCAGAACAGCCCCGAGTGCCACCTCATGGTCGTCCTCGTCGACGAGCGGCCGGAGGAGGTCACCGACATGCAGCGCTCCGTGAAGGGCGAGGTCATCGCCTCGACCTTCGACCGGCCGGCCGAGGACCACACGACGGTGGCCGAGCTGGCCATCGAGCGGGCGAAGCGTCTCGTCGAGCTGGGCCACGACGTGGTCGTACTCCTCGACTCGATCACCCGGCTCGGTCGCGCGTACAACCTCGCCGCGCCGGCCAGTGGCCGGATCCTCTCCGGTGGTGTCGACTCCACGGCGCTCTACCCGCCGAAACGGTTCTTCGGCGCCGCTCGCAACATCGAGCACGGTGGTTCGCTGACCATCCTCGCGACAGCTCTCGTCGAGACCGGCTCCCGCATGGATGAGGTGATCTTCGAGGAGTTCAAAGGCACCGGCAACATGGAGCTCAAGCTCGACCGGAAGCTCGCCGACAAGCGGATCTTCCCCGCCGTCGATGTGGACGCATCGAGCACCCGCAAGGAGGAGATCCTGCTCTCTCGCGATGAGCTGCAGGTCACCTGGAAGCTGCGTCGGGTGCTGGCCGCGCTGGAGGACCAGCAGGCCATCGAGCTGCTGCTGGACCGGCTGCGCAAGACCAGGACCAACAGCGACTTCCTCATGCAGGTCCAGAAGACGACCCCGTCGCCCGACAACGGCTTCGCCGGCGAGGAATAATCGGGCGCTCGCCAGCGCTCATGCGACGTCCGGTTCTCGGCTTGGAACCCCAACGTGAGGACTGGCACACTTAGGCCAGGTTCCGGTTCACGCCTGTGCGGATCATGCCGCGGCGACCCGGCGACCAAGATCTCAAGGAGACACCATGAAGGCCGGCATCCACCCCGACTACGTGGAGACGACGGTGACCTGCACCTGCGGGAATACTTTCGTGACGCGTAGCACGGCTAAGAACGGCGTGATTCACGCCGACGTCTGCTCGCAGTGCCACCCGTTCTACACGGGGAAGCAGAAGATCCTCGACACCGGCGGCCGCGTCGCCCGGTTCGAGAAGCGTTTCGGCACGTCGGGCAGCGGCAAGAAATAGCGACTTCACGGCGCCGGCCCGAGCGGCGCGCGGATGCCCGCTGCGGGATTCGTGTGTCCTCGGGACCGGCGCTGTTCCATGCGCAGGACCTAGGAGGGTGGTGAGCAGATGTTCGAGGCGATCGAGGACCTTTTGCGCGAGTACGCCGGCCTCGAACAGAGGCTCGCCGAGCCTGCTGTCCACGCAGACGCCACCCAGGCCCGCAGGCTCGGTCGTCGCTACGCCCACCTGACGCCGGTCGTCGAGGCGTACCGGGCGTTCCGCCGCAACGAGGATGACCTCGCGGCCGCACGTGAACTGGCGGCCGATGACGACGAGTTCAAGGCCGAGCTGCCCGCGCTCGAGGCTCGCCATGAGGAGCTCACGGAGAGACTGCGCGCCTTGCTCATTCCTCGCGACCCCAACGACGACAAGGATGTGATCGTCGAGGTGATGGCCGGCGAGGGCGGCGAAGAATCGGCGCTGTTCGCCGGCGACCTGCTTCGGATGTATCTGAGGTACGCCGAGCGGCAAGGCTGGCGTACCGAGATCCTCGACGCGGTGGAGTCCGATCTCGGCGGCTACAAGGATGTCTCGGTGGCGGTCAAGTCCAAGGGCTCGCCCCCGCCCGGGGAGGGCGTCTGGTCGCGGTTGAAGTACGAGGGCGGCGTGCACCGGGTTCAGCGAGTGCCGGTCACGGAGAGCCAGGGGCGGATCCACACCAGCGCAGC
Source organism: Actinomycetes bacterium (assembly GCA_036001885.1). Taxonomy (GTDB): domain Bacteria; phylum Actinomycetota; class Actinomycetes; order JAKEEW01; family JAKEEW01; genus DASYTV01. The sequence continues at coordinate 20,572 of DASYTV010000155.1, forward strand.
TGGTGTGCTCGTCTTCCCCGAGGCAGCGGAGATCGAGGTCGAGATCGACCCGAACGACCTGCGTATCGACGTCTTCCGGTCGTCGGGCCCCGGTGGCCAGAGCGTGAACACGACCGATTCCGCGGTCCGCATCACTCACCTGCCGACCGGCATCGTGGTCTCGTGCCAGAACGAGAAGAGCCAGCTTCAGAACAAGGATCAGGCGATGCGCATCCTCCGCGCCAGGCTGCTCGCCCTCGCCGAGGAAGAGGCGGCGAAGCAGGCCGCTGACGCCAGGCGCAGCCAGGTTCGTACGGTCGACCGTTCTGAACGCGTCCGCACCTACAACTTCCCGGAGAACCGGATCTCCGATCACCGCGTGGGCTACAAGGCTTACAACCTCGATCAGGTGCTCGACGGCGATCTGGACGCGGTCGTGCAAGCTCTGGTGGATGCCGACCTCGCCGCCAAGCTGGCAACCGCCGCTGGCTGAGGCAGCACGGTGAATCTCCTGCTCGACGAGGTGGCGCTGGCGACCGAGCGGCTCGCCGAGGCAGGCGTTCCCTCGCCGCGGCATGACGCCGAGGAGCTTGCCGCGGCTGTCCATGGCGTCCGGCGTGGGGAGCTGCACACCGTTGCTGACGCGGACTTCGACGCTGTTTTCTGGGCGGCTGTTGCGCGCCGGGCGGCCCGGGAACCTCTTCAGCACATCACCGGGCGAGCGTTCTTCCGGTACGTGGAGCTGGTCGTCGGTCCTGGTGTATTCATCCCGCGGCCGGAAACCGAGGTCGTGGCGGGTTGGGCGATCGAGGCACTCCGATCCATGGACGTTGCCGAGCCGCTGGTCGCCGACCTCTGCACCGGCTCAGGCGCCATCGCGCTGGCCATTGCCCAAGAGGTGCCGCGTTCACACGTTCACGCCGTTGAGGTCGACGATTCCGCGGTCGGCTGGGCGAAACGCAACATCGACGCAGCGGACGCTGCCGGACAGCGTGTGACGCTGCATCATGGCGACATCGCCGACTGCCTCCACGAGCTGGACGGCCAGGTAGACCTTGTCATCAGCAATCCGCCATACGTGCCACTCGACGCGGTGATCCGCGACCCGGAGGTCGCGGAGTACGACCCTGCAGTCGCGCTGTGGTCAGGGAAGGACGGGCTGGACATGATCCGTGTCATCGAGGAGATCGCACGCCGGCTGCTGCGGCCCGGCGGAGTGATCGTGGTCGAGCATGCGGACGAGCAGTGGGCGAGCGCACCCGCGGTGTTCAGCGAGGAGCAAGGCTGGACCGACATTCGCGATCATCGCGATCTCGCGAACAAGCCGCGCTTCGCTACTGCCCGTGTCCGCCCGCTCTAGCGTCCTTCAACGGGACGGTAGTGGCGCGACCACTAGGGTTGCCGGCGTGACAACGCGGTTCGACTGCGACGATCCAGACGAGCGCAAGCGCGGCCTGGACGTGGCGGCGAGCGCGGTAAGACGCGGGGAGCTTGTCGTGCTGCCCACGGACACCGTGTACGGGCTCGGGGCCGACGCCTTCCAAGCCGACGCGGTCTATGCGTTGCTGGTGGCCAAGGGCCGGGGTCGTGAGATGCCCGTTCCGGTGCTCGTCGGCTCGCCGAGGACGCTGCCCGGGATCGCCACCGCACTCGACGATGTGGGCCAGGCATTGGTCGAAGCATTCTGGCCCGGTGGTCTGACGATCGTCGTCCACCAGCAGCCGTCCTTGCAGTGGGACCTTGGCGACACGCGGGGGACGGTCGCGGTTCGGATGCCCCTGCATCCGGTCGCGATCGAGCTGTTGGCCGAGACCGGGCCGATGGCGGTGAGCAGCGCGAACAAGTCGGGCTCACCGGCGGCGAGAAGCTGCGACGAGGCGTATGACCAGCTCGGTGAGGTGGTGTCGGTCTATCTCGACGGCGGGCCGAGTGGCGACGCGGTGGCGTCCACGATCGTCGATCTCACCGGGAGCGAGCCACGAGTGGTGCGGGTGGGCGCGGTCCCTGTTGAGACTCTTCGCGAGGTGGCTCCCTCCCTCGCCCCTTAGGCTGGAACGATATGTGCGGCGACCGGCGTCTCCCGCTGGGGTGAGGCGATAAGTGCGCGAATACCTCTTGGTCATGGTTGTCGCGGCGGCGGTGACCTACCTGCTGACCGGAGTGGTCAGGCGGGTGTCGATCAGCGCGGGAGCGATGGCCGGCATCCGAGATCGGGATGTCCATGCCATCCCGATCCCGCGCCTCGGCGGCGTCGCCATGTTCGGCGGAATGTGTGCCGCACTTCTCGTGGCAAGCCAGCTCCCGCTCATGCGGACGGTGTACGAGCGTTACCAGGAGCCGGTGGCGCTGCTCTCCGGTGCCGCGCTGATCGTCCTGCTCGGCATCGCGGACGACAAATGGGATCTCGACTGGCTGACCAAGTTCGCCGGGCAATGCCTCGGCGCGGGCGTCATGGTGATGCAAGGCATCCAGATGATCTGGTTGCCGTTCCCTGGCGCGAACACAGTCGCGCTGGGCAGCACCGAGGGGATCGTCCTGAGCGTCTTCATCGTCGTCGTGACGATGAACGCCGTGAACTTCATCGACGGTCTGGACGGCCTACTTGCCGGAGTCGCTGCCATCGCGGCGCTGGCGTTCTTCTCCTACGCTTACCTCCTTACCGTCGAGAACGGCATGCCCCGCTTCGGTGCGGCGCCGCTGTTCACGGCCGTGCTGTTCGGCATCTGCGTGGGCTTCCTTCCCCACAACTTCCACCCAGCGCGGATCTTCATGGGCGACTCCGGGTCGATGCTCATCGGATTGCTGCTAGCCGCATCGACGATCAGCCTTACCGGCCAGGTCGACGCCGGTGCGCTCGACTCGCTCAACCTCTCACCGGCGCTGCTGCCGTTGGTTCTGCCCTTCGTTGTGATCGCGGTCCCCGTCGCCGACCTGCTGCTCGCGGTCGTGCGCAGGACCCGAGCAGGGCGCTCGCCGTTCTCCCCGGACAAGCAGCACCTGCATCACAGGCTGCTGGAGATCGGCCATTCGCACCGCCGAGCGGTGCTCACCATGTACTTCTGGGCGGCCCTCGTCGCCTTCGGAGCGGTGGCGGTGTCCCTCGGCCGCTTCCGCGGCTGGCTGCTCGCCCTGACCGGCGGCTTGGCCGTCATCGGAATCCTGCTGCTGCGGTGGCCGCGGCTTGCCAGGTGGTGGCGACGCACGTCTGCCACCGTCGCCGAGCGGAAGGCCATCGATGTCGCGGCCAGAGCCAGGGCCGCGGCCGAGCGCGCAGCCCGCGAGAACGCCACCGCGGCGGCGAGGAGCCAGGCGTTGTCCGACGGCGCCTCCACAGCCCTGCCTCCGAGCGGTCTTGGTCTCACCGGAAATCCGGCAAGCATGTCGCCGAACGGGCAGGCTTCGGCGCTTCCTGGCCCTCCGGAACCCGCACCCGCCGAGACGCAGCCGCTGAACGAGCTAAGACAAGGCCGCCGCTCCGACTGACGTCCGCCGGATCCCATGCGTGACGACGGCGCAGCCCCTGAGGACGGTCGGACCAAGAGCTTGTGATAGATTTCACGAGCGTTAGGAAGTCCTGACGAGCCCACCCAGAGGCGCGTGCGCCCATCGGCGTATCCGCGCACCAGCCGCCGACCACCTGCCGGAGACTTGCGCGTATGCAGGCACACGACGCCCGGATTCTCCGCGGCGCCGCGATACCAACCGCGGTCGTCGCCGGACTGGTTGCGTTTGTCGCCGCGCTTGCCTCCGGCATGGATGGCCTTGTCGGTGGGCTGGTCGGCGGTGCCGTCGTCATAGTCTTCTTCGTCGCCGGCTGGGTGGCCCTGGCTAGGTTCGGCAGGGACAACCCGATGCTTCTGCTTCCCATCGCGCTGGGCACCTACCTCGTGCAGCTCGTGGTCGTCGGCCTTTTTATCGTGCTGGTCAAGGATGTCTCTGCACTTGACACCAAGGCGCTCGCCTGGGCCGTCATAGCCTGCACGATCGCCTGGATGATCTTCCAACTGCGGGCCTTCAGCCGGGAAAAGATGCTCTATGTCGAGCCGAGGCAGGAGGGCTGAGGCATGCCTCGGTCCGCCCCGCCGCGCTCGCCGCGGCCAGCGTTGCGCACCCGGGCGATGGCTGTCCGCTCCACGCCTGCCCGGCCCGAGGTGAGAACGGTCCTCATCAGCCACTTGTGCAGACCTCGCCAGCGAAATGGACTCGCGGGGAAGCACCGAGGAAACTGCTATCGTCCCGGGTCAAATGAGCCAGGACGGGCAGGATCACCACGATCCGCAGAACATCGCGTGGTCCATCGTGAGCTACCTGCTCTCAGGGATCCTCGTGTGGGGCGGCGTGGGCTGGCTGCTCGACCGGTGGATCGGAAGCGGGGCGGTGTTCACCGTGATCGGCATCCTCGGCGGATGCGGACTGGGCATCTACCTCGGATATATGCGGTTCACCAGGTTGTAGCCGGCTCGGACCACGCTCTCCGCTCAGCGGGCGGCCGCTCGGTGCACGGGAGGGATGGCGAATGACCGCGATCGCGCTCGCGGCAGGCGCGCTGCCTGCTGGTACCGGTACGCGCATGCACGTCGCCGAGGAGTTCCATGCACCGGGGCTCGGTCTCTTCCAGTGGGAGCCGCTGTTCGACATAGGGCCGATCGGCGTGACGAAGCCGATGGTGCTCGCCGTGTTCCTCTCGGCCCTGTTGATCATTTTCTTCTGGGTGGCGTTCCACCGTCCACAGCTCGTGCCCCGCGGCGTGCAGAACCTCGGCGAGGTCGGCTACTTGTTCATCCGCGACGACATCGCCCGCAACATCATCGGGAAGAGGGGCGACAAGTACGTCCCGCTGCTCTTCTCGCTCTTCTTTTTCATCTGGTTCTTCAACCTGGCCTCGGTCATCCCGTTCGCGCAGTTTCCGGTCACGTCGCGGTTCGGCTATCCGGCGGTCCTCGCCGCCATCGTCTACGTGACCTGGGTGGGTGTCGGCATCAGGGCACACGGGCTCGGCGGCTTCTTCAAGGCCCAGATTCCGTCCGGCCTGCCGAAAGCGATCTACCCGCTGGTCATTCCCATCGAGTACGCATCGAACATGATCGTGCGACCGTTCACCCACGCGGTCCGGTTGTTCGCCAACATGTTCGCGGGCCACCTGCTAATCGCGCTCTTCGCGATCACCGCGTGGCATTTCATCGTTGAGCAGCCCACCGTATTGGGGTTCGGCGTTGGCGTCGTCGGCGTGGTCATGACGGCGGTGATGACGGCGTTCGAGCTCCTGATCCAGGCCTTGCAGGCTTTCATCTTCACCCTCTTGGCTGCGAGCTACATCGGCGGCGCTCTCGAAGAGTCCCACTGATCATTTGAACCCGAGCGATAAGAAGAACAACGACTTCCGGTGGGACGGCCCACCGGACGAGCGAAGGACATGAGGACATGAGCGTTCTCGCACAGGTCACCGGCTCCATCGGCTCGGTCGGTTACGGCCTCGCCGCGATCGGCCCCGGTATCGGCATCGGCATCGTCTTCGGCTTGGGCGTCCAAGCGATCGCGCGTCAGCCGGAGGCGTACAACCTGATCTTCCGCAACATGATCCTGGGCTTCGCCTTCGCCGAGGCGCTTGCCCTGATCGGCCTGGTCATGCCGTTCGTCTACGGCACCTGAGCGAGCCAGCGCTGAGGAGAAACGAGAAACGCCATGATTCGTGCACTGCAGCTGGCACAGGAGACGTCGAACGAGAATCCGCTGCTCCCCGACGTCGCTGAACTCGTCGTCGGCGGTCTCTCGTTCCTGATCGTCCTCTACGTGCTCAGCAGGACGCTGCTGCCGAACATCAAGAAGACCCTCGAGGAGCGCACGAATGCCATCGAGGGCGGCATTAAGCGGGCCGAGGAGGCTCAGGCCGAGGCACAGCGCACGCTGGAGCAATATCGCGCGCAGCTTGCCGAGGCTCGCCACGATGCAGCCAGGCTCCGCGAGGAGGCCCGTGAGCAGGGGGCGGCGATCATCGCCGAGCTTCGTGAGCAGGCCCAGGGCGAGGCACGACGGATCACCGAGGCTGCGCACCAGCAGATCGAGGCCGACCGCAAGGTCGCCTTCGCCCAGCTGAAGCAGCAGATCGGTGAGCTGTCGGTCCAGCTCGCCGGCCGAATTGTGGGCGAGTCGCTGGAGGACGACGCCCGCCAGCGCCGGGTGGTCGACCGGTTCCTCGATGAGCTGGAGCAGAGCGCGGCCCAGGCCGGTGACGAGTCGACGATGACCGGCGCGGCCAGCTCAGGCGGCGGGTCGACCGAGAGCCGTTCACCAGGCGACCCGAGGTAGGTGGCATATGCAAGGCGTTAGCCGCGACTCGCTCGCCGCCGCCCAGCGACGGCTCGAGGAGAAACTCCGGCAGGCCGATGGCACGCGTGCCGGTGCTCTGGCCGCCGACCTCGCCGCGGTGGTGGCGCTCCTCGATCGGGAGATCTCACTGCGCCGCATCCTTACCGACCCAGCTGCCGGCGGCGATCGTAGGGCAGATCTCGTCCGCTCCTTGCTGGCGGGCAAGGTGGGCGACGACGCGGTCGAGGTGGTCGCGGACGCGGCGGCCTCCCCCTGGTCGAGGCCTCGCGACATCGCCGACGCGCTGGAGACGCTGTCCGTGCTCTGCAGCGTCACCGAGGCCGACCGGGACGGATATCTCGACGACCTCGAGGACGCGCTGTTCAGATTCGGCCGGGTCGTCGGGGGCGATCCGCAGCTGCGTGGCGTGCTCGCGGACCCGACGCTTCCAGCAGAGCAGAAATCCGAGCTTGTCCGGATGCTGTTGACCGGCAAGGTCGAAACGGCGACGCTGCGGCTGGTCGAGCAAGCAGTTGCCCAGCCGCGCGGACGTACTCTCGAGGTGGTCCTCGATGAGTACGCCGAGCTGGCCGCGGCCTACCGCCGCCAAGTGATCGCGCTCGTGCGGTCAGCTCGCCCGCTCACCGACGCGCAGCGGCAGCGGCTCTCCGCGGAACTACGGCAGATCTACGGCCGCGAGGTGCAGCTCAATGTTGTCGTCGATGCCGGGGTCGTCGGCGGCATTAGCGTGCAGGTGGGTGACGAAGTGGTCGACGGGACGATCATCGCCCGGCTCGACGAGGCGAAAAGGCGGCTGGCCAGTTGACCGCGCTAGCGGAAATGTAGCAACAGAGAAGTTTGGAGCACCTGGAGATGGCCGAGCTCACGATCCGCCCGGAGGAGATCCGGGACGCGCTGGCGCGCTTCGTGGAGTCCTACAAGCCGGAGGCAGCCGCGCGGGACGAGATCGGGCAGGTAACCGACGCGGGCGACGGCATCGCGCACGTCGAAGGCTTGCCCTCGACGATGACCAACGAGCTGCTCGAGTTCGAGGACGGGACCTTCGGTATCGCCCTGAACCTCGATGTCCGCGAAATCGGCGTCGTGGTCTTGGGTGAGTTCGCGGGGATCGAGGAGGGCCAGACCGTCAGGCGGACGGGCGAAATCCTGTCGGTGGCGATCGGCGACGGCTACCTCGGCCGGGTGGTCGATCCGCTGGGCAGCCCGCTGGACGGCCTGGGGACGATCGAGCCTCTCGAGGGACGGCGGGCGCTGGAGCTGCAGGCGCCATCCGTGGTCCAGCGCCAGCCGGTGAACCAGCCGCTGCAGACCGGGATCAAGGCGATCGACTCGATGACGGCGATCGGTCGGGGGCAGCGCCAGCTCATTATCGGTGACCGGCAGACCGGCAAGACGGCGATCTGCATCGACACGATCATCAACCAGCGAGAGTTCTGGGCAACCGGTGATCCGGCCAAGCAGGTCCGCTGCATCTACGTCGCGGTCGGTCAGAAAGGCTCCACGATCGCTCAGGTGAAGGGAGCGCTCGAGGAGAACGGCGCCCTGGAGTACACCACCATCGTCGCGGCGCCCGCCTCTGCGCCCTCGGGCTACAAGTACCTCGCCCCCTACACCGGGTCAGCGATCGGGCAGCATTGGATGTACCAGGGCAGGCATGTGCTCATCGTCTTCGACGACCTGTCGAAGCAGGCGGAGGCTTATCGCGCGGTGTCACTGCTGCTTCGGCGACCGCCGGGACGCGAGGCCTATCCAGGTGACGTCTTCTATCTGCACTCACGGCTGCTCGAGCGATGCGCCAAGCTCTCCGACGATATGGGCGCCGGCTCGATGACCGGACTCCCGATCATCGAGACCAAGGCAAACGACATCTCCGCCTACATCCCGACGAATGTGATCTCGATCACGGACGGCCAGTGCTTCCTCGAGTCCGACCTGTTCAACCAGGGCGTCCGCCCGGCGATCAATGTCGGTATCTCGGTATCGAGGGTCGGTGGCGCCGCCCAGGTGAAGGCGATGAAGGCAGTCGCCGGTCGGCTGCGCCTCGATCTTGCGCAGTATCGCGAGCTCGAGGCCTTCGCCGCCTTCGGGTCCGACCTCGACGCAGCGTCCACAGCGCAGCTGGGACGCGGCGCGCGGATGGTGGAGTTGCTCAAGCAGCCGCAGTACACCCCGTTCCCGGTCCAGGAGCAGGTCGTCTCCCTATGGGCAGGCACGACGGGCGAGCTGGATGAGGTACCGGTTGAGGACGTACGCAGGTTCGAGGCGGAGTTTCTCGACTATCTGCGCCGCGAGCATTCCGGTCTGCTGCAGAGCATCGCCGAAACAGGTCAACTGGACGACGACACGGCGACTGGGCTCGAGGACGCCATCAGCTCCTTCAAGCAGCAGTTCGAGACAAGCTCTGGCGAGCTGCTCGTGAAGGATGAACCGGTGGAAGCTCTCGATGAGGCCGAGATCGGCCAGGAGAAGGTACGCAAG
>DASYTV010000156.1:0-2729 GCA_036001885.1 Actinomycetes bacterium
ATCTGGCCGTGGCGGTCACCCCAGAACATGTCAGCGAGCGGCTGGTGAATCTCCGCGCCTGCGTCGATCGCGCGCTGCCAGAGGGCATCGACGTCGTCAGTGGCGATGTGTAAGGCGCTGTACGTGCCACCGAGAGACTGCGGTGAGAGAACTCCCAGGTCGGGGAACTCGTCGGCGATCATGACCGAGGAGTCTCCGAACTGCAGCTCGATCTCGATGAACCTCCCGCCGGGGACCGGGATGCGCCGGCCGACCTTTGCACCGAGCGCCTGGACGTACCAGTCGGCGGCGTCGGCGGCGCCGCGAACCACGATGTGGGCAGTGATGGTGGGCACAGCGGGATCCTACGGCGGCATCACCAAGGCACTCGTCGGTCGGGGGTCGGAGCAGACCTGGACCGGGACCGGCTTCGACGTCCACCACATGGGTGGTGCGTTCGGGCGGGTGCCCGAGGAGGCGACTCCGTTCCCGAACCGCGCGGCCCGGTTCTGGCTCAACATCTACGGCTTCTGGGCCGACCCGGCGGACGACGACGACCGGGTTGCCTTTGTACGGGGTCTGTCCGCGGACATGGAGCCGTTCGCCACTGGTGGGGAGTACGTCAACTTCCAGGGTCAGGAACAAACCGGGCATCGCGCGCTCGACCCGCGTGCTGTCTTCGGCCCGGCGAAGTACGAGCGGCTAGTCGCCGTGAAGAGGCGCTACGACCCCGACAACGTCTTCCACATCAATCACAACATCCCGCCGGGCTGACGTGGCCGGGCCTATCAGCGTGTGAGGGCGGTGTCCTAGGCCTCCACGCCGCAGCTCGTGGTCACGCTTCGCTCTTCGACCCGGTGCCGACCGCAACTCGACGCGGCACGCTTCAGGTCGCGCGCTTGACAGCACGCCGTACCTTGTACCGACCGACCGGTCCGCTCGCATTTTGGAGGTCAGGCCCCCGCTATCCCCGGATCGGCGACCCGGGGATAGCGGGGTGGTTGGGAGCCTTGGCCACGGTCTTGATGCGTCTGGCCAGCGCCAGCTAGGCATCGACCGCGCCCGAGACCGCCGCCTAATGCCGGCTGAGCGCTACCTTCAGCGCACCGGTTTCGCCCGCTCTGCTGAACACGTCGTAGGCGTCCATGAACTCCTGGAGGCCGAACCGATGCGTGACGAATCGCACAGGCTCGATCTGACGGGTGGCTACCAGGTGCAGCAGGGTCGGTGTCGAATACGTGTCTACCAGCCCGGTTGTGATGGTCACATTCTTGATCCAGAGATCCTCGAGGTGGAGCGTGGCCGGCTTGCCGTGGACGCCAACGTTGGCGACGTGGCCACCGGGGCGCACCAGCCGGGTGCACAGCTCGAAGGTCTCCGGGACACCGACGGCCTCGATCGCCACGTCGGCGCCCAGCCCGTCGGTAAGTTCCATGACTCGCGCGACAGGATCGTCGTCGCCGCTATTGATGGCGACGTCGGCGCCAAACTGCTTGGCCGCGTCCAGGCGGGCGGTGGCCAGGTCGATGGCCACGATGTGGCTTGGCGAGTGCAGCTTCGCCCCTAGTATCGCGGCGAGACCGATCGGCCCGGTGCCGACGATGGCGACCGTGTCCGCCGGCCGGACGGTGCCGTTGAGCACGCCGACCTCATAGCCGGTGGGAAGGATGTCGGCCATCATGAGGACTTCCTCGTCGGTGACGCCCGCCGGCACCGGATGGGTCGAGTTATCGGCAAACGGCACTCGGACGTACTCGGCTTGGGTGCCGTCGATCTTGTGCCCGAGGATCCAGCCACCGCCGCCGAGGCACTGGCCGTACTGGCCCTCCCGGCAGTAGCGGCACCGGCCGCAGGCTGTGATGCACGAGACGAGTACCCGATCACCAGGGTGGACGTTCTTGACCCCCGGGCCGACCTCCGTGACGGTGCCGACCGCCTCATGGCCGAGAATCCGGCCGTCGGTTACCGCCGGTACGTCTCCCTTCAGGATGTGCAAATCGGTCCCGCAGATCGTCACTGCGTCGACCTGCACGATGGCGTCGGTGTCCGCCATGATCGTCGGGTCCGGGACTTGCTCCCAGCTCTTCTTGCCGGGTCCGTGGTACACGAGTCCACGCATGCCTAACCGCCTCCTTGTGCTCTCGCGTTTCACCTCCGACGCTCCTCCGCGTTCACGGGCGAGCGTAGGGCCGGAGGTCCCGATCGGCATGCCGTTGTTCCCTTGCCCGGTCGGCTGGCCCCGGCCGCTACCCTCCTTGTACGTGATCGTTCGGGATGCGTTTGCCGATGAGATGCGTGCCGTTGCTGCCTGTTACGAATGGCTCTTCGACCCTCCGGGCATGCGGCCTCCCCAATGGGACGAGGGAGTCGCGGTCGCCCGGTTGAGGGAGGCAGTGGAAAGCGATCGTTCCGCTGTGTTGGTTGCGGACGTCGATTCACAGATCATCGGTGTCTGTACGGTCTATCTCGACATCGTGTCGGTCCGCTTTGGTCAGCGGTGCTGGATTGAGGATCTCGCGGTCCATCCAGAATGGCGGTCGCGAGGTGTGGGCGCTGGGTTGATGGACGCCGCGGCGCAGTGGGCACGCGATCACGGTGCGAGCCATCTCGAGCTGGACTCCGCAGAGGTGCGGGAGCGGGCGCACCGGTTCTACGAGCGCCGTCGGCCCACCTGGACCTCTCGCTGTTTCGGCTGGATGCTGACCTGATCAGACTCTAGGTTGCCAGAGGCCAGTGCGGGTGCTTCGGTG
>DASYTV010000157.1:0-5821 GCA_036001885.1 Actinomycetes bacterium
AGTGCCTTCGCCGCGGCGCGCTCCGCCACCCTCTTCACCCTTGCCAGCAGCCGCTCCGCCCAGACGTACTCCGTGGCGAGCACGGCCAGCCCTACGATGATCGCGACCCATCCGGGGCCAGGCGTGATCAACATCACCAAACCTGCTGAGACAATCGCGATACCGACCATGAGGACGGTGATCCGCCAGGCCAGATCGAGTGCCCGGCGCCGTCGGGCCGCCTCCCTTACTCGACGGTAACGAGCCCGGTATCGGCCGCCGCGTTGCTGCTGCTCAGGAGGCCTTCCTGCCGCTAGTGACGGCGTGTCGCCCCCGCGAACGCTCGACATGTAGCCACACTACGCGAGAGGCGCAGAAGGGACCTCGCGTCGGCAGGGATTCGGTCGGGACAGGTCTGAGCAGTGATCCGGGCCCGTGCCAGGCAGGGTTCGGTCGGGCCACAGACCCGGACCCTTAGGGCGACACCCGGCCGTGATAAGGCTTCCTGGGCACCATCGGCGCAATCCGTTCCGGGCATATCGGACCGAGGGGTTTGGGACCCGCTCCGGTGCGGGCACTTACGCGACATCCGGTTGATGCAGCCGGCCCGGTCCGAGCGAAAGGCCCGCGAGCGTCATGAGCGGTCGAGCGCGTGCATCCGTGTCCTGCGAACTGCGGCTTCGCCTGCTCGTGTCGGGCGACTCATCGCTCACAATCGCGGCTTCAATGCGATACGACAGCGACGACCCGCATGCTGTGCACGCGACCTTCCACACCGGCGAGAACGAGACCGTGGAGTGGGTGTTCGCAAGGGATCTGCTCGGCGAGGGCCTACGGGAGCCTGCAGGCTACGGAGATGTCCGGGTATGGCCGAGTCGGAGCCGTGGGGCGGAGGTTGTCTGCATTTCTCTGTCGTCCCCCGAAGGGCATGCTCTGCTCGAGGCTCCAGCTGATGACCTGCGGGTCTTCCTTAACCGGACCTATGTCACCGTCCCACCCGGCACTGAACACCTGCACATCGACCTCGACTCAGAGCTCGTCGCCCTCCTGGAGGGTGAGCTTCCCGGCTGACTGCCGCTCACCGCAATGAATCCCGCGGTCGGGTCGGTCGCCATCGGTGTCGCAACCGACCGGCCCGGCCGTTCGGGTCCCCTCCCTTCTCGTACGGCCTAGTGTCGCGTGTCCATTAGGTGTCGATGCCTCCGGTAGGTGTCGATGCCTCCGGAATGCGGGGCGTCCGGGCGGCCAGGCTGTGCGATCAGCGGTGCGGGCCAAGAGTCAAATGGCGTCACGTTCAAACTCGACCTACACTCCTGTCAGACACGAGAGTGTCAAGGGATAGGGCACGAATTTCTCAAGACAATCAAGGGAGTGACGGTGTATCTAGGTCACGACACCGAGGATGCGCTCGTCACGACGACCGAGCTGATCAACACATCACCCGCCGCTGACGGACGGGAAGGGCTTCCCGATCTCGACGCGCTACGCGACCTCGCGATAAAGCGGCAGATCAGCGGCGCAGACCAGGTCAGCGAGTCCGACCTCGACGAGGTACGCCTGCTGCGTGAGCGGCTGCATGTGCTGTTCGCCGTTGATGACACGCCTACTGCCGCAGCGATGCTCAATGAGCTGCTCGCCGAGGCGAACGTGACGCCTCATCTTTCTGATCACGACGGCTACGGCTTGCACATTCACTACTTCGCCCCCGGCGCGCCGGTCGCGGAGTTGCTCGCCGCGCACTGCGGCATGGCGCTCGCCCGGGTCGTCGCGGAGGGTGAGCTCGAGCGCCTGCGCACCTGCGAGGCGCCCGATTGCGGGCACGTGCTCGTCGACCTGTCCAAGAACCGCTGCCGCCGCTATTGCGACAGCCGCACCTGTGGAAACCGGCTGCACGTCGCTGCCTACCGGGCCCGGCGCCGGGCGGGTCTCTCGACCGCGTAACCGCGGGGCCGGCGAGGATCAGGGATCGGGCGTCGCCGTGATCCGGGCCACAAAATGATCAGCGCAGGACCGGCTGATAGGGCCGCCGGCTCCGGGTAGCGCTCGGCCGTCGAGCTGATGCAGCGGCTGTACGTCGCGAGTGGCCGAGGTGAGGAAGACTTCGTCCGCGCCGCGCAGCTCAGCAAGAGGCAGGTCCGTCTCCTCTACTGACTTCACACCACTGGGCGTCGAGTCGGCCGACCATTCGAGGAACAGCTCGCGAGTGGTGCCGGCCAGGCAGCCGGACGACAGAGGCGGCGTGACCACCCGGTCCCCGTAGACCGCGAAGACGTTGGACCCGGTGCCCTCACAAAGGCCGCCGCGGGTATTCGCGAAGATCGCTTCGCTGGCCCCGCGGTCTCTGGCGTAAGCCAGCGCCACGACGTTCTCCGCGTAGGACGTGGTCTTCACCCCGGCGACCGCCGATCGCTCGTTACGTGTCCACTGGACCGTCACCGCGGCAGCAGATGGCGGCCACGGTCGCGCCGCGGCCAACGCCACCACGAGCGTCGGGCCCGCGTCGCCGCGATCCGAGCCAAGTGGTGCCACCCCGCCGGTGTATGTGATGCGCAGGCGCCCAGGATCCGGGATCTCGGTCCCGCTGAGGATAGCCGCCACCCCCGCGCGCACCTGATCCTCGTCGATCGGCCGTAGACCCAGCGCGGCCGCGCTGCGGGCCAGCCGCCGCAGGTGGCGGCTGAGCGCGACGACCGTACCTCCGGTCACCTTCGCGGTCTCGAACACCCCGTCGCCGACCGTGAAGCCGTGGTCGGACACCGACACCTTCGCATCGTCGTCCGCCCGCACAATGCCCTCGATCCAGACCGCCATCGGCGCCTCTCTCCCTCCTCCATGGTTCAGGGCAGCAGTCTGTCCGAGCACCGCCCTCAGTCGGTCGACGTCCTAGACGCAACCGCGAGCAGGTTCGCTGCTTTCAGCTCGGTCTCCTGCCACTCCAGCAGCGGGTCAGACCCCCAGGTGATACCAGCGCCGGTACCGAACCGCAGCTGTCCACCTTCTCGCCAGAAGGAGCGGATACCGACCGCGAGCTCGCCCTCCCGTCGCTCCGCGTCGACCCAGCCGATCGCACCGCAGTACGGGCCGCGCCGCGCCGGCTCCAGCTCGGCGATGATGCGCAATGCGCTCGACTTGGGTGCTCCGGTCACCGATCCCGGTGGGAAGGTTGCGTCCATGATCTCGGGCCACCCGATGCCTGGTCGCAGCTCACCAGAGACAGTGGAGACGAGGTGGACCAGCCCCGGGTGCGCTTCGATCTTGTACAGCGCGGGCACGGCGATGGAGCCGATCTCGCAGACCCGACCGAGATCGTTGCGGACGAGGTCCACGATCATCACATTCTCGGCGTAGTCCTTCTCGAGGAGCTCATCGGCGGTGCGTCCGGTGCCCTTGATCGGACTCGACGCGATAGCAGAGCCGTTGCGGCTGAGGAAGAGTTCGGGGGACGCGCTGGCAATGTGGACGCCTCGCCGTGGCAACCGAACGACCGAGGCGTATGGCGCCGGATTGCCGTGGGCCAGCAATCGGCCGAGGCCGGCGATGTCGCTCTGCGCGGGATCGGGCAGCGGGGCGGAAAGGACCCGGCAGAGGTTGGCCTGGTAAACATCGCCGCCCGCGATGTATGAGCGGATCTTGTCGACCGCTGCGACGTACTCCCCTTGGTCCATCGACGATGTCCAGTCGGTCAGGGCAGGCCCGCGCCAGGGCCAGTGCGGACGCAGGCCAGGTGGCAGGCGACGGACGTCCTCGAACCGGGCGCAGGTGATCTCCCGCTCGTACGTCACCACGACGGCCCAGAACCCGGCCGAGTCGAGGGCCGACAGGTCGGAGGTTACGTCGGCTAGGCCAGTCGCGAGCCGCCCTCCGACCCACGCTAGCGGCGGCACATCACTATCGGTGATCACCACACGGTCAGGCAAGCGGGCCGCTGGCCGACTCGGCGGCGGCGACGAGTTCGGGGAGGCATGCGGCTGCGGCATCGATCTGGTCGCCGATAGAGCGGTCGGTCACCATCGTCTCGACGGTTTCGCGCAGCCGCCGGTGGACCGCCGCCACTGCCGGCGCCGGAGTGGCGATCGACATGCGAAAGTCGATTCCCTGTGCTGCGGTGATGATCTCGACCGCGAGAACGCTGCGGACGTTGGCCAGCACGTCGTGGAGCTTGCGCACCGAGGTCCAGCCCATAGAGACGTGGTCCTCCTGATTCCCGCTGGTCGGAATGGTGTCGACGCTCGCGGGATGGGCGAGAACCTTGTTTTCGCTGACCAGTGAGGCGGCGGTGTACTGCGCGATCATGTATCCGGAGTTGGTTCCTGCGGCGGGCGCAAGGAAGGGCGGCAGCCCGCGTGACACCGCTGGATCGAGCAGGCGATAGGTGCGCCGCTCGGAGATGGAGGCCAGCTCGGCCAGCGCGATCGCGAGCATGTCACCGGCGAAGGCGAGCGGCTCGCCATGGAAGTTCCCCGTCGACATCACCTCGCCGTCGGGCACGATCACTGGGTTGTCCACGACTGCGCCAAGCTCGATCTCGATCGTGCGGCGGGCATGCGCGACCACGTCCCTGGCAGCGCCGTGGACCTGGGGTGCGCACCGCAGGGCATAGGAATCCTGGACCGCGTGGTCGCTTTCGCGGTGGCTCGCCATCAGCGCGGAACCGGCAAGGAGCACGCGCAGGTTGGCGGCGCTGGCCAGCTGTCCCGGGTGCGGCCGGATGAGCTGGACGCGCTCGTCGTACGGGCGGTCAGTTCCGAGGAGCGCCTCGATGGACATCGCGCAGGCCAGGTCGGCGACCTTCGCGAGCAGCTCTGCCTCGTCGATGGCGAGTGCTAGCAACACCTGCATCGGCTCGGTGCCGTTGATCAACGACAGCCCTTCCTTGGGCGCCAAGGTGAGCGGCT
This sequence comes from Actinomycetes bacterium, assembly GCA_036001885.1. Taxonomy (GTDB): domain Bacteria; phylum Actinomycetota; class Actinomycetes; order JAKEEW01; family JAKEEW01; genus DASYTV01. Next base: position 4,875 of record DASYTV010000157.1, read on the forward strand.
CGAGACGTTCCTCGGCGAGCAGTTCGGCCGCCGGTCGCCCGTACACCATCTCGCCCGTCGCCCCGGGTCGCCGCAGCCGTCCCTCGCCGATCAGAGGAAGCGCTAGATGTGCGAGCTGTGCGAGATCGCCGGACGCGCCAACGGATCCCTTGCCCGGGATCACCGGAATCAGGCCCCGGCTAAGCAGATCGAGAAGCCGCCGCGGCAAGTCCGCGCGGACCCCGGAGTAGCCGGCCGCGAGCGTCCTCGCGCGAAGCAGGAGCAAGCCCCGGACAACGTCGTCGGGCAGTGGCTCGCCGACCGCCGCCGCGTGCGAGCGGACAAGCGCGAGTTGCATCGCCTCGAGGTCGGCGCGGCCGATGTGGGTGTCGGCGAGGGCGCCGAATCCGGTGGTGATGCCGTACATGATCTTGCCTTGCTCGACGGCATCGACGACCACTGCACGGCTGCGCTCCATCCGCTCTTCGACCTTCGGATCTAGCTCGGCTCTCGCACGGCCGCGGGCCACCGCGACGAGATCTTCGACGGTGAGCGCGTCGCCGTCGACAGTCACAACTCCCATGGAGGGAACCTAGCCGGGAACGGTCGCGCCGGCTGCGCCGACCTGTACCTGGTGTGCGCCCTGCTCTCAGGGAGTAATCGGTCAGCGAGTGAGCTCTTCCAGGTCGATGACCTGGTCAGCGGGTGGGGGCTTGACCGAGACAGGCTCGCCCCACTCCGTGAACTTGATCACGCCGCCGTCAGAGGAGTCTGCCTGCACCGGAAGCGGGTCGTCTTCAACCGGGATCCACAAGGTGCCGTCGTCTTTGCTGTCGACGAGGCCGACCACTTCGACATCGCCTAGCTGTTTGGTCTCTCCCTTGGTCGGCGTGCCCTCCGGGGTCAGAGCCTCCTCGACGAAGGAGTCCCAGTCGGCGAGGCTCGCTATCTGTTTCAAGCTTTGCTCG
>DASYTV010000158.1:0-7858 GCA_036001885.1 Actinomycetes bacterium
TGCGCGGCAAGGACAACGGCGTCGACGCGGAGCCGGCGGTCGTTTATTTCGCTCGCCGATCGACGCGGCCGTCGCCGACGCTCGACACCTTCGAGGGCGAATGGCGGGCACTCGACCGGCCGACCGCAGCAGTGAGATCACGTACCTTCTCGGTAGAGGCACGCCCGCCCTACCAGGTCGCGCCCGACGTCGGCACGGCAGCCTGGATCTCCTGTGCCGGACACCTGCCGTACGGCCAGCCGGGCGACCAGCGCCACGATGATGCGGACTCGCTGACCTGGGACTGGCCGGCGGACGGACTCGACCTGCTTGGCCACCCACGGCTGCGCGCGCGGGTGGCGTCCTCGGCCCCGGTCGCCCACCTCGCCGTCCGGCTGTGCGACGTCTGGCCGGATGGCACGTCCGCCCTGATTACCCGCGGCCTCCTCAACCTGTTGCGCAGGGAGGGCCTGGACCGATCTGATCCGTTGGTAGAGGGCGAGGAGTACGACATCGAGGTCGAGCTCGAGGCGACCTCGTGGGTCTTCGAGCCCGGGCATCGGCTCAGGCTCGCGATTGCCGGCGCGGATTGGCCGAACACGGTTGCCCCACCGCAGCCGCTGACCGTGGAGCTGTGCGGCGGCACGCTGGAGCTTCCGACGCTGGAGACCGGGACGAACGCATCGCTTACGTCACGAGTTCCGGCGTTCGAACCCGGCGGCGCAGCGGAAAATGTCGACAATTCAGTGGTCTGGCGTGTTGAAAGGGATGTCGTACGGGGCGAGACAGCGTGTGTGGTCGGCAGTGGATCGACGTACGACACGCCTTACGGCAGGGCGACCGAGCGCTACCAGGGCCGGGTGACGGTTGACCGCGCGAGCTTCGAGCAGCGCGCGGAAGCCGACGTGACCTTCTCACTCGAGTGGCCGGAAGCCGCGGTCTCTGTACGCTCCACTCTGGATCTACGGGTCAGGCCCCGGTCTTACGACGTCGTCATCGACCTCGAAGTCAAACAGAACGGTGAGACCCTCGCCACTCGCCACTGGGCCAGAACCTTCGACAGAACGTGATGCGCGCAGCCGTAATGTCGGCTCTTCTCAATGAAGCGTGGTGATCGCGCCACGCCGTGCGTGTAACCAGAGGGCGACTACCCCGCTTTGGCTGCGTAGAGCTCCGTTTGGCGCAAGGTGGACCGTCCGGCTGGACCCTAAGGCGAGATCAACAGATCGGTCCGGGCACGGTGTTGGCGACCGACGCCCGCACGAGCTCGAGCCGCAGCGCGTCCGTGCGCGGCATCACAATGGCCACTCCGTTGTCTTTAGTCCAAGCCGCAGGTAGCAGGACGTACTGACTATCGGACTGCAACACAAGTTTCAGGCCGTCGTACCGGAAGCGGTACGCGGCGTCTCGGTCGGAGCAGCGAACGGTCCGGACGCCCGGTGCGTTGACGCTGAGGCTCCGTTCGCTATAGAGGATGACGCTGGGTTGTGCTGACAGGTTCGCGATGAACTCGCGAGCCCGTGCGCGGCCCACCGCAGCCGAGTAGTCGTTCGTGGCCCAGAACAGGCTGAGGCCGACGAGCAGGAAGATCGATGCCCACTCCAGGACCGGGATCCACGTCATGGACGGGACGGGCCCGCCGGGGACCGAGGTCCCATTTCTGCGACGGACGGCCCAGGCCAGCAACAACACACCCGCCGCGAGGCTAAGGGGAGCGATTGCGAGTGCGGTGTTGAGCGAGTTCTTCCAGAACAGCCGGGACAGCCCATTGACCGTGAGCGCGACTCCGGCGATCGGTACCACCCAGTCCGCTGCCCGGTCCAACCGAGCTCGAGCGGCCGGACGTATACGGCTCTGGCCGAGGACCCGCCCCCACACAACCAGCAGACCGACCGCCGCCGCCACTGTGACCGGCACGAACAACCCATCCAGGCTGCGCATCAGGTAATCGGTGGTGGACAGTCCGAGCAGAGTTGAGTTGACGCCGAAGTAGTCGAAGAACCAGTAGGCGTGCGACCAGCCGAAGTAGAACAGCAGTGCCGTGAGCGCTGTCGTTGGTGCAACGACCTTGCCGAGGATCTTGGCGAGCCGGGAGATGTCCCCCATTGCCGATTCGCCATCAGGGGGTACCGAGTTCATCGGTCTCCTGCTCCTGGCCATCGTCAGTCGTTGTGCCCTCCTCTGGTGTTGGTGACGTCGCGTCGGAGGCCGAGTCCCCCTCGGCCGCTGGCTGCTCGTCCTCGCAGGCTTGTGTGCCCGCCACGATCACGACCGTGCTGCCGCGCTCCACATCGGTGTCCTGCGGGGGCTCGGTGCGCACAAACTGGCAGGTCTGGAAGTCCGGATCGGACTCCTGCACGGTGAGCGTGATGCACAGCTCCCCTCCACACTGTTCGAGCACCGACTCGGTGATCTCGGCCTCGACCTGGGCCAGCGGCCTGCCCTGATCCTGCACGATGCTCGGGATGTTGATCGGGGCGCCCACGGCTTCGGCGCCGTTCCCTTCGCCGCCTGGGAAGCCCGCTGCTCCACCCGAGCCGTCGCGGTCGTTACCCTGATCCGATCCGCTCCCACCTGATCCGTCGGCGTTGTCTCCCGAGTTCGCCCCACTCTGACTCGACCCGTCTCCATCTCCGCCCGGGTTGGAAGCGCTCTGATCCAACCTGCCCGATTGGAAAGCGTCCTTGTCGGATGTCGAGTCCGAACCCCCGCATGCCGTCGCACCTAGAGCAACGGCAACGAGGAAGGCCAGGCTGACAGCCCGGCCTCGCCACCGGCTCTCCGCTGTACTCGTCGCAGTCCTCACGCTGTGCCCCCAAAGTGCTTCAAGGGATCTCTGAGATCCCCCAGCGACTCATCTCAACGAGAGGAGCGTCGATCTGGCGCGTAGATACATGAAGAGATGCTGTTGCACTGCGGCGTCACCTGGCGCACTCCAGCAGTCATCCCGCTCAGAGGTCGACTACCAGGCTTGGCTGCGTAGCGCCCTCATGTCAGAGGGCAAGCGCCGACCTGAGGCTCTCGGCGATCCGTCTCATCGTGGCAGGAGTGGCGGCGCCGGCGTCCGATCGGATCTCGTCCCGGTATAGCGGCGCGAGGTCGTCGCAGAGCGCGAAGCCCGTCGCCGGGTCGTCCGCGGCCAGCCGCACAACCGTCGGGATGGCGGGCTTCTGGCTGGTCGTGATCCTGACGGCGAGAACCGATTCGAGGGACTGATTGCGCCGGTTATTGGAGACCACGAGGAACGGGCGATCGCCGTATCCGATGTCGGCGTAATAAATGCGCCCGCGGACTGGCACGAGCGCTGTGATCACGCTGCGCCCGTACGACGTGGGCTTAACCCCCTGCGGCCGGCCCGGACCGCTCGGTGGTAGGCCGCGTCATCGGCATCCGCCGTCATGGCGAGCTCGGTGTAGCCGTCGGCGAGGACTTGATCGATGACGACCTTACGGCCCATCCGGATCAGCTCACTCAGGATGGCCGACTCCGACATGCGAGTCGGATCCTCGCCGGTCAGCGCTCGCCATGCGGAGCGCTCCAGCGATCCCTGCTCGCGAAGCGCTGCCAGCAGAGCCAGCTCCGCGTCGCCGAGCGTGACGCTCTTGCGCACGGACTCTGGCACCCCATGAGCCTAACACTGTGCAGCAAACTCTGCAGCAGTTCATGCTGCGGTACTTCATTCACAAAAGATCAAGCGACGTGCGTGGAACCTGACTATTCGACGAATCGCGATCGACCATTGTGCGGGGAACATGACGCTGAGGCCGTTCCTGTCAGGCTTCGCGCACATTGGCTGATCCACCGACGCCGAAAAGTCAGGTTCCGCGCACACCGACTGATCCCCGCGTGGCTCCGCGCTCTGCGGAATCCCGACCCAGACCGTCGACGCGCTCCCCGTCGTGAACGCGACCTCCCTGCGGGATGTGTTGGCCCAAGACCGTTGCACACTTATCCGAGAGTGTGTCAACCAAGGTTGACAAGGAGGGCGAGTCAACTTAGGTTGACTCCTATGACCGATACCGCACAGCTAGCGTCCGACGCCGGCGGCCGCGATCCAGCCGTGGGCCTGAGGGCCGTACACGCGCTCCGGGCGCTGGTCGAGCGGCTCGAGGCACTCCAGGTCGGCAACGCCAGGGACCGTGGCTGGTCCTGGCAGGAGATCGCGCTGCACCTCGGTGTGACGAAACAGGCGGTGCACAAGAAGTACGCCGGCGGCCGCGGGCTGCTCAGACGGGAGAGATGACTGATGTTCGAGCGATTCACCGACTCGGCCCGCGAAGCGGTCGTCCAGGCACAGGTCGAAGCCAGAGGCTTGGGCCACCGCTACATAGGCACCGAGCACCTCCTCCTTGGGCTACTCGCCGACTCGGAGTCGGATTCGGCGCGATGCCTCCGGCTGCAGGGGGTGGATCATGACCAGGTGCGTGAGGCTCTCACTCGAATCATCCCCGTGCCGCCAGGCGACCTGGACGCCGAAGCGCTGGAGACGATCGGCATCGACCTGTCCGCGGTCCGGGAAAAGGTGGAGGCAACGTTCGGCGCGGGCGCACTTGACCAGCCGCCGGGGCGCCGTGGCGAGCGGCGGCGCCTCACCTCCGGCCATCTCCCGTTTACGGCTCGTGCCAAGAAGGTCCTTGAGCTGTCCCTGCGGGAGGCCCTGCGGCTGCACCACAAGCACATCGCCGACGGTCACATTCTGCTTGGTCTCCTCCGCGAAGGTGAGGGTCTCGCGGTACGGATCCTGGTCGACGCCGGGGTCGACCTCGACTCCTTGCGGCGTGATGTCACCGCGGCCGTGCGGTGAGGTCCGCCGGAGCAGTCGAGACGTGTGGCGGCACACCCTGATAGCCGCGGGCGACCATCGTCACCCAGGTATAGACCGCGTCTTCGCTCGGCGCGAACGGGCCGGGCTTGAAGTGCGGCGATGCGAGACCGCGCTGGACCGACTCGCAGGCGGACCAGTCCTGCCGGTTCGTACGGTCCCAGAAGTCCACCGCGAACGACGGATCCGTCACTCCCTTGACGAAGTACCACGAGCACTCGATCGCGGTGCGGTCCGGTGCGAGTGGTGTGAGCCGGTGCGTCATCACGTAGTCCGGGTGCAGCGAGATCAGCAAGTTCGGGAACAGCCCGAGGTAGAGCACCTGTCGCGAATCCACGGCCGGGATCGGAATGCCCGCGGATCTTCCGTCCAGTGACATCGTGACCGCGCCGTCGCGCAGGTCCATGGAGCCGCCGACCCACGCGCCAGGCAGGTCGAAATTCTCCCCGCTGTTCGGCGGCGACACCTGGCACAGCTCAGGGTGGATCAACGGGCAGTGGTAGCACTCGTGATAGTTCTCCACGACCACCTTCCAGTTGGCCGCGACCTCGTAGTCGTGCTTGGCGAGGTGAATGAGACCCTCCGGCGCATACGGGGCGACGAAGTTCCCGAGCGCACCAATGTGGTCGTGGAACAGTGGCCCGCCGCCAGTCGCGTTCACGAACACCCAGCCGTGCCAGACGATCGCCGGCAGCTCGACGAGGCCGTGCTCGGCGGGATCGAAGCTTGCCAGGTCACGGAAGCCGGGTGCGCTCATCAGCCCACCGTCGAGGTTGTAGGTCCAGGCGTGGTACGGGCACATCAGCGCGCGCTTGGTCGACGTGCATCCGGCGGGCAGGATTTCGTGGCCTCGATGGCGACAGGTGTTCGCGAAGGCGCGGATTCCCCCCTCTCCGGGGGCCCAGGTGAGCAGGACGGCGATGTCCCCGACGCTGATCGCCCGCTGGGTGACCGGGTTGCTGCCGCCGTCGATCCGTAGCTCGATCTCGCGCCCAGCGCAGGTCCAGGTGCCGGCGAAGAAATGCCTCTGCTCCCACGCCAGGACCTCGGCAGAGGTATAAGCCTCGGCGGGGAGCATGGTGCCGCGCCCGAACGGTCGCAGCGCTGGCTCGAGAGCGTCCGGTGCGATCGGCGCGGCTGTCATGAGATACCTCCACTGACCAGGGGAATCTGTGCGACCAGGCCTACTAAGGTCTTCCCGTGGCGAATCGAGTGCGGCGGCAGAACGCTGCGGTGCGCAAGGAAGAGATCTTGCGGACCGCGGTGGAGGAGATCGCCCGCCGCGGATTCGCGAGCACCCGAGTCGCAGACGTCGCGGCTGTTCTCGGGATCAGCCCGGCGCTCGTCTTCTATCACTTCGCGAGCAAGGACCGGCTGCTCGCAGCGGCCTTCGAGTACGCCGCGGAGCGCGACCTGTGGCGGCTGACCAAGGCGCGCGAGGCCGGCGGCTCGGCGCTGGAACGCCTCCGTGCAGTGCTTCGGCTCTATTCGCCGACAGGTTCCTCCTCGCCCAGCTGGACGCTGTGGATCGACGCCTGGGGTGCAGCCCTCCGTGAGCCGGAGCTGCGAGCGGTCTCCCGGCGCCTCGATCTGTTCTGGAAGGAGTCCGTTGCCGGCGTGATCGTGGACGGGGTGGAGTCCGGAGAGTTCCACTGCCCCGACCCCCATGCCGCCGCCTGGCGCATTACTGCGCTGCTGGACGGCCTCGCGATCCAGGTCACGGTGCATCCGGGCGTACTCAGCCGCAAGGAGATGGACTCCTGGGTGCGCCGCCAGGCAGAAAGCGAGCTCGGCCTGACCGACGGTGCGCTCGCCTAGTGTCGCCAGTGTCCCAGGTCCGAGGTCCGTCGACGGTGACCGGCGGCAGCTCACACCAGCCATGAGGATTCCCTGGCAGGTTCGGTGAGGGCCGGACGGTCGATGGCGAAGGCGCCGATGTCGCTGCTCGTCGTTCCGGTCGTGGCAAGGTCGGCAAGAATCCGGCCGAAGCTCGGCGCGAACTTGAAGCCATGGCCCGCACCGAGACCGATGAAGACGTCCGGGTGGGTGGGCAGCGCGTCCAGCACGAAGTCGCGATCCGGTGTGAGCGTGTAGAGGCAGGTCTTGCTTCGTACAGCCCGTCCCAGCCCGGGGAAGGTCGCACGAACGAACGACGCAAGCAGATCGACGCGCGCAGGGTCGGGGTCGAAGGACCGATCCCAGACCGTCACCGGCGGGCCGCCGCAGTCCTGGGCCGCCTTGACCAATGCCTCGCCATCGGCAGGGAACCCGTAGAAGGAGGGGTCGTCCATCCAGATCCACACCGGGAAGCGGTCCGCGGCGAAGGCCCGCGGGTCGTCCGCCGCGAAACGGGTCACCTGCTCCTGCGTGACGGTGAGCGGCAGCGTCATGCCGAGTCCGGCGAGCAGCTCGTTGGTCCATCCGTCGGCGGTGACCACGACGCGATCGGCTCGATGGCGGTGCCCGTCCGCCGTCGCGAGCTCGACTCCGCCCCGCGGGCCGGCATTGGGCCGGATGCCGACCACGGGCGTACGGTCGCGAAGGACCGCGCCGTGGGTTCGCGCGGCCCGCTGCATTGCAGCGGTGCCTCGGGCCGCAGGAACGATCGCCGTGTCCGCCTGGTAGAGGGCGACGGTTCCGGCGGGCAGGCGTATCCGCGGCCAGCGACGGGCGACCTCGGCGGCCTCGAGAACCGAATAGGGGACGCCCGCCGCCGCCATGCTGGAGGTGTAGTCGCCGATCGGGATGGCGGCATCGGGTGGGAAGAGGTCGAGGCCGCCCACGACGGTGACGAGCTTGTCGGCGGCATCGTCGGACAGCGCGGCCCAGTCGTCGTACGCCTCGCCGGCCAGCGTCACATACCCGGCTGTGTGGTAGGACCGGCGCAGGATCCGTGAGGTGTCGTGTGATGCGCCGCGCTCGTGCCCCAGCTCGAACTGCTCGACTCCCAGCACGCGTACACCTCGTCGTGCTAGCTGCCAGCAGGTGCCGCTGCCGAGCGCGCCCAGCCCTACGACGATGACGTCAAACCGATCAGCCATCGCCGGCGGCCTCCAG
>DASYTV010000159.1:0-2153 GCA_036001885.1 Actinomycetes bacterium
CCCAAGCTGCGCGGCGCGAGCGGCGGGGATGTAGGGATCGTAGGCGATCAGCTTGACGCCGAAGGTGGCCAGGCGCTGCGCGACCAGGACCCCGATCCTGCCGAGGCCGACAATGCCGACGACCTTTTCCTGAAGCTCGACACCGGTGTACTTCGACCGCTTCCACTCGCCCTGTTTGAGAGCCGCGTTGGCCGCTGGCACGTTGCGCGCGGTCGCGAGCAACAAGGCGACGGTGTGCTCGGCGGCGGAGACGATGTTGGATTGCGGTGCATTGACCACCATCACGCCGGCCCGAGTGGCGGCGGGGACATCGACGTTGTCGAGGCCGACGCCGGCTCGTGCGATGACCCGCAGCCGCGGAGCCGAAGCCAGGGCTTCCGCGTCGACCCTGGTGGCGCTGCGGATGATCAATGCATCGACGTCAGCAAGGGCAGGCAGCAGGGCATCACGATCCGCCCCGTCCACCTGCCGAACCTCGTACTCGTCCTCCAGAAGTGCGAGACCGGCCGGAGCCAGCTCCTCGGCGACGAGAACGACGGGTTTGGTCACGGTTGCCGGTTCCTTTCGACCGCATGCCGTGGCTCAGTCGGGTGCACGCAGGCACGGAGCACACGGGGGTGATCACTAGCTGGACCGCGGCGGAAGAACACGGCGCTGTGCCCGCGGCGTGCCCGCCAGTGTAGTCGGGCACTCCCGGCCACCGAACGAACTCCCACCGACCAGCGCTCTAATCCGGGCAATCCTCGATGGACGCTGGCGCGACCTGCACCGGGCAACAGAAACTCGTACATGCGGCGGGCAGTTCCGAGCTGCTCAGACCTTTTGTGGCTTTTGTGCCCGATACCGTGTACGGGTTTCTCCAGCGGCACCACAGTGAGCCCGGACAGCGCCGACTGCGCGCACGCCATCAGCCTGCTGCCTCCGGATCGGGCCGGCGAGTTTCTGTACGGTGCCCGCTCCCGGCCGCCGAGGAGTCGCCTCTCAGTCGATCCAGCTCATCATCGGGCGGAGGGCGGCGCCGGTTTGCTCGATCTGGCGCTGCCGCTCGGCCTCTCGCATTGCGGTGAAGTTCGGCGACCCGCTGTCGTACTCGTCGATCCAACGCTGCGCGAAGGAGCCGTCGCGGACCTCCGTGAGAATCCGCCGCATCTCTGCGCGGGTCGCCTCGGGGACGATGCGTGGCCCGCTGACATAGCCGCCGTACTCTGCGGTGTCCGATACCGACCACCACATCTTCGACAGCCCGCCCTCGTACATGAGGTCCACGATGAGTTTCATTTCGTGCATGCACTCGAAGTAGGCAATCTCGGGTTGGTAGCCCGCGTCGACGAGCGTGTCGAAACCCGCCTTGATCAGCTCGGATACTCCGCCGCACAGGACGGCCTGCTCGCCGAAAAGGTCTGTCTCCGTCTCCTCGGTGAAGGTCGTCTTGATCGCACCGGCCCGCGTGCCGCCGATGCCTTTGGCGTACGAGAGCGCGAGATCCCATGCCTTTCCGGTCGAGTCCTGCTCAACGGCGACGAGCACGGGCACACCCTTGCCCTCGCTGAACTGGCGACGCACCAGGTGACCGGGACCCTTGGGGGCGACCATGCACACGTCGACGCCGGGTGGCGGTTTGATCAGGCCATAGCGGATGTTGAAGCCATGGCCGAAGAAGATGGCGTCGCCGTCGATCAGGTTCGGCTCGACCGCTTCGGCGTAGAGCCGCCGCTGCACCGGGTCGGGCGCGAGGATCATGATCAGATCTGCCTCCTCGCAGGCCTCGAAGGGCGTGAGGACGCGGAGCCCCTCCTCCTCGGCGGCGGTCCGGCTCTTCGATCCCCCGGGGAGGCCCACCCGTACGTCCACGCCCGAGTCGCGCAAGGAAAGGGCATGCGCGTGACCTTGGCTGCCGTAGCCGAGTACGGCGACCTGCCGAGACTGGATGACACCGAGGTCAGCGGCGTCGTTGTAGTAGAGCTCTGCCATGGGATCTCCTTGCGTTGTCGATCTGCTTGCTAGGGCGGCTGCGGGAGTCACGAGGCGACGGCACGCATCGCGCGATCGGTCAAGGATCGGCCGCCGCGGTTGATCGCCACCACGCCGGACTGTACGAGCTCTTTGATGCCGAAAGGCTCGAGCACACGCAACAGCGCCTCCAGTTTGTCGGC
>DASYTV010000160.1:0-4036 GCA_036001885.1 Actinomycetes bacterium
AAGGTCGCCGTGTAGTGGACGAGCGCACGCATGCCTTCGACGTAGGACTTCTGCAGCATCAAGCTGCGCCGGACCTCGGGGTGCTTGATGATGGGCATCCGTGGCGCCGACCTGTCGGTGGCCCGGGTGAGATCGGGCCCCTGCACGCGCGACCTCGCGAAGTCGACGGCGTTGAGATAACCGCTGGAGAGCGTGGCAATCGCCTTGGTGCCGACCATCATCCTCGCGTATTCGATGACGACAAACATCTGCGCGATGCCGTCGTGGACGTCACCGAGCAGCCACCCCTTCGCCGGATGCTTCTCACCGAAGCGCAGTTCACAGGTGGTCGAGACCTTGAAACCCATCTTGTGCTCGATGTTGGTCGCATAGACACCGTTGCGTTCGCCGAGCGCGCCGGTTTCGAGATCCACGAGGTACTTGGGTACCACGAAGAGCGAGAGACCCTTGGTGCCGGGACCGGCCCCGTCCGGCCGCGCTAGGACGAGGTGAACGATGTTGTCGGTCAGGTCGTGTTCCCCGCCGGTGATGAACCGCTTGACTCCCTCGATGTGCCAGGAGCCGTCCGGTTGCGCAGTGGCTCGGCTCCGCCCAGCACCGACATCGGAGCCGGCGTCCGGCTCGGTGAGGACCATGGTCGCGGCCCAGCGCTTGTCTGCCATCCACCGAGCAAGCTTCCGCTGATCCTCAGTACCGAAGTCCCAGATGACATGGGCGAAGCTCGCGCCGCTCGAGTACATGTGGACAGCCGGGTTAGCGCCGAGCACCAGCTCGGCAACCGCCCATCGCAGACTTGGCGGCACAATGATTCCGCCGAGTTCGGCCGGCAGGTCGAGCCGGTACCACTCGGCGTCCTGGTAGGCGCGGAACGATCGCTTGAACGCCTCGGGGAGTCTCGCGGAGTTCGTGCCGGAGTCGAAGACCGGTGGATGCCGGTCCGAGTCGAGCAGGGAGGCGGCAAGCTCGTTGGACGCCAGCCGCTCGACCTCGGCCAGAATGCTGCGCGCAGTCTCGGCGTCGACCTCGGAATATCGGCCTGAGCCGAGAATCTCGTCTCGGCCGAACACCTCGAACAGATTGAATTCGAGATCGCGCAAATTGCTCCGGTAGTGCCCCATCGGCTCACGCCCTCCGCGGTGCTACTCATGAGTAACTTACGCCATGCTACTCACGGGTAACAAGCCCTTCTCCGGTTAAGGATGGCTTACCCGGAGCGGACTCCTCGTCCCGGGCAGGCGGCCTCGATCCTGGGGGGTGTGCTACCGCCCGGTCTGTGGGAGGTGGCCGGTACGGTCGACGCCGTGAAGTACGGATTCGTCTTGCCCTACGGCGATGCGCGGGTGGCTGCCGATCTTGCGACGATCGCAGAGGATCACGGATGGGACGCCTTCTTCGTCTGGGAAGGCATCTGGGCGATCGACGCCTGGGTGGCGCTGACCGCCGCGGCCATGCGGACCGAGCGGATCCTGCTCGGCACGATGCTCACGCCGGTTCCGCGGCGGCGGCCGTGGGAGCTGGCAAGCCAGACAGCCTCGCTGGACAACCTCTCAGGTGGCCGAGTGATCCTCCCGGTCGGGCTTGGCGTAGCTGACGAAGATCGCTGGTGGCTCTTCGAGGACGATCCTGGCCGCCGGGCGCGCGCCGAGCTGCTCGACGAAGGCCTCGCGATGATGGAACACATGTGGCGCGGCCGCCCCTTCACCTTCGACGGCCGTCACTACCGCACGCTGCGCCAAAGCGAGGTCTTGCTGCCGCCGCCGGTCGTGCAACAGCCGCGCATTCCCGTGTGGGTCGTCGGCGCGTGGCCGCGGATGAAGTCGATGCGGCGGGCAGCTCGATGGGACGGCTGGCTTCCTGCATACATGCCGCCAGATGCTGGTGGGCACTCCGAACTCACGCCCGCCGTGATGGCGGAGGCCGTGGCGTGGATCCACGGCGAACGGGCAGCCGCCGGGCTGCCAATGGACTCCTACGCCATCACGGTCGAAGGGGCAACCCCAGCCGACGACCCGGCTGCTGCGGTAGAACAGGTCCGGCCCTGGGCCGAGGCAGGCGCGACCTGGTGGATTGATGCCGACTGGTCTGACATGGATCCGACGGCGGTCCGCAGTGCAGCCGAACGCCGTCTGCGGGCCGGCCCGCCGCCGCTCTAGACGTTCCTCGTCACATTGCTTGGCGTCCGTTCGTCACCGACGTAGTGGAACCGATCGAGGGGATGTGATCGTGGTCGGCAGCGACGGGCTCGCTGAGCAGTTCGAGGACAACCGAACCCGGCTGCGGGCCGTGGCCTACCGCATGCTGGGTTCGCTGAGCGAGGCGGACGACGCGGTCCAGGAGGCTTGGCTGCGCCTCAGCCGCGCGGATGCGGGCGAGATCAAGGAGCTGGGCGGGTGGCTGACGACGGTCGTCGCGCGGGTCTGCCTGGACATGTTGCGCTCCCGCCGGTCGCGGCGCGAGGAGCCGCTGGACGCCCACGTACCCGACCCGATCGTCAGCCGCGCAGACGGATCCAACCCCGAGCAGGAGGCGCTGCTGGCTGACTCCATCGGACTCGCATTGATCGTGGTACTTGAAACCCTTGACCCAGCAGAGCGGCTTGCGTTCGTGCTTCACGACATGTTCGCCATGCCGTTCGATGAGATCGCTCCGATCGTGGGGCGTACGCCGGCCGCGGCCCGTCAGCTAGCGAGTCGTGCCCGCCGCCGGGTGCAGGGAGCTACCACGGCCTCCCAGACAGACGTGACCCGTCAACGCGAGATCGTGGACGCCTTCCTTGCGGCTTCGCGCGACGGTGATTTCGAGTCCCTCCTTGCCGTGCTCGACCCGGATGTCGTGTTGCGCCTCGACCGCGGCGCGGTCCCCGTCGGCGCATCGATGGTTGTCCGCGGAGCGTCCGCCGTGGCAGGGCTGGGCTTCCGCTTCTCCGGAGCGGGGTGGCTGGCACAACCGGCCTCGGTGAACGGTGTCCCGGGAGTTGCCGTCAACCGCCATGGGCGACCAGCGTCGATCGTCAGTTTCACGATCAAGGGTGGCAAGATCGTCGCGATCGACGTCCTCGCCGATCCTGCGCGTGTCCGCCGGCTCGACCTCGAGGAGCTCTTGAACTAGGCACCCTTGTGGCACATCCTGTGGGCGTCAGCGCCGGTCCTGCCTAGAAACGGCTCTACGCACCGACGCAGCAGGCAAGGTTAGCCCCATCACCGCGCCCGCCACTGCCCACTACTCACCGCAGCGGCAGCCTCAGTGGACCAGTGCCTTGAGCAGGATGATGACCAGGCCGAACGTCCCACTGATCGCCCCGGACACCGTTGCCGCCCGCCATGACCGCCGGTGCCGGCGAGCGGCAGCCACACCCCAGATCACCAACTGAGCGACCGCCATCCACAGCGCCGCCAGCACGGCGGTCTCGGTGTCGAACACGCCGATCAGCCCAACGAGCAGCAACAGCACGGACGGGGCCGGCGCTTCCAGGACAGGGAGCTCGTCGATCATTGCCTCGCCGACGGCGCTAACCCCCGATCGGCCCTCTTCCATCTGACCCTCTACGACCTCCCCGTACACGTGGGCCAGCCAGAAGACCACGACGGTGACGACGGTCACTGCCACGACTGAGCCGATGGTGGCGTCGTGGGCGGCACTGGCGGCGATCACCGCCGCCGCGGTTATCGTGCCGAAGATCGCTCCGTCGATGTTGGCAGTGCCGCGCGCTAGCCACCGAGCGGGGCTTAGCTCACGCAGCAGGCGGCGCATGTGCGGACGATACCCGCCGCCCTAGGGCATCCGGCTTAGGTCCGGGCGTACCGGTGGTGGAGTGGTGGTGTGACGAGTCGGTGCCGCGAGTGACCACCGGTCTCGCGCCACACTGCCGGAACCGGCCCTGACGGTCGGCGTCGGCCCTTGGCCCTCGCGGGCTCTGGTCACCTGTCAAGCATGCTTGACAGCATTTGCGGTGATCACAGCGATCAGCATCGCGTTCGTCGTGGAGGTGGCTCGCGGCAACAGCGGAGCACCTTTCACCTGGCTAGGGGCCATCGCC
>DASYTV010000161.1:0-9549 GCA_036001885.1 Actinomycetes bacterium
CCGGGGAGCGTGGTGGGCTGGTCGCGTGTGACCTGGCCGGTCTTGCCGATGGAGACGGCGCGGAAGACCTCCAGGGCGTCGTCGAAGCTGCTGGCGTAGTTGGTGTCGTGGCCGACGGCGACGACGGGTTGGAAGCCGCCGGTGCCTTGGGGGCCGGTGATGAGCACGGTGGGGGGGCCGCCGCCTGTGTTGGGTTTGGTGGTGACCTGCCAGCCTTGGGGGTAGGCGATGGTGTAGGTGGGGCCCTGGTAGGTGGCGAACCCTTGTGGGGGTGCCGCCGGGGCCGCCTGGTCCTTGCCCGAGCCCGACGAGCAGCCCGCGGCGACCACCGCCAGCACCATCAGGGCGGCGGTCACGGGCAGCAGCCCGCGGGTCCGCCGGACGGTGGCCGATCCTCGCAGTCCATCCATGGACGAAACCTCTCCATGTCGCGTGGCGACGGTCGTATCTTTCCCCGCCTGTACGAACCTCCATGCGGAGAAGGTTCATCCCTCGTTGTCGCGCATCGATAACGCCGCCGTCTTCATCCAGTGTCGGGAAGGACGCGATCCGGGCACCTGTCGGTGACGTGAGCAGCACGGACGCACCGGCTGCCGGACGCTGCCGCCCGCGCGGCGCGCAATTTCCGTCGTGCTCCAGGCGACGTATCGGTACCGTTTGCCCGCATGCGCACGCCAGCCTGGGTGGCAGCGTCACCGCGGGTCAATGCGCACCGATGTGCTGCTCGCCTTCGACACGAGCAAGCGCACGCAGGTCGTCCGATTTAGCCGGTTCTACGTTATCGCTCTCTTGAAGGAGTGGGGTAGTGGGGGAGGGGAGCGAGTGGGGAGAGGCGGCCACCGCGGTGCTCGGCCTGAGAGGACTCGGTCCGCGGAGGGCGGCCCGTACCACTCTATGCGGCTCCGAAGGCCAACAGGTTGTTGGGGTTGATGACCTCCGCGCGAAACTGGTCATGGTGGTCGGGCCGTGGGAGTTCCGGGCCGGGCACATCCCCGGGTCCCTCGGCTTTCCCAGCCCGCGGTCGGCGCTTGCTGCGCTCGGCCGGGACGACAAGATCATCCTGTACGCCAACGACCTGATCCGCCGCCGGTCGACAGCAGCGCCGGGCTCGATCAGAGGAGCTTGTCGAGGGTGATCGGCAGCTCTCTGATGCGCTTGCCGGTGGCGTTGAACACCGCGTTGGCGATCGCCGCGGACACACCGGTGATCCCGATCTCGCCGATGCCGTGCGCGCCCCCGGCCGTGTGGTCGTCCGGGATGTCGGTATAGATGATCTCGATGTGGGGCACGTCGAGGTGGACGGGGACGTGGTACTCGGCGAGCGAGGGGTTCATGATGCGCCCGGACCGTTCGTCGAACAGGGTCTCTTCGGTCAAGGCCGCCCCGATACCCATGATGATGCCGCCCCGGAACTGGCTGGTCGCCGTCCTGGCGTTCAGGATCCGGCCGCAGTCGAACGAGCCGAGCCAGCGCGCGACGCGCACCTCGCCGGACGCTTCGTTGACGCGCACCTCGCAGAACTGCATGCCGTAGGAGTGCATCGCGTACTTGATCGTCTCGAACGGCAGGCCGCTGGTGGCTTCTGCCTCGACGAACTCGCGACCGAGACGCTGCAGGATCGCGGCGTACGTCTCGCCCCGGTGCGCGTCGTCGCTGCGGAACAGGCCGCCGTCGCGGGCTTCGAGTTGGTCGAACCTACTGCGCGAGAGTGGTCCATGGGAACCGTTCCCGGCGAGCGACAACACCTCGCGCTGGAGCTTCTCGCACGCATCCCTGAAGGCCTGGAGGAGCGAGACGGTCTGGCTCGAGGCACCGGCGGGCGCGCTCTTCGGCAGGTTCGTGTCGCCGTACTCGAAGGTGACCTTGTCGACGGGCAGTCCAAGCCGCTCCGCCGCGTGCTGGACCTGCACGGTCACGGTCCCCATCCCGTTCTCTTGCGCCGATGTCTGCAAGACCGCCGTCCCGTCAGCGTTGATCCGCACGCGCACGGTGGCCGGGAAGCGGACAACGTGATACTGGGCCGCCGCCATGCCCTGGCCAACGAGCCAGGTCCCATCGCGCTGGCTGCGCGGCGCGCGGGGCTGCCAGCCGAACTTCGTGGCGCCGCGCTGGGAGGCCTCGAGCAAGTGCCGGCTCGAGAACTCCCGGCCGGTGCTCGGCTCCTTCCTGGCTTCGTTGATTCGGCGCAGTGCCAGGGGGTCAACGCCCAGTTCGTGGGCCAGTTCGTCCATCGCCGACTCGAGGGCGAAGGTCCCGACCGAGGGGCCGGGTCCCCGCATGGCCGCGTTGGTCACGGTGTCAAGGTGGACGATCTTCTGGTCGATCAGCAGCGCGTCGGTGGCGTAGAGGTAGCGGGCCGGGGCCCCGAAGGGTTCCGGGAACGCGCCATGGGTGGTGGTCGGGTTGACCCCGGTGTGGATGATCGCGGTGATGCGTCCGTTCCTGTCGGCCCCAATCGCGACGCGCTGCTCAGTCATGCTCCGCCCACCAACCACGTTGAAGACGCCCCTGCGCGACAGGGCCAGATGGACGGGCCGCCCGACCACCCTTGCCGCGGCCGCGCACAGGATGGTGTTGTTCCAGACATTGCCCTTGGATCCGAAGCTGCCCCCAACGTACTTCGAGACCACCCGGACCTTCTTGGGCTCGAGCGAGAACACCGCCGCCATCGTGTCCCTGACCCCGTACACGTATTGCGAGGAGTCGAACAGCGTCACCCCGCCGTTCTCGTCCCAGACGGCAACCGTCGCGTGGGGCTCCAAGGCGTTGTGGTTGTGGCGTGGCGTCCGGTAGATCCGGTCGATCACCACGTCAGCGCCGCTCAGACGCTTCTCGGCCTCGCCGATCTCGACCCTCGGTTCCTCCCCAAGGACGTCTGCGGGCGTCGCGGCCTCGTGCTTGACGGCGTCGAACGAGAGCCTGGGCCGCTCGGCCCGGTAAAGGACGCGAACCAGCGAAGCTCCATGCTCGGCCTGGTCGAGCGTCTCAGCGACGACGACGGCCACGGGCTGGCCGTTCCAATGCACCTTGTTGTCGCCCAGAACCGGCAGATCACTTGCCGCCGTGCCCTTGGGTCGCTCGCCCGAGTTGAACGGCGGGACGATCGGCGGCTGCTGCATCTTGGGCGCGTTCTCATGTGTGATGACGGCGATCACCCCGTCCGCGTTCTCCGCCGCCGCCGTCTCGATCTTCGCGATCGTTCCCTTGGCGATGGTGCTGTGGACCAGCGACGCGTACGCCAGGCGCTCCAACTTGAACTCGGCCGAGAACCGCGCCTCGCCCGTCACCTTTGCCGGTCCATCGACGCGAGGCAGCGGTCGCCCGAGCTGGTCATGCCTGTGTCGCAACGGGTCGGGCGCCTTGTCGGGCAGGTAGCGCGCCGTTTTCTGGATCGCCAGGTACATGAGCCTCGAGAAGGCACTCATCGCGCCCTCCCGTTGCTGGCCAGGTGCTGTAGCACGCTGACGATGGTTCGCCTGGCCAGCTCGATCTTGAAGGCGTTGTGCGCGAATCCCTTGGCGTTTCGCAGCTCTGCTTCCGCCGCGCGCTCGAAGGTGTCTTCGGTCGCCTCGGCGCCCCGCAGGATCCCCTCCGCCTCGTAGGCGCGCCAGGGCTTGTGCGCGACGCCGCCGAGCGCCAGCCGGACGTCCTCGACGTTGTCGTCCTCGACCTTGAGCGCCGCGGCCACCGAGACGAGCGCGAAGGCGTAGCTGGAGCGGTCGCGCACCTTGCGGTACACCGATCTCCTGGCGAGCGGGAGGGCGGGAAGCTCGACGGCCGTGATGAGCTCGCCCGGTCGGAGGTTGGTGTCGACCTGGGGCGTGTCTCCTGGCAGGCGGTGGAAATCGACCACGGGAACCTGTCG
Organism: Actinomycetes bacterium; assembly: GCA_036001885.1. Lineage (GTDB taxonomy): Bacteria > Actinomycetota > Actinomycetes > JAKEEW01 > JAKEEW01 > DASYTV01. The sequence continues at coordinate 3,866 of DASYTV010000161.1, forward strand.
CGGTCCCTCGCTGCCCTCGGTGTGGACGACGGCGTCGGACGCGGCGAGGGCGACGCACATGTCCGACGGGTGGGTTGCGATGCAGTGCTCGGAGGTCCCGAGGACCGCATGCATCCTGTTGAACCCCCCGATGGCGTCGCAGCCCGTTCCCGGCCTTCGCTTGTTGCAGCCGGCCGCGTCGTCGTAGAAGTAGTAGCAGCGGGTGCGCTGCATCAGGTTCCCACCCACGGTCGCGGCGTTGCGGATCTGCGCAGACGCCCCGAAGACGATGGCTTGCGACAGGAAGGGGAAGCGCTCGCGCACCAGGCGGTGGTTGGCGACCTCGGCGTTCTTCGCCGCCGCGCCGATCCTGATGCCGCCCCCGTCGAGCTCCTCGATGCGGTGGGAGAGGTGGGTGACGTCCACGAGCGCGTCAGGTCGTTCGATGCCCTCGCGCATCAGGTCGACGAGGTTCGTGCCACCGCCGAGGTACTTCGCTCCCGGGGTCCGTGACACCAGGTCGATGGCGGCGGCTGCGTTGTCAGCCCTCGCGTAGGCAAAGTCCTTCACCAGGCCGCCTCCCCGTCGAACGTCTGCCGCACCGCCTCGACGATGCCGTTGTAGGCGCCGCAGCGGCAGAGGTTGCCGCTCATCCGCTCCCGGATCTCGCTGGGGGACAGCTCGGCGGGGCCCGCCGTGACGTCCTCAGAGACCGCGCTCGGCATGCCGTTCCGGAACTCTTCCATCATCCCGACCGCCGAGAGAAGCTGGCCCGGCGTGCAGTAGCCGCACTGGAAACCGTCGCGCTCGATGAACGCGGCTTGCAGGGGGTGAAGCTCGCCGTCCTGCGCCAACCCCTCGACTGTGGTGATCTCCCTGTCCTGGTACATCACGGCGAGGGCGAGGCAGGCATTGATCCGCCTGCCGTCCACCAGGACCGTGCAGGCGCCGCAGGCTCCCTGGTTGCAGCCCTTCTTCGTCCCCGTCAACCCCAGGCCCTCACGCAGGGCGTCGAGCAGGGACACCCGCGGCTCGAGCCGCAGGTTGTGGTGCGTCCCGTTGACGCGCAGGCTGATCGTCGTTCCCCCAGCGTCTCTCTGCACGACCCGCTCCTTCTCCGCGCCTCCGGCGGGTGGTCTCGCTCGTCGCAGGCATCGGTGTGCCCTCCTGCTCATCCCGTTGTCTCCTGCGCTCCTCCGGCTGCTGCCGAGAGGCGCGCGGCGGCGCGGGCGTGGATGACTTCCATGGCGAGTGAGGCATGGGCGTAGCCGAGGTAGCCGGCGAGCAGGACCATCAGCGCGGTGAGCGCGTCGTCGTCGAGACCCTGCTGGCGGGCCAGGTCAAGGTGGGCGCCGAGGCGGTCACCAGTGACCCCCTGGGCCACGAGCGCGGTGATGACGGCGATGCTGCGGTCCCGGCCGCTCAGCGCCGGGTCCGCCCAGGCGGCCCCGCCCGCAGCCTGGATCGCCTCGTTGGCGAAGACCGGCCCGACCCGTGACGCGAACGCGGCGGCCACCTGATCTTCCGGCACCCCGTCGTCCGCCTGGGCCCGGTTGACCAGGTACGTGGCCTGGCCGGCGAACACCCGCGCCCCGAACGCGTGCTCGGGGTGAAAGTGCGTCGTCGTGAGATAGAGGCGGCGACCCTTGGCGTGGTCGGCGGCGAACTTGAGTACCTTCTCCGCGTTACGGGGTCCCATGCCCGTCTCCACCACCAGGACCGAGTGGGCGCCTCCGATCACCCCGATGTTTGGCACCAGCTGGGCATGGCGGTTCGGCACCACCACCAGGTCAGGGGCGATCTCCTGTTCGCCCGTGATCTCCACCACTCCTGGCTCCGGCTGATCGTACTCAGGCATCAGACGTCTCCTTCGCGTCTAGGCTCGCGCCGCGTCCAGCTGGCATGGGTAACCCTCCCAATGGCGCTGGTTGGCCGGCGTCCCTCACTGCTAGGCGAGGCCGAGCTGCTGCCTCTGCAATGCGGCGTCCCAGAAGGCGGAAATCACGATGAGCTGGTCGCCGTCCCACTTGGTGGTCTGCCCGAACTCGACGTCGAACGCTTTCCTGTCGGGGCGATCACCTTGCCGTCGGGCAGGGTCGTCTCCCCGGTGAAGGTCCCGGTGGCGCGGGTGACAACGGTGATCCAGTCGCCGCTTCCGAACTGGATCGGGTACGGGTCGCTGTACACGTGCATGTCGGGAAACATGCGCAACAACTGTTGCATCGCCGCGGCGTGCGCTTCCCGTCCGTAGACCGGTTCTGCGAGCCCGGTGATGTACGCGACCATGTCTGGGTGGTGGACCGCGTCCACCGCGGCGAAGTCGCGGGCGTTTAAGGCGTCGTCGCCCTTCTTCATGAGCGCGAGCAGGTGTGCGGTCCGGCTGGTGTCGTCGATCGTGGTGGGCATGATGGCTCCTGTCTAAGCCGGTGACGCGGCAGTCGGCCGGCGGCCGCGCTCGCCACGTTCTGAGACATCATGTCTCACAACGACACTATGTCTCCGACCAAGCTATGAGTCAAGTTGTCTCGTAAACTGGGGGCATGACATCGCCGGCCATCGATCCGCGCGCCGCCCGAAGCCGTGAGGCGATCCTTGCCGCCGCCCACGACCTGCTCGCCCGGGAAGGACCGGGCGCCATCACCCATCAGCGGGTGGCCCAGCAGGCCGGCGTCGGCAGGGCCACGGTCTACCGGCACTGGGCGGCCCCGGAAGACCTGCTCCGCGACGTGCTCTTCTCAGCCGAGCTGCCATTCTTCGCCACCCCCGCCCTGCCCCTGCGGCCCTGGCTGCACGCCGAGCTGCGCCAGCTCGCCGACGAGCTCGCCCTCCCGGCGGTCGCATCGGTCGCCATCGCGCTGATGCAGCAGACCCGGTCGGGCGGCGCCGGCGCCCGTCCGCACCGGCACATCACCACGATCACCGAGCGGCTCGCCGCCGCGTTCGCGCTCGCCGTTGACGCCGGCGAACTCGACACCGCGCCCGACGCGGCCCTGGCAGCCGCGCACCTGATCGGCCCTCTGGTCTACCGGACCACCCTGCAAGCCGCGGCGGTACCCGACAGCCTGCTAGCCGGGGTCATCGACAGCGTCGCAGACTGGCGGGCGCCAGACCCGGCGCGATCCCCCGCCCGAACCCAGCACCCGGCAAGCCCGCGGGCAGCAGCCAGGCAACCAATACGGTGGCCCACGCGTGACCGGCCCGCCTGAGCCGCGGCAGCGACCGTACTGGACACCTGGAACCAGGAATGGGACCGAGATGGTGGCCTTGCTCCTTGGCGCGCAGCGATGAATTGACCGTTACGCTCAGAGGTGATGATCGGTTGCGCGCACCGCGGGTGTGGCGATCCGACCGTGACTGCGGGGAGTACCGAACCCCCCGGGGCCTGGTCGCTGGCCACTATTCAAGCTTGGAACGTGACTCGGAACGAGGATGACATGTGGGAGGGGTAACCGCGAGAAGCCAGCCGACGAGAGCTGGCTTGCCGCAGGTCGGCGTGGCCGCCACCGCGACGCCCTCCTCGTCTTCGACGACTTGGCCGGAAGTTCGCTCGGCGATGACTACCCCGAACTGGCCGTCTGCGAGGTCTGTGGTCGGGCCGTCGAGTGGCCCAACGGCAGGCCCGAACTCGTGCATCGCGAGCAGGAGTAGGGACTATTATTACGTAGCAGCCCACATTCGGCTGGCAGGCCGGTAGCCCTCTGCGGCTGCTGGCCATGCCAGTAGCGGCTCGCAGGTGTGTCAGAGCCAGCTTTGACCGCTGCACGCCATACGTCCGATAAAGCACGTCTATCCCCTTCTGAAGCGCTGCATTCCAGACCAGATTCAGTTCGACGAGTGGGGGAGAAGTGGGGGAGCACACCAGATTGAATGAGACGACGCATGTCTTGGACAATTTCAGTGAGACAGCGAAGCGGGCTGCAGCGCCGTGCAGACCAGATTCAGTGAGACACGTGAGCGAATTGGGCCAACTTCATTGAGACTGGGCCACCTTCAGTGAGACAGGACACCAGGTGTGGGGGAGATCTTGACCCCCGGCGTATTCGCATCCCATGCGATATGCCGGGGACTAGTTAACATAACGTACATTATCAACCATTTGGACGGGGGAGCCTTGCGACCCGTTCTCGGAACCGTTGCTGCGCTGCACGGTTGCAGGCTCGGCAAGCCCGACCGCCATGCGGCGTCAGTTGCGTATTGGCCTCGTCGTACGGATGTCCCTGCGGGCAGTGAGTCTTGAGACGGTTCTGCACGGCGGGATTGTTTGGGCTCCGGTAGATGTTCTCGCGGTGCGTGACAGCCTCGAGATGGTCAGGATTCGCACAACGACGGTGCAGGCAGGATGCGTCGCTCGGGCAGGAAGGGTCGGCATTGTGACACCGATGGTCGATCTCCTTGCCCTCGGGAATCGGCTCAACGAGCGCTCGGTAGACGAACCGATGGACGTAGTCGCGCACCCGGTTGATCTCGCAACGAACGTAGCCGGTCGCCTTGTCCGGCGCGCCTTCGTGGAGCCAGCACGGTCCCAGCTCTGGCCGGAGTGGCGGAACCGGACCGTTCTTGTTGACCTTCTTCCAGAACCGTGCCGGAAGCGCGACACCATCGACCAGGTCGACCCTGCCAACGTGCTGGTCGGCACGAGGGCGACTCCGGGGGCGACCAGACTGCCCTGGACGGCGCACCGGCGCTGTATCGCCCGCTTGCCTGGGGCGCGCCGCGGCTCGTCGCCGCACCTTTCGCCTGTAAGCCAGGTTTTCGGCATGCGTGACAACCTGCAAGTGGTCCGGATTCCAGCAGGCGTAGACGCCGCAACGGTGGTGCAGCTCCATGCCTTTGGGAATCGGGCCGCGCAGCAGCTTCCATCCGAGCCGGTGGGTGTAGCTGTCCTGCGCCTTGGCGATGCGGCCGTAGGGGGTCGTCGTCCCGGTGAACCGCCAGCAGGCGCCCAACTCCAGGTGCGTCGGTCCGAGGACAGTGCGGTCAAGCAGGCGTTCCAGCTCTGACCGGCGGTTCCTAGGCCGACTCCGATCGTGAGCTCCCGTGAGGCGCGCTTGCGGCTCGCGCACAGGCTCCGTCATGTTGGATGCCTTCTAGGTTTGGGTCTCGGGTGCCTGCTTGCACCTTCAACCCCGGCACCCTTGTCGGCTCGCGAGTCTATGCGCAGGTCACGACAACTCATGAGGTGCTCATTGACGGACGCGGCCCGGCCCCGCACATGAAGATCACTCGGCTCACGGACGGATCCTACGGACGGCCGTGGACTGGCCCGGTGTCAACGCTTCCGGGCGATCACGATGAGCTCCGGCGCGTCAGCAGTCGGGAGCGTTCGATTCCAGTCGCCGAACACGTCGGTGACGACGAAAGCCGACGCGTACGAGCGACACACGCAGATCCTGCTCGTCGCGAGGATGTCGCGGGTCGTCGTCAACTCGCCAATGCGAACGTTGCGTGTGAGCGTGTCGTAGCTGACCAGGGACAACTCGACTGCAGCAGTCTGATGCCAGAACTCAAGGGAACTCGTCTCACGGTGTCCGCGGGGCCTCGGTCAGGTGCCGACGTAGGCCGCGAGGTGCTCGCCGGTGAGGGTGGAGCGGGCGGCGACGAGGTCGGCGGGTGTGCCCTCGAAGACGATCCGGCCGCCGTCGTGGCCGGCGCCGGGGCCGAGGTCGATGATCCAGTCGGCGTGCGCCATGACCGCCTGGTGGTGC
>DASYTV010000162.1:0-21021 GCA_036001885.1 Actinomycetes bacterium
GAGCTCACCTATGAGGATGTGCTCTACAACCGATCGCGGACCGCCGACCTGATCTTTGCGACTCTGCAGGGGCGCTGGCAGGCCGATCGCGCGTCGTAGGAACCCAGCGCACCGATCGAACCATGCCGGCGTTACCGCGCAACACGGTGAACGCGCCTAGCGCGTGCCCTTAAGCACTGCTTTATCCCATCCGAGCATCGATTGGCCGTGCCCTTCTGTTCGGCCCGGCTCGGCCGAGCGGTGGGGGTACGCGTGACGGACGAGGTCGCCGGCTCGGCCGAGCGGTTGGGGGTACGCGTGACGGACGAGTTCGCCGGCTCGCCGATGCGGCTGCCCGACATAGGCTGACGGCCGTGCGGGAGCTGGTGGTGGGATTCGACCTCGACATGACGCTGATCGACAGCCGACCGGGGATCGCGGCGACCTGGGGAGAGCTGGCCCGGCGGACGGGCGTACCGATCGACGTGGACGCGACGGTCTCGCGGCTTGGCCCGCCGCTCGAGGTTGAACTCGCCAACTGGTTCCCCGCAGAGGAGATGGTCGCGCGGGCGGAGGAGTTCCGCACGCTCTATCCCGACTTCGCCATCGCCGGCACCGCGTTCATGCCTGGGGCGCGCGCAGCGGTCGATGCCGTCCGCCGGCACGGCGGCCGGGTCGTGGTGGTGACGGCCAAATACGAACCGAATGCGCGACTCCACCTCGATCACCTCGGCCTACAGGTCGACGGGTTGGTCGGTTGGCGGTGGGGGCCGGCCAAGGGCGCGGCGCTTGCCGATCTCGGCGCGACGATCTACGTGGGCGATCACGAGTCGGACATGGTCGGGGCGAAAGCGGCGGGGGCGGTCGCGGTGGGCGTGGCAACGGGGCCGGTTTCCGCTGCTGACCTGACCGCCGCGGGCGCCGACGTCGCGCTCGCGTCACTGGACGACTTTGCCTCCTGGCTGGACGGCTTCGTTCTCGACCAGAAGCTAGCCGATCTCGAGGAACACTTGGAGCGGCTCGGTTCCGTTCTGGTCGCGTTCTCCGGTGGGGCCGACTCTGCCTTCGTGCTTGCCGCAGCCGTCCGCGCGCTCGGCCCTGGAAAGGTCGTCGCGGCGACGGCCGTTTCGGCAAGCCTTCCCGACTCCGAGCTGGATCAGGCAGCTGCGTTCGCCCGCGATCTCGGTGTCCGTCACCTCGTGCCGCGCACAGAGGAGCTCGACGACCCGCGCTATCGGGCGAACGCGGGCAATCGCTGCTACTTCTGCAAGGCCGGGCTGTTGGATGTGCTCGTACCGCTTGCCGCCGAGCACGGCCTGGCCTACGTCCTCACCGGGACTAACCAAGACGACGCCGTTGCCGACTTCCGTCCGGGTATCCAGGCCGCGGCTGAGCGCGGCGCCGTCACTCCGCTGCGGGACGCGGGGTTCACCAAGCCGGAGGTGCGCCTGGCCTCCCGCGCCTGGGGACTGAGGACATGGGACAAGCCCGCAGCGGCCTGCCTATCGAGCCGGATCGCCTACGGCATCACGATCACATCAGGCGGTCTCGCCCGGGTGGAGCATGCGGAGCAGGCGCTGCGTGTCACCCTGAATACGGCGGGCGTTGACGTTCGTGATCTTCGCGTACGAGATCTTGGCGAGGATCGGGCGAGCATCGAGGTCGATGCCGAGCTCGTCGATCGAGTCGCCGAGTCGCGCGATTCTCTCGCGGCAGTGCGGGCGGCGGGCTTCTCCGAGGTGACAGTCGACCCCCGCGGGTTCCGGTCCGGATCCATGAACGAAGCCCTTCGAGGTCGCCGGCGGGCCAGGGGCGTCATCGGTTGATGCCATTCGACTGGGTAGGGCGGAGGTGCCACCGGGCGAAACCGGGCCTCGTTGCTTGTAGTCGGCCAGGCTAGGATCCGGGTTGGGCGGCTCCTGGGCGCTCGGTAGCCTAGATGGGCCGTCGGCCGGTTTGGCCGGTGGCAACGGTGCGGCCCACCGGCCGCAGTTCACTTCATGAACGAGGTTTTGGTGCCCACCGGCAAGGTCAAGTGGTTCGACACCGAGAAGGGCTTCGGCTTCATCTCGCGCGACGACGGCTCCGACGTCTTCGTACACTCCTCCGCGCTCCCTGAGGGGGTGCCGGCGTTGCGGCCCGGGCAGCGGGTTGAGTTCGGAGTCGCCGAAGGTCGCCGCGGCGACCAGGCGCTCGCGGTACGCGTGCTCGAAGCGCCACCGTCGGTCGCGAAGGCCAAGCGGAAGAAGCCCGACGAGATGGTGCCCATCGTCGAGGACCTCATCAAGCTGCTCGACGGGGTATCCAACTCGCTGCGCCGCGACAAATACCCGCCCGATGGGCCGAAGATCGCGGCTGTCTTGCGCGCCGTCGCCGACGACCTCCAGGCCTGACGTCCTCCAGCCCCGACATCCTCCAGGCCCGACGACCTCCAGGCCTGCGTGAAAGGCACCTTGACCCCATAGGTCGGGTGAAGGTGCCTTTCATCCGCTATCAGTTCGAGCAATGGGCGCCCTCATGAGACCACGTGCTGCAGCCAGTGGGCCGCCTCGGTCAGCCTTCCAGCGGCGTCGTCAGCGGGCTTGAGAGCCGGGCACCACGGCCGCCTCGAGTGTGCTGTCGGCTGCCGAGCGGCGTCGCCGCGACCGGGCAAGTCCGCGGATGACGTAGACGAAGGACAGGAACATCAAGATCGCAGCGGCGCCGAAGCCGAGATCGCCCCCGGCTCCTCGCCACAGCGTGAGCACGATCCCGGCGAAACCGCCGAGAACCCAGGCGAGCTGGAGCAACGTCTCAACCCGCGCGAAGACGGACGCCCGAATCCCCTCGTCGACATCACGCTGCAACAACGCGTCCAGCGCCAGCTTGCCCAACGACTGACCGAAGCCGGCAACCGCGGCAAGGCCGACGACGCTGACCACTCCGTACCACAAGGCGCTCACCGCGAGGGCCACCGTTTCCAGGATCATCAGCAGCACGATCACAGGCTCCGGCGAGCGCGCCGGCAGCCGCGAGCCGAGTGCGGTGCCGAGGAAGCTGCCGATGGCGGCCGCGGAGGCGACGAGCGCGTACATCGCGGCCGTGGACAGCCCCTCCAGCGGCTGGCTCTTGAGCAGGAACGCCAAGTAGATGATCAGGAATCCGGAGAATGCGCGGAAGGCCGCGTTAGCCCGCAGGGCCATCACGACGCCGCCGGTGACGCCGCGGGGCTTGCCGACGATCTCGCCGATGGCCGTACGCTCCGGTTCCTCCTCCTCGCCGTCACCGGCGGGGACGTCCACCCGATGGGGGAGCTTGAGGGCGAGCACCATGCCGATCGCGAAGACCACGAAGGCCGCCCGCAGCGACCACTGCGGGCCGATCCACGCGAGCGCGGCACCGATCGGTCCGGCAACGAGCATCGCGATCGTGCCGGCCATCGATACCCGGGCATTGGCACGGACGAGTGTTGTCGACGGCGGAAGCATCCGGGGTACGAGGGCCCCGCGCAGCACCCCGTGTGCCTTCGAGGCGACAAGCGCGCCAAAGGCAGCCGGGTAGAGAGCAAGGCCGCCGGTCACCGCGTCGGCCATCACCCAGGCAAGGAACGCGCGAGCCAGCATGGCCGTAGCGAGCGCCCAGCGGCGGCCGTGACGCAACCGGTCCAAAAGCGGGCCGACCACCGGTGCCACGATCGCGAACGGCGCCATGGTGATCAGGAGGTACAGGGCAACCTTGGCGCGCGCCTCGCCCAGCGGTACGTCGAAGAACAAGGTGCCGGCCAGGGAGACCGCGATCAGGGTGTCCCCCGCGGAGTTGATCGCCTGCAGCTCGATGACTTTCGCCAGGCCGGATTCGCCGGCGCCGCCTGCGTGCGTGGCTCGCCTGATCCGGCGGACGGTGCCCTTGGCGGCGCCGCTGCTGACCCGGGCCATCGAAGCTGCTGTCGACTTGGCCACCTCCAGCGCGCGCTGTGCGCTGTCGGTGCCCCCTCGGCCGAAGTCGTCGCTCACATCACAATCCTGCCCGACCCTGGGCATGCGACAAGCCATGTTCGCTGTGGTCCGCAAGTGCGCCCTCCTCGCCGTCCGGATGATCACGCGACCGATCGAGTTCGCGCGAGCGGGGGTGCGTACGCCAGAATCGGGGCGGTGAGCAGCGGGACTCGAAGCCGATCAAAGACCGTGGATGCGCAGTGCGCGGCGGCGGTCGACCTCGCGCGTGATGCTGCGGTCGAGGTCACCGGCGCCGATCAGGTCGGCGACCACCTCGGCATAACACCTGACGACGACCGGGTCGTCACCCACTATTTCGACTGCCTGTCGACCGGCTATCACGGCTGGCGGTGGGCGGCCACCGTGGCGCGCGCCTCGCGCGCGAAGGTGGTCACCGTTGACGAGGTGGTCCTCCTGCCAGGTACGGAGGCGCTGCTGGCGCCGGCCTGGGTGCCATGGAGCGAACGACTGCGCCCGGGCGATCTGCGGACCGGCGACCTGCTACCGACACCGGCGGACGACGAACGGCTCGATCCCGGCTACACCGGTGCCGAGGAGGAACCCGACGAGTTCGCGCAGATCTCGCCGGTCGCGTACGAGCTCGGCCTGGGCAGGCCACGCGTGCTCTCGCAGTACGGCGCCGAGCTGGCCGCGAGACGGTGGTATGCCGGTGAAGGCGGTCCGCACACGGCGATGGCCGAGTCGGCCCCGGCCCAGTGCTCGACCTGCGGCTTTCTGGTGAGCCTGCGCGGCGCACTGCGGCCTGGTTTCGGCGTCTGCGCCAACGAATACTCGCCCAGCGACGGGCGAGTGGTCTCCCTTGATCACGGGTGTGGCGCGCACTCCGAGGCGGCCGTGATGCCGGCGCTGGCCGAGGCGGTATCTCCGATCGTCGACGAGTTCGGTTATGACGACGTCTGACGGGGAGCAGCCCCTTCGTCGCGAGCTCTTAGCCGGTTGCGACGGCGACGGCAGTAGTTGATCCCCCACAGACCCATCCCGACCCCGGCGAGGCAGGTCCACAGCCACCAGTCGATGTTGTGATCGGCTAGCCGGCCGCGGAACGGCAGCAGCACGCCGAACGCGACCGCCCACAGGATGGTGCCGACGGTGACGATTGCGACGCCGTCGACATCCACCGGCTGCGGTCCTGCCGTAGCGGCTGGGCCCCGATCGCCCGCGTCGGCCGGCTTTGAACGACGTCGCCTGCCGCTCGATGGTCCAGCTTCATCCGAGGCGGAAGCGTCAGGCGTGGCCTTCGCGTGCGACCGGGCATGTCGCGCCGGTGACACGCCGTCGTGAGGCTCAGGCGGATGGTACGGCTCGACGCGGTCGTACCTGGGACGCTTCCCCATGGAATGAGGTTACCGAGATCTCGGCGAGCCTCTGGGTAATGACCGGAATGATCTGGCACGTTCGCACCGCTCGTCACGGTCGGTGGTCATCATCGCCGCGCCCGTCCTGCTGGGTTCAGAGGGACGAGGAGCCGGCAAGGCGGCGCGAGACCTGCCGCGACCCTCCCGTATGAAGGGCACCTTCACCCGATCGGTTCGGGTGACGGTGCAACGTCACCGAGCTCCCTCAGTGAGGTGCACTCCTGGTTTGCGAGTATTACAGTTCGTTAGATAAACTAACGACATGCAGGCTGTGGCCACGCTCTCGTCAGCGGATCTAACGCAGGGAAGCGCCCTGCGGTTCTCCGTTCTGCGGCTTGGCCGCAGGCTTCGCCAGCAGCGCACCGACCTGACGCTGTCGCTGACCCAGCTCGCCGTTCTCGGCACGCTCTACCGGCACGACGAGCTCACCCCCCGAGAGCTCGCCGACCACGAGAAGGTCAGCCCGCCTTCGATGACGAAGATCCTCGCCGGCCTCGAAGAGCGCGGCCTCATCACGCGCAGTCCCCATCCCACCGACGGGAGGCAGCAGCTCGTCCGCCCGACCAAGGAGGCGGTTGCGATCTTGCGTGCGGATCGCCGCAAGCGCGACGCCTGGCTGGCCAGGCGGCTCGCGGAACTCACCGCCGAGGAGCTAGCAGTTCTGCATGCCGCCACACCCATCCTGGAGCGCCTCGCAGCATCATGAGTCCGACGTTTCGATCACTGACAGTCCGCAACTACCGGCTCTACTTCGGCGCGGCCGTCATCTCGAACATCGGAACATGGATGCAGCGCGTGGCCCAGGACTGGCTGGTGCTACAGCTGACCGGGTCGGCCTCCGCACTGGGCGTGACAGTCGCGCTGCAGTTCCTGCCCTTCCTGCTGTTCGGTCCCTGGGGCGGCATAGCGGCCGACCGCTATTCGAAGCGGCGGCTGCTTGCGATCACCCAATCGACCATGGGGGCGCTGGCGCTCATGCTGGGCGTGCTGGTTGTGACCGGTGCGGTGCAGGCCTGGCACGTCTATGTCCTTGCGTTCCTGCTGGGCACGGTCACTGCGTTCGACAATCCTGCCAGGCAGACTTTTGTGTCCGAGATCGTCGGGCCTGAGCGGCTGCCGAACGCGGTGGCTCTCAACAGCGCGTCGTTCAACCTCGCCAGGCTGGCCGGGCCGGCGATGGCAGGCGTTCTCATCGCAGCAGTCGGCACCGGACCGGTGTTCCTACTCAACGCGCTCTCCTTCGTGGCGACGCTGACCGCACTTAGCAAGATGCGATCGGCCGAGCTAGCCCCCGCGCCGCCGCAGCCCAAGGGAAAGGGCCAGCTGACCGCCGCGGTGCGATACATCGCGCGGCGCCCTCCACTGCTGCTCACCGTCGTCACGGTCTTCTTCATCGGGACCTTTGGGCTCAATTTCCAGCTGACGATGGCGCTGTTCGCCAAGCAGGTCTTCGACCGCGGTGCGGACGCCTTCGGCCTGCTCTCCAGTGCGCTCGCGATCGGCACGCTGGCGGGAGCGCTGGCGGCTGCCCGGCGTGGCAGGCCAAGGATCAGGCTCGTCGTGGGCGCAGGGGTTGCCTTCGGAGCTCTGGAGGTCCTCTGCGGGCTCATGCCGTCGTACTGGACGTTCCTGGCCATGCTGATCCCGACCGGCTTTGCGGCCATGACCTTTATCACCGCGGCGAACTCGACCATGCAGCTTGGGGCGACAGCAGCGATGCGGGGCAGGGTGATGGCGATCTACATGATGGTCTTCCTCGGCGGCACGCCGATCGGGGCGCCGATCATCGGTGCGCTCGCCCAAGCGGTCGGGCCGCGCTGGAGCCTGCTCGGCGGTGGCTCGATCTCGCTGATCGCGACGGTCGTGATCGCTTATGTCATCGCTCGCCGCCGCGGCCTGGCGATACGACCGCGAGCCCGGCGACCTTATGTGGCCCTGCGCCCTGTCGCCGATCGGCTCGACATCGCATCGACCGGCTGAGACGCTGCCGGGCATGCGGCTGTTCGTGGCGCTGGTGCCACCCGCGGCTGTGCTCGATGAGATCGCGGCGGAGATCAATCGGCTGCGCTCGGCAGCGCCCGAGCTCCGTTGGGCCAAGCGTAATCAGTGGCATCTCACGCTGGCGTTCCTCGGTGAGGTCGAGGAGCGCCGCACACCGGGACTCACCGAGCGACTTGGACGGGCGGCGCACCGACACGACGCATTCGACCTGTCGTTCAGCGGCGGTGGGCGCTTCACCCACAGCATCTTGTGGGCGGGTGTGCGAGGCGATCGTGACCGCTTGCGCGCGCTCGCGGGGAGCGTCGCGGCCGCAGCCAGACGCGCGGGTGTCGATCTCGTCGATCGCCCGTACCGGCCCCATCTCACCCTTGCCAGAAGCCGCGCCCACGATGACGTCGACCTTCGCCCGCTGGTCGCGTCCGTCGCGGACTTCGCCGGCACCACGTGGACGGCAGACGCGATCCACTTGATCCAGAGCCGGCTCGGCGCCAACCCGACGTACACAACCCTCGGCAGTTGGCCGCTGCGCGCCGCTCCGGCAGGCGGCGGCAAGCCCCCAGAGACCGGTTAGCCTCAGCCCTTGTGGATCCCCGTACGAGGCGGTACCTGATCCCGGCCGTGCTCGCCTTCCTCATTCTCGTCGTCGTGATCAGTGCGCTGACGTGACGCGGTCACGCGCCTGCGCGGGGTCCTTCAAGCTGGATGGTGATCGCTCACCACTATTCCGCCGTCCACAGGTGCGAAGCTTGACGGTATGCATGTGGCGCTCGACGAGGCCCTGGCCGACATCGGCCGCATGGTCCTCGACCCAGACGGGCTCGTCCGCGCCGTCGCGGCGGGGACTCGGCGTGGGGCAGATCCGCCGCGCTGGCGGCGCGCGGAGCTGCGGCCGGTCGACCTGCGCGCAGGCCGCCGCCTGCAGATCGTGCGGTACGACCAGCGCCAAGCCTTCACCGAGAACGTCGAGTACGGACCGGACGCCGCGGTCGCGGTGAAGGAACTGCTCGCCGAGCCGTTTGGCAACTGGCATGTCGACACCCCGGATGTGACCGTCCAGCTGCGGGTCACCAAGAAGGGGAAGGCCCAGGTGCACCGCGCCGCCGCAGCCGAACACCGTCACCCGGCGGCTTCACGGCGGCAAGCGCCTGGACCTGGAGAACCACGAGCGCGCGCCACCTCACGACCAATGGCGGATCCCGGTCAGGACGATCCCGATCACACGGCACCGGTCGATCGCACCGCGGCCGCTCGCGCCCACGACCGGATCAAGCCGCGGGTGCTCTCGCTGGACGACCCGATGCTGTATGCGGTGGGTATCACGACGGCCGATGGTGTGATAAAGCCGTCGAAGCGCGACAAATACCGGCAGGTGGAGGAGTTCCTCCGCGCACTCGAGCCACTCCTGGCTGAGCAGGGCGGGCCGGAGGAGGATGGCACGCCGCCCATCGGGTCAGCCCTAGACATCCGGCCGGACGCCCGATCAGGCCGGGCGCTGCGGGTTGTGGATCTCGGCTGCGGGAACGCCTACCTCACCTTCGCCGCCTACAGCTTCCTGATCCGACGCGGGTCGCCGGTTGAGCTGGTCGGCGTCGACGTGAAGGCTCAGGCGCGCGAACGCAACACGGCCATCGCCCGCCGGCTCGGCTGGTCGGATCGGGTTCGCTTCATCCAGGGAGCGATCAGTCACGCCGAGGTCGACTTCGCCGACGGTGACCGAGACGTCGACCTCGTGCTCGCCCTCCACGCCTGCGACACCGCAACTGACGACGCGCTCGCGCGCGGCCTCCGCTGGCAGGCGCCGGTGATTCTTGCCGCACCGTGCTGTCACCACGACATTCAGGCGCAGCTGCGGCGGTCCGCGCCACCGCGGCCGTACAGCCTGGTGACGAGGCATGGGATCCTCCGCGAGCGGCTTGCCGACGTGCTCACCGACGCGATGCGGGCGGCTATCCTGCGCCTGGCCGGCTATCGCGTCGACGTCGTCGAGTTCGTCCCGACCCAGCACACGCCGCGTAACGTCCTCATCCGTGCGGTACGCACCGGCGCACCGCCGACCGCTCAGCTGATCGAGGAATATGCCGCCCTTGTCCATGAGTGGTCCGTACGGCCTCATCTGGCCGATCTGGTGGCCGACCACCTGCCGCAACAGCTGCGGTAGACCTGCCTTAGGGGGGACGTGCCCACTGATCCAGCCGGCAGCTTCCGGCGACGACGACCTTCGACCGGCCGAACCCACGTGGGTTCGACGAGGTGGTTTCGCGCCTCACGTACCCTGCGGCCGGTGGAGACGATCAGGTCGCGATCTCCCCGGATTGCGGCGCAGCGGGCCGTTGGACGCGGTGCGGCCTTGGGCGTCGTCACCCTTGCCGCCCTGACCTCGGCGATCCTGCTGTCGCCCGCTCTTCCAGCCTCGGCTCAGGAGTCAGGTCCCCGATCGCTTTTCAGCTACGCGGATGCTCGCATCACCGAGTCCAGCGGGCTCGCGTCGAGCGCCGTCCACGGCGGCACCGTCTATACCCACAACGACAACGAAACAGCTGCGAGGATCTACGCGGTTGACCGCGAAGGCAAGACCAGAGCCGTCTACACCCTGCGCGGCGTGACGCCCAGGGACTGGGAAGGTATCGCCATCGGCAAAACCCCTGCCGGCGCATCCGCCATCTTCGTCGGCGACATCGGGGACAACTTCGGCGGAGCATGGCCGGAGATCTGGGTTTATCGCTTCGCGGAACAAGAGACGCTGGCGAGTCGGACGCTTACCGCGACGAGGTTCCGCTTCAAGTATGAGGACGGGCCGCGCAATGCGGAGGCGCTGCTCGTCGATCCCCGCGAGAACCGCATCTACATCGTGTCGAAGGAGTCGCAGGACGCCGGTATCTACTTGGCCCCGCCGATGGACCAGCTCAGCGAGGACAAAGTCAACATGCTCCGCCGCATCGCCCCGGCGCCTGCGACGATCACTGACGGTGCCTTCTCACCGGATGGGCGCCGTCTGGTCCTGCGTGATTACGTCTTCGCGCACATCTACGCCGAACCGGACGGGGAGCGGCTGGCGCGCATCACGCTGCCATTGCAGCCGCAGGGGGAGGCGGCGACCTTCACCAGGGACGGCAAGTCACTGCTCGTGGGTTCAGAGGGCACCCGGAGTCAGGTCTGGCAGGTCCCGCTCCCGGCGAGCGCCCTGCCCCAGCCGACCGGGTCATCCTCACCCAAACCTTCGACCACGACATCCGGGGCGGACGGCACCGGGGAGGAGTCACCGTGGGCGTTCGGCGGCAACCTCCTCGCCCTCGCTGCCTCCGGCGCCGCCTTCTTCGGGGTCTACCGTGTTGTGGTCGGGCGGCGGCGGACCAAGACGCCTTAGGCGCGGGCCGACCGGTCGTACGAGAGCGACAGCCCACAGGAGTGCACGATGCACTCCACCGGAGCGGAGGCCCGATGGGATCGAAACCGTTCGCGTCATCGGCCGATCTCGATGCCAAGACCGAGACTCTCGAAGTCGTGGCCGACGGCGTATGGGCGCTGACCGCACAGGGCGATCCGAACGTGGGCGCGGTCGAAGGTGAGGACTTTCTGATCTGCGTCGAGGCGCGCGCAACACCCGTTGCCGCCCGCGATTGGCTCGCCAGACTGCGGGAGCACACCGACAAACCCATTCGCTACCTGGTCCTCTCGCACTACCACGCCGTGCGCGTTCTCGGCGCGTCGGCCTTCGACGCAGGCGCCGTCATCGCGCATGACATGACCAAGCACCTCATCGCGGAGCGCGGCGAGCAGGACTGGGCGAGCGAGCTCGCCCGGATGCCCCGGCTGTTCAAGGAGCCGGCGTCGATCCCCGGATTGACCTGGCCGACGGTGACCTTCAGCAACCGGCTCACGATCGACCTTGGTGGTGATCGCGGCGAGCTTGTCCTCGCATACTGCGGCCGAGGCCACACTGCCGGTGACATCGTCGCCTGGCTGCCGCATGACGGAGTCCTCTTCGCCGGTGACCTGGTGGAGGCACAGGCGGCGCTCTATACCGGTGACGCGTTCCACCGTGACTGGGCCGACGGCACGCTCGACCGGGTGGCCGATCTCGGGGCACGCGCCTTGATCGGTGGACGGGGAGCGGTCGTGCACGGCGAGGAGGCAGTCGGCGCCGCCATCGCCCAGACCCGCGACTTCCTCACGGTCATGCAGGGCGAAGTCGGCGCTGTGCACGCGGCGGGCGGAACAGTCAAGGAGGCCTTCGAGGGCACCCACACAGCCCTCGCCCCAAGGTACGGGTCATGGCCGATCTTCGAGCACACCCTGCCGTTCAATGTCCAGCGGCTGTGGGACGAGCTCGACGGCATCGACTGGCCGCGCATCTGGACCGCCGAGCGTGACCGCGAAGTCTGGGCTGCCCTCCAGGACTAGTGGTCCAAGCGCATTAGCCTGCGGCGGTGAGCACCGCGGAGCACGGTCCAGCGCCCGGGCGGCCCGTGGCCGTCGTCGGCAGCGGGCCGGTAGGGCTCAGTGCGGCCCTGCTGCTCGCCCGGTGGAACCTGCGCGTCGTCCTGCTCGAGCGGCGGACAGCCCGCCAGGTCATCGGGTCACGCTCGATCTGCCAGCACCGGGACGTCCTCGACATCTGGGCGGCGGTGGGCGCCGGCAAGCAGATCGCCGCCGAGGGGGTTACCTGGCGAACCGCACGGACATACTGGCGCGAGCACGAGCTCTTCGCGCTCACACTCGCAGATCCGGGCCACTCGCCCTTCCCGCCGTTCGTCAACATCTCGCAGTCACGTACCGAAGAAATCCTCGCCGAACGGGTAGTGGCCTCCCCTCTGATCGAAACGCGGTGGGGTCACGAGGCAATCGCCATCGACCAGGACGCCGCTGGGGTGGCCATCACCTGCCGCACCGATGGCGGTACCGCGACGGTCCTCGGCAGTTTCGCGATCGTCTGTGCGGGCGGCCGGGCCGACGAGCTCAGGCAGTCTCTCGGCCTCGCCTTCGGCGGGCGGAGCTTGGGCGACCAGTTCCTGATCTGCGACATCAAGGCGGATCTTCCCGGCTGGGAGGCCGAACGGAGGTTTTATTTCGACCCGGTGTGGAACCCCGGTCGACAGGTCCTCATCCATCCATGCCCTGGGTCGACGTACCGCATCGACTGGCAAGTCCCGCCTGGGTTCGACCTTGAGGCGGAGGAACGCGACGGTCGGCTGGACCAGCGGATCAGGCAGATCGTCGGCGACACGGCGTACGAGCTCGTATGGCGTTCGGTCTACGGCTTCGCGTCCCAGCGGGTGGACCGCATGCGGATGGGCCGCGTATTGCTCGCCGGCGACGTCGCCCACGTGATGGCGCCCTTCGGCGCCCGCGGGCTCAACTCGGGCGTCCAGGATGTCGAGAACGCGGCGTGGAAGATCGCGTTCGTCCACCACGGATGGGCGCCAGAGTCGCTGCTGGAGTCCTATCACGACGAGCGTCATGCAGCGGCTACGGAAAACCTCGAAGTAACCGGCGCCACCATGCGGTTCCTGGTGCCGCATACCGACGACGAGCTGCTGGCTCGCCACGATGCCCTGGAAGCCGCATCGCATGATCCCGCGGCAGCGTCCCGGGTCGACTCCGGCCGCTTGGCAGAACCCTTCTGGTACGCCGGCTCGCCGCTCACGACTCCTGATCCGAGCCGGCCGGCGCCGTCCCGTCCACCGCGCGGGCGGCTGCCCGCTACGGCGCCGGGTGTGATCGTCCCGGACACGCCTATCAACCTCGTGGATTGGCCTGCGGTGACCCGGCTTCGCGACATCGCAAGGGACGGCCTCTTGGCGCTGACCTCGGCCGGGGTCGATTCCCGGGAGACAGACGCAGTCCTGCTGGATGCGGTTGCTTCGCCCTGCCATACGTACTCGATTCGGGAGATCGACATCGATGGCCAGCTCGAGGACGCACTTGGTGCTCGCACGGGTGAGACCTTGCTCGTCAGGCCTGATGCCCATGTGGCAGCCATCGTCACTCGAGGTGCCGGCGGGCATGCGATCGCGGCGGCCGCCCGTCGGGCGGTCGGCATCGTCGAGTGACAACGAGCCGGCCGCCGCTCGCCCCTGACCGGGCGTTTGTGACGATCCGCTCTGGTCGAGGGTTAGGCGCACCGGATTCGGAATGCCCAGGACGGGGTGGCTCCTGATCGCGTCTACCAGCCGACCTCGTCGCATCCGGTATGGTCGCTCGGCTCGAGCTGCAGCGTGGCGTGCTTGACACCGTGGCGCTCGCGCAGGCGCTGCTGCGCCTGGTCCAGCACCGCGTGTGAGTCTGTGCTTGGGCCGATCATGACGTGCGCCGTCGCCACCTCCATGTCCGAGGTCAGAGTCCAGATGTGGAGGTCGTGTACGTCGAGCACGCCGGGGATGTCGGCCAGGTCCGCCTGGACTCCGGCGAGGTCGATGTGCGGCGGGGCCGCCTCCAGCAGCACTCGCAGCGCATGGGCGGCGAGACGCGCGGCCCTAGGCACGATGAAGAGGCCGAGCCCGATGGCGGCCACCGGGTCGACCCAGTCCCAGGCGGTGATGGTCATGACAATTGCCACCACGAGGACGACCGCGGAGCCGACAGCGTCGGCGAGCACCTCGAATGCGGCTCCCCGCACATTCATGCTCTCCTCGGCGCCCCGCCGGAGCAGCAGGTAGCTGACCAGGTTGAGGACCAGCCCGACTGCGGCGACGACGAGGACCGGCGTGGCCGGTACGTCAACAGGATCGCCGAGCCGCCGAACCGCTGCCCACAACACGTAGCCCGCCACCCCAAAGAGCAGGATGGCGTTGGCGAGCGCCGCGAGGACCTCCAGGCGGTAGAGGCCGAAGGTCCGGCGCCCTCGCCCGCCACCGGCTCGCGAGGCGACGGTAATGGCCGCGAGCGCCATCCCGACGCCGATGACGTCGGTAAGCATGTGCCCCGCATCGGACAGCAGCACAAGCGACTGGCTGACGAACGCCACGATGGTCTCGACCACCAGGAACGTGGCGGCCATCGTGAAGGCGATGATGAGCCGGGGCCGGTAGCGCTCGCTTGCTCGCGCGGCCACGGTGCTGTGTGCGTGATCTTGCCCCATTACTCCATCGCTTACTGACCTAGGCGAGTCAGGCGGCTCAGGCTCGCCTTTACAGCATCGCCCATGCTCCGTGCCTGAGACGCACCGTGGCATGGCTGCCGTGGCCACCGGCAGCGCGGCGGGTCGTATCCGCTGACCGTGAGCGCGGGGTTGCCCAGGTCGCCCGGCCGTCCCCGCTCGTTCCGCGTCCCCCGAGCCGACGCCTGCCCAAAGGTTGATCAGAGGCGTTCGACGACGTGGTCAATGCATGCCGTGAGCGCCTCGACATCATCCGGCTCGATAGCGGTGTACATAGCGATGCGCAGCTGGTTGCGGCCGAGCTTGCGATACGGCTCGGTATCCACGATCCCGTTGGCCCGCAGCACGGCAGCGACGGTCGTGGCGTCCGCCCCGTCGAAGTCGATGGTGCCGACGACAGGGGAGCGCTGAGCCGGATCCTTGACGTACGGCGTGGCGAAGGACGACTTCTCCGCCCAGGTGTAGAGCCGGTGTGCCGAGTCGGCCGTCCGAGCCGCGGCCCAGGCCAAGCCGCCCTGGCCAAGCATCCAGTCGAGCTGTGCCGCGAGCAGGAAGAGCGTCGCTATCGCCGGTGTGTTGTAGGTCTGGTTCTTCCTGATGTTCTCGATCGCGATCGGCAGGTCGAGGAAGGCCGGCACATAGCGGTCGGTCGCGGCGATCTCGGCTACGCGATCGAGGGCGGCCGGCGACATGATGGCGAGCCACAGCCCGCCGTCGGACGCGAAGGACTTCTGCGGCGCGAAGTAGTAGACGTCGCTCTCCGCGACATCGACGGCCATTCCGCCTGCTGCTGAAGTGGCATCGACGAGCACGAGACCGTCCGCCGCGGTTGTGCCCGCTGGACGCTGGATCGGCATCGCGACGCCGGTCGACGTCTCGTTGTGGGTCAGTGCATAGGCGTCGACGCTCGCGTCGGCCTCCGGTTGCGGGTGGCTCCCGGGTTCGGCCGTGATCCGCGCCGGCTCTGCCAGCCATGGCGCTCCTGCGGCTGCAGCGGCGAACTTGGCGGAGAACTCGCCGAAAATCAGATGCTGTGACCGCCGCCTGATCAGCCCGAAGGTCGCGATATCCCAGAACGCGGTCGTGCCGCCGTTGGCGAGCACGACCTCGTAGCCATCCGGCAGGCCATACAGCTCCCGGATGCCGGACCTGACCCGACTCACCAGCTCCCTGACCGGCGCCTGGCGGTGGGACGTACCGAGCAGCCGCGGGCCCGACTCATAGAGTGCTCGCACAGCCTCCGGACGGACCTTGGATGGTCCAGAGCCGAATCGTCCATCGACGGGCTTGATCTGAGCCGGAATCGTGATCTTCGGTACGTCGGTCACGCTGCATGTCCTGTCGTTCGTCAGCGGCTAGGCGCTGTAGCCGAGATGGCCCCGGCCGCGCGGCCGGCCACCCCGGCAGTCCCGCGGTTAGCCCCCCGAGGATGTGGCGATGCTGCCAGGCTGCCATTCTGCCCGACTGGGATGGCTGATCCGCCGTGCTGTCTATGCGTCCAGCCGCAGCCGACCCGGCTCAGCCGGGCCTTAGCAGGGACAATCCGGGGAGAATGCCGAGCGTGGGTGTGGATCTCCGTGCGTTGGAGCAGCTGCTACGCGAGACCGTCACCGGGGTCGTCGCCTTCGACGCAGGCACGAGGGCGCTGTATGCCACCGACGCGTCGAACTACCGGCACGTGCCCCTCGGGGTCGTCATCCCGCGCTCCACGGAGGAGTTTGCCGCGGCCGTAGCGGCCGCTCGCGAGTTCGGCGCGCCGGTCGCGCTGCGGGGCGGGGGCACCAGCATCGCCGGCCAGGCGACGGGTCGCGGACTTGTCATCGATACGTCGCGCCATCTGCGCCGAATCATTGAGATCGACCCGGATCGACGGATCGCCCGGGTCGAGCCGGGTGTCGTGCTCGACGATCTGCGCACAGCAGCGGCTCGTCACGGCCTGACCTTCGGCCCCGATCCCTCGACGCACAACCGGTGCACGATCGGCGGCATGATCGGCAACAACGCTTGCGGCGCTCATTCGCTGGCGTGGGGCACGACGGCGGACAACGTTGAGGACCTCGACGTGCTGCTGTACGACGGTCGGCGGATCAGCGTGGGCGCCGGCCTTGAGTCGGTCCAACAGGCGGCCGGGGATCCTGGGCAGAGCGATCATCGCGGCTCGGGAGTCTTCCGCGGAAGTCTCCCGGACACCGCCGGAAGTCGTCCGGAGACCGTCGAGGGCCACGAGGACTTCCGCGGGAGACTGTCGGATACGAGCGGTTCCCCGAAGACCCGCGGGAGTCGCGAAGACTTCCGCGGAAGACTCCCGGACACGATCGGCTCGCCAAGGACCCGTGGGGGTCACGAGGACTTCCGCGGAAGACTCGTAAACACTCACACCGTCGAGGGCCTGCGCGACGCGCTCGCGCGATTCCAGCAAGACCATCTCGCCCTGATGCGGACCGGTCTGCCGCAACTGCCTCGCCGCTGCTCCGGCTACCTGGTCGACTGGCTGCTCCCGGAGCGCGGTGCCCATGTGGCCAGGTCGCTGGTCGGTACCGAGGGAACCTGTGCGGTCGTCCTCGGCGCCACGGTCCGCCTGGTCGACGCACCTGCCGCGCGATGCCTGCTCGTGCTCGGCTATCCAGACGTCTGTGTCGCGGCGGATCATGCCGCGGGCTTGCTGGCCAGTGGACCGCTGGCCGTCGAAGCCATGGAGCGAGCGCTGATCGCACGGGTGAGCAACCCGCCGGCGGAGCTTCCGGATGGGGGTGCATGGCTATACGTCGAGTTCGGGGGAGCGGACGAAGCTGAAGCCGCGGCACGCGCCAATGAAGCAGCGGCTGCTGCGGGCGCGACGTCGTACACGATCGTCACGCAGCAAGACCGCCAGCGTGCGCTCTGGCAGCTGCGCGAGCACGCCGTCGGCTGGGCGACCCGGCTTCCTGCCGACGGCCGGGACGGTGTTGGTGGGATGGGGAAAACCAGGCTCGCATCCGCTGGGCCCGCGATGGCGGAGTACGAGGCCTGGCCGGGCTGGGAGGATGCGGCAGTCCCACCGGCGCAGCTCGGCGCATATCTGCGTGCCTTCACGGCGCTGCTCGCCGAGCACCACCTGCGCGGACCGACGTACGGACATTTCGGCGAGGGGTGCGTACACATCCGGGTGGACTTCGACCTGCTGACGGCCGCGGGCAGGGGACGCTTCCGGCGGTTCGTCGAGGAGGCGGCGGACCTCGTGGTGGCGCACGGTGGCGTCCCATCCGGCGAGCACGGCGATGGGCAGGCACGAGGCGAGTTGCAGGCCAAGGTCTTCGGCAAACCCGTGCTGGCGATGTTCGAGGGCTTCAAGGCGCTGTGGGACCCGACGGGACAGCTGAATCCGGGCGTCGGAGTACGCCCTCGGCCGCTGGACGAGGATCTTAGGGTCACCGGACCGGCGGCCACGTTGAGTCGTCACGGGGGTCTCGCATTGGCCTCGGACGGCGGCGATCTCGCCCGCGCCACTCGGCGGTGCGTCGGCGTCGCCGCTTGCCGCACGGAATCGGGCGGCCTGATGTGCCCGTCCTTCCGGGTCACGCATGACGACCGCCACTCCACCCGCGGACGGGCCCGGCTGCTGGCGGAGATGCTGCGAGGGGATCTTGTTACGGAGGGCTGGCGGTCGCCCGAGGTGCGCGAGTCGCTCGATCTCTGCCTGGCCTGCAAGGGCTGCCTGTCCGACTGCCCGGTGAGTGTGGACATGGCGTCGTACAAGGCCGAGTTCCTGCACCACCACTATCGCGGGAGGCTGCGGCCGCGCTCGCACTACGCACTGGGCTGGCTGCCGGTGTGGTTGCGTGCTGGCGGCCGGATGCCACACGTTGTCAACAGCCTCCTCACCGGCCCCGGTGCGCGGGCCATGGCGGTGCTGGCCGGCATCACCCGCGAACGACCGCTGCCGCGGCTGGCGGCACGATCCTTGCTGGCGGAGTACGGCCCTGGCGATGACTCCGACGGTCCTGAGGTCGCCGCCGACCATCGCGTCGGCGGGGAAGGACTTGGACCGGATCGACTGGAGCACGCCGGCAACGGCCAGCAGCAACTGCTCGACTCAGAAACCGTGGGCCAGCCAGTGTTGCTCTGGCCGGACACATTCACCAACTACTTCGCGCCATCGGTCGGCTCGGCGGCGCTGACCGTTCTGACCGATGCCGGCCTCCGCCCACAGCTCCCTGACGGCGCGGTCTGCTGCGGCCTCACCTTCACATCGACGGGTCAGCTAGGCATGGCGAGGCGCATTCTCCGCCGTTCACTCGACACGATCGAGTCAACGCTCGACGACCGCCTGCCCATCGTCGGGCTCGAACCGAGCTGTACTGCATCGCTGCGTACAGACGCCATCGAGCTGTTGCCAAAGGATCCGCGCGCCCGCCAGCTCGCAAGCTCGGTACGGACGTTGAGTGAGGTGCTTGCGCTGTACGCCCCGTCCTGGCCGGCCCGTTCGGGCACAGCCGATGACCGGCATTCAGCTCCGGAGGAAGGCCAGTCGCACAGGGCCGACGCGAACACGCCGCCACGAACGCCAGCGGTCGTACAGCGGCACTGCCACCAGGACGCGGTGCTCGGTTTCGACGCCGATACCGACCTGATGCGGCGGGCTGGCATCGCCGCCGAGGTGCTGGATGCCGGCTGCTGTGGATTGGCCGGGAACTTCGGCTACGAGCACTACGACATCTCGATGGCCGTGGGGGAGCTGGCCGTCCTCCCCGCCGTTCGGGCCGCGGCAGCGGACGCGCTGGTCATCGCGGACGGCTTCTCTTGCCGGCTGCAGATCGCGCATGCCACTGGCCGTCGCCCGATCCACCTCGCCGAGGCACTCGTGGCGAACCTGCACAAGCGCAGCTAGCTGCAAGGCGGGCATCGTGCCAACCCAGCGTCGCCAAGACAGAAACACGTGCGGATGGGCTGCGGTTCATTACCGTCTCGGACCTTCTGCGGCATTTGTAACGGGCATCGTGTACGAGTTTCTGCTCGGCGATCGCGCACCACGCACGATTCATGTACGGACGTGGACTATGCCCGGAACGTCCCCAGCGTGATCGCGCCCCAGCGCCGGCCCCATGAGACGTCGGCGCCCTGCTGTGCGCTGGTTCTGTGCCCTGGTCAGATCGAGCCCTCGACATCCTCGGGCTTGCGCGGACCCGGACCGATATAGCGGGCCGACGGGCGGACCAGCCGGCCCGTGCCCTTCTGTTCGAGGATGTGGGCACTCCAGCCCGCCGTCCTGGCACACGTGAACATCGCCGTGAACATGTGCGCCGGCACCTCGGCGAAGTCGAGCACGATCGCCGCCCAGAACTCGACGTTGGTCTCGAGCACCCGGTCGGGTCGCCTGGCGCGCAGCTCGTCGAGCGCCGCCTTCTCCAGCGCGACCGCCACCTCGTAACGCGGGGCGCCGAGTTCCCTGGCCGTACGCCGCAGAACCCGCGCTCGTGGATCCTCCGCGCGATAGACCCGGTGGCCGAAGCCCATCAGCCGCTCGCCGGAATCCAGCACATTCTTCACGTATCCGACCGCATCACCGGTCCGCTCTACCTCTTCGATCATGCCCAGTACACGCGACGGCGCGCCACCGTGCAGCGGGCCGGATATCGCACCGACCGCTGCGGACATGCACGCCGCGACATCGGCGCCGGTGGAGGCGACGACGCGAGCCGTGAACGTGGAGGCGTTCATGCCGTGCTCGGCGGCGGAGGTCCAATAGGCGTCCACAGCGCGAACGTGGCGCGGATCTGGCTCGGCCCGCCAGCGGATCATGAAGCGCTCGACGATGGTCTCCGCCTTGTCGATCTCGCTCTGCGGAACCATCGGTACGCCCGTCCCGCGCGCCGACTGCGCGACGTACGAGAGCACCATGACAGCGGTACGCGCCAGATCGTCGCGTGCCTGCGCGTCGTCGATGTCGTAGAGCGGCCGCAGGCCCCAGGCCGGCGCGAGCATCGCGATCGCACTCTGGACATCGACCCGGACGTCGCCCGAATGCACCGGGATGGGGAACGGCTCGGCAGGAGGCAAGCCCGGGTTGAACTCGTTGTCGACAAGGAGTCCCCAGACGTTGCCGAACGACACCCGGCCGACGAGATCCTCGATGTCGACGCCGCGGTAACGCAGCGAGCCGCCCTCCTTGTCCGGCTCGGCGATCTCGGTCTCGAAGGCGATCACGCCCTCGAGTCCGGGCTTGAAGTCGGACTCAGTCATCGTCGGCTCCTTTGCAAGATCAAGCGGTACGCGACGGTGCCTGCAGCTCGAACGGAGCTTTCCACGTCGCGGCCGGGACCATTCTTAACGCTTAGCACGGGTGGCGGCAGCGGGTGATCGAGTATCGAGCATCTCTGTGGGGCGATCCCTCGGCTTAACGGTGGACCATGGACCGTACATATCTGCCCCGACCCGGACATTAACCAACCGCCACCGAGCCATCCCGCCGCCGCCCACATCAATGGCCCGCCACCGAGCACGAATCGGTCGCTTTGTTTGGCCACTGTCCACCGATCTTGCAGGAGAGCGGCTCAGTCGGGCCAAGGGTCCATCGATCGGGTCCGCGGTGACGCGAGATCATGATGCTGAGCGAGGA
>DASYTV010000163.1:0-2233 GCA_036001885.1 Actinomycetes bacterium
CGATCACGTCGGCCGTGTGGTCGGCAACCTGCTTCAGCGTCTTCTTGGCGAGGACGTCCGGGTTCGCCCGCGCCTCTTCAACCGTTTCGGGATCGTCTGGCCAGTCCGGCGTCAGCGGCGCGTAACCGGCCTGCTTGAAGAGGTCCGCCCAGTTGGCCCAGCTGCTCGGCAACAGCCAGAGGCCGTGGATGAAGACGACCGGAGTGGTGCCTGAGGCGTTTGCCGCCTCGATCTCCCTGCTCTCCCGCTCCGAAATGGACCCCATGCCGAACTCCTCTCGGTCGCAGTGGAAGGTCATCCGACCCTAGCGAACCGACGACGAGCTCATCCCCCGCAACCGGTACCAGTTCCGGCGATCCCCGATGGTGCCGCTTGTGCCCAACTCACTCACATCGGCAAGATGAGGGCGTTACCCAGGCACATTCACGATGGACACGAGCGTCTCGAACGGCCAACCATGGCTACGTGGACGCAACCTACCCGGGGGGCAACGACGGTGACCCGCTCGCCGTACCGGGTGCTTACCACGAGACCGAGAGCGAACCCGCCGTCACGTCGTTCACCCTCGAAGTCGATGGTGAATTGTTCGCCCTCCGCCCCGCCAAACATGGTGGTACTGACTACACCTGGTTGAGCGGGCCGAACAAAGACTACGGATTCAGTTCGAGCACGGCACCGAATAAGTCGCTGGAAGAGCACCGGGAGAGGATCCGCGCCTTCCTTGCTCAGATTGACCCCACCACCGGCTACATCGAGGACGACTGAGACCCGGGCTTCATCCACCTGAACATCTGGATAGGGATGGACATCGGCACGATCGGCGGCAGAAGCGCGAGGTCCATGCTTGGGGCTCTGACGGACGTGGAGGCGGCATGGCGCGGACACCGGCGCTCGAGCCGATCGAGACACCAAAGGCCTCGGTGAGCAACGACTACCACGGGGTCACGGTGACGGAGGACTACCGCTGGCTGGAGGACGCCGGGTCGGACCAGACGCGGTCGTGGACCATGGCCCAGGACCGGCGCACTCGCAGCTATCTCGAGAACCTGCCCTTCTACGGTGCGGTCCGTCGGCGGGCGGCGGAGATTCTGAACGCGGAGTCAGTCAGGTACGACGCCCTCGCGCGTGCCGGCTCGGCGAATTTCGCGCTCAAGCACCAGCCCCCCAGGCAGCAGCCGTTCCTGGTGACGCTGAGCAGCCTCGACGACTTGTCGGACGAGCGCGTCCTGGTCGACCCAAACGAGATCGATGACAGCGGCTCGACCACCATCGACTGGTACCAGCCCTCCCCGGACGGCGGCCTGGTTGCAGTGTCCTTGTCCTCGCGTGGCACCGAGGACGGCACCGTGCACGTCTACGAGGTCACGTCGGGTGAGCTCAGCGGGGTCACGGTGCCCAGGGTCAACGGCGGCACGGCCGGCGGTTCCCTCGCCTGGGCTGGCGATTCCTCTGGCTTTTGGTACACCCGGTACCCATCGCCCGGCGAGCGCCTGGAAGACGACGTCGACTTCTACCAGGAGGTCTGGTATCACGCGCTCGGCGACTCGCTTAAGGACGACCGCCGCGAGTTGTCTGCCGTGTTCGCCGACGACCGGATCGCGGAGAACTTCCTCAACGCCTCCCCCGACGGACTGTGGGTGATGGACCGGGTCCAGAAGGGTGACGGCGGCGAATGGCAGCTGTTCGTCCGCGCGCAGAGGGGTGCTGACTGGTGGCTGGTCGCCGACGTCGACGACAAGGTGGCCTACGCCGCGTTCGGTCCCGGGGCGCTGTACCTGCTGTCCCGGTTGGACGCTCCGCACGGGAGGGTTCTGCGGCTGCCACTGCAGGCGGGAGCAACCGTCGCAGACGCTGTCGGGGTGGTGCCTGAAGCGGAGGTCACGATCGAGGGGGCAGCCGCGACGTCGCCGAACGCCGAGGGTGGTCTGGCGGTGACGGACACCCGGCTATGGCTGCTGGACATCGACGGAGGCCTGTCGTCGCTGCGGCTGTTCGACCTCGACGGCACGCCGGCCGGGCCGGCCGAGCTACCGTCAAATTCCTCGGTCGATGGCCTGATCCGATTGGACGGGCTTGAGGTTGCCTACGCGACCGAGTCGTTCACCGAGCCGCGGTCGTGGTGGCGTGCGTCCGGGCAGTCAGCGCGCCGTACCGCCCTGATGACTAAGACCCCGCTGGACTTCTCGGGATTCGAGGTACGCCGGGAGTTCGCGACCTCCGTCGACGGCACGCA
>DASYTV010000164.1:0-2055 GCA_036001885.1 Actinomycetes bacterium
AATTGTCCGGCGTCCACTTGATCTGCGAGATGCCCATGCTCTGGTAGACGTCACTGGTACCGGCGATGCGGGCCTGGGGCGGATACTGGTCGTACCAGCTCGGTGGCACCGTGGCCCGGTCGCCGAGCGTGCTTTGCCGCCACCACGATTCGATGACCATCTGCGCCCGCACGAGGTCTTCGGGAATTCCCCACTTGTGGGCCGCCCACTGGATCAGATCGTCGGTTGATGGGTTGCTCAGGCCGGGACGCCCGGTGACGTACCGGGCCAGCCGGTTGTACTCGACCGGAGTGACTCCGTTCGGGTCCTGGGACCCGAAGAAGGCGCTCAGCTCGGCGTCACTCGGCCGGTAGTTGTTGGCCTCGGTGTTCTCCGGACGATCCTCCGGCTGGTGCGTCACCAGCGCCGCGGCCAGGCTGTCGGACAGGGGGCTCGTGCCGACCGGAGCCCATGTGGTCTGGGGATACGGGACCGGGTCGGGACCGGCGCCGACGTCGTAGAGGGCGACGTAGTCGACCCGCAGGTTCCGGTCGCAGACTCCCTCGCTCCGGAAGTCGTTGTCGTAGGTCACGCTGATGGTGTGCCGGCCGGCCGGCAGGTCCACCCTGGCGCCCACCTTGTGCCAGCGCTTCCAGGTCGCGAAGGTGGAGATCACGTCGGTGCCGTCGATCGAGACTCTGAAGTGAGGCCAGCGGCCGAAGCTGTCTTTGGGCGGCAGATCCACACATGGCTCGCCCTTGACCGGCATGACGATCCTGTCGGCATGAGCGGGCGTTTCCGCGGTGACCGAGGCGGTCAAGGGGCGGCGGTCGGTGCCGTACGTCCCGCGCATGATCAGCAGCGATCCCTCGGACGTGAAGCGCGGATTGTTGCCGGTCTTCCTGACGAACGCGTCCTCGGGGCCATCGACGGTGAAGTTCGCAGCCTCGTATTTGGCCACCAGACCCGGGCTCGCGGCGGTGTAGCTCGATGAAGCGGCGACCATGCCGAGAACGAGAATCCCGCCGACGACAATCGCCCGCCAATTCGTTCTTGATGCCCTCAGTGTGCTGCTCCCCTGTGTGCCTTTGGGCGAACGGCGGTTTCTACCACACGGTAGCGGAGATCAAACGTCCTATGTGGTTGTCCTCGGCCCCCTGATCCACCGGCTCGATCCCCGGCCCGCCATGCCGCGGATGTGCAGGGGAATCTTCCAGATCGCAAGCACGGGAGCCCGAAGCAGGGCGCTGAACACGCTCGGTGGAGCGCCGGCGACGAAGAGCCCGCCGAGGACGTAAGAGGCCTGGCCGGCGAGGCTGAAGGCCGCCAGCCGCTCGACGGATCGCAGCGAGAGCGCGCGACCCGCGATCGCGGTTGTGATAGTCGTGACGAGCAGCCGGGACTGCGCTGGAACCACCAGCTCGAGGGCCGCGATCAGCCGTCGGGGGTCCCGTTGCCGCACGGCCGCACGCAGGTGCTTCGGGAGCCACTTCGTGAGGAGCGCCCATCGTCCGCTCTCCCAGCGCCGCTGCTGCTCGGCGGTCGCCTGGAGCGCGGTCGCCGCCCGTGTCGTCACCACGGCCTCGCCGGCATGGTCGAATCGCTCGCCGGCGGCAATCAGGCGAGCCGAGTACTCGACGTCCTCGAACGGGGAGAAGGCATCCCAGGGGACTCGATCCAGCAGGCCGACGGTCAGCATCGTCCCGGTTCCCTGTGGCCTCCAGAACAGGTTAAGCCGCTGTCGGCCACGCGCGTGGACTTCATTGATGAGGCCGAAGCTGGCCGCTTGGAGCGCGGCTGACCATGCCTCGTCGGGATTTTGGATCTTGATCGTGGCCTGCGCGCCGGCCGCGCCGGCGGTGACATGGCGGGACATCACCTGAAGGAAGTTCGAGGAGGCTTCGCAGTCAGCATCGAGCATCGCGATCGCGTCGACGTCCTGATGGTCCTCGCGGATCCGACCGAATCCCCACGCCAGCGCGTGGCCCTTGCCCGGTCGTTGCGTGTCCACGCGTTCGTATACGACGGCGCCCATCGCGCGCGCGATCTCGGCCGTCCGATCGCTGCAGTTGTCGG
>DASYTV010000165.1:0-7073 GCA_036001885.1 Actinomycetes bacterium
AACGGTCCTTCATCGGGTAGGCGAAGGAGACGACATCGTCGCCCAGCTCGGCGTCAGTGAGGCAGCGTTTTGGGTGGCGGCGGCCTCATCGACGATGAAGCGACTCAGCCCCCGCGCGATCGACGGCGCGACCAGCCGGACGCTGCTCGTGGTCGAAGACCCCGACTCGGTTGTCCGGCAGGCGCTGGCCGCCGGCGCGACAGAACGGTCCCCTGTGCGCGATGAGCACGGGTGGCGGCTGGGTCGGATCATCGACCCATTCGGCCACGAGTGGGAGATCGGCGTACCTCACGGAACCGGGCCACCGCCCTGAGGCGCGCGCCCAGCGCCTGCCGCGCACTACAGTGCGTGGTTGGCGCAACTGAAAATACTTCGGGCGCAGCCATAGGCGTCAGCCCGTTAGGCACCATGCCAGGCGTGCCAAAGGAGTAGGAACCCTTCAATGCGGGAGCATGAATCTCGGGGGACGGGTAGCAATCGGGACGTGGCACTCGACGATTGGTTTCTTACTGCGGAGGAACGCGGCAATCCGGCGACCGAGCTCGATCGGCGGCACGACGACGGGCTGGCGTGGACCCTAGGTAATGCCGTACGCCCGCTGGTCCATGGCAAGTCCTACTTCGCGGAGCTACATTCCCGGATCGACGCCATGGGTCAGGGTGACCGCCTGCTGTTTACCAACTGGCGCGGTGATCCCGATGAGCTGCTCGACGGTCCCGGTTCGGAAGTCTCGACTGTGCTATGCGCTGCGGCGAAGCGTGGCGTCGAGGTAAAGGGGCTGATCTGGCGGTCGCACCTTGATCGCTTTCGGTTTAGCGCGGAGCAGAACCGCACGCTGGCTCAGGACGTCGAGTTGGACGGTGGCCAGGTGGTCCTGGACATGCGAGTGCGCGTCGGCGGCTCGCACCACCAGAAGTTCGTGGTCCTACGCCATCCGAGCCGGCCGGACCTCGACGTTGCCTACGTCGGCGGCATCGATCTGTGTCACAGCCGCCGCGATGACATCACCCATCAAGGCGACCCGCAGCGCCAGCAGATGGCCGCCGTCTACGGTCCGCGTCCACCCTGGCACGACATCCAGGTCGAGATCCGAGGGCCCGCGGTCGCGGATGTCGAGATGGTCTTCCGCGAGCGCTGGAATGATCCGGCACCGTTGGTACGTAACCCGATCAGCCGGCTCCGAGACAAGCTGCAACACGTGGACAGGAGGCTAGAGCCGCTAGATGAGCGGTTGCCCGACCCGGCATCTTGCGGCACCCAGGCCGTCCAACTGCTGCGGACTTACCCGCATCGGCTGGGCGGTTATCCTTTCGCGCCGCGCGGCGAGCGCAGCGTTGCTCGCGGCTACGCCAAGGTGCTGGAGCGTGCGCAACAGCTCATCTATATCGAGGATCAATACCTGTGGAGCGTGGACGTCGCGCGTACGTTCGCTCAAGCACTTCGGAAGCGGCCCACGCTGCGAGTGATCGCAGTAATTCCGCATCACCCCGATCAGGACGGAAAGATCTCCAGGCCGCCCAATCTCCTCGGGCGAAGCAACGCTTTGCGGCTTCTCTCTAGGGCCGGCGGAGATCGGGTCGCGGTTTACGGCATCGAGAACCACTCCGGGACACCGGTCTACGTCCATGCGAAGGTCTGCGTCATCGACGACGTGTGGGCCGCGGTTGGGTCGGACAACTTCAATCGCCGCTCGTGGACCCACGACTCCGAACTCGGCTGCGCTGTGATCGACGACGCCGTCGACGAGCGGGAGCATGACACGTACCCCAGGCCGTCTCCGGCCGCCGAGCCTGCGCGGCGCTACGCCCGCGAGCTTCGGCTGATGCTGAGTCGCGAACACCTTGACCGCGCCGAGGGGGACGATGGCGATCTCATCGATCCCGAGTCTGCATTCGCGGCCTTCGCGCGGTCGACGTCGGAGCTGGACGCGTGGTGCGCCTCCGGCCGGACCGGCGCGCGACCACCCGGACGCCTGCGGCCTTACCGGCTCGGCAAGCTGTCGAGGTGGACACGGCTCTGGGCAGGCGTCCTGTACCGCCTGGTATACGACCCAGATGGGCGCCCCTGGAACCTTCGGCGGACGGGCAGGTTCTGACCGGGCACGCCCGGTCACGGCCCCGGATCAGGCAGAACGGGGCCGGGATTATTGGTGCGGCACGACTCCAGCTGCGAGGCGAAGGCGAGGCCGAAGAAGATCGCGAGGGAGGTGAGGTAGGCCCACAGAATCAACGCCATCACGCCGGTCAGGGGTCCGTACGTCGTTCCGAACGTCGAGCTGTTCTGCACGTACAGTCCCAGAAGCCAGGTGAAGAGCAGCCAGAGCACGAGCGTCAGCGCGCCCCCGAAGGCGAGCCAGGTCAGCCCCGGTTGGGGGCGGCGCGGGGAGTGGCGAAAGATGACCGTCACCGACCCCAGCACGAGCAGCACGCCCAGCGGCCAGCGTGCCCAGCCCCACAGGTTCTGCGTACTCTCGCTCCAGTCATAGACGTCGGCCATCGCCGAGCCAATAGCCGGACCGGCGATAAGAACGAGGGCCCCGAGGGTCATGAGCAGGCCGGCCGTCCCGGCCATGAGTAGCGCCCGCGCGTACTTCTTCATCGTCGGCCGATCCCGCTCGACCCCGTAGATCCGGTTGGCGCCGCGCTCGATCTGGCCCATTGCGGCGGTCACGGCGACCCCCGCGAACAATAGGCCCAGCCAGAGTGCCAGGCTTCCGCCAGAGCCCGCGTGTTTGCTATCACTGAGGGTTCGGCTGACGACGTCCTTTGTTGATCCTGGCGTGAGCTCGCTCAGCGTGCGTCGTACTACCTCGCTGGCCTTGGACTGGTGCAGTGTCGCGCTGAGGCCGACTGCGGCGATCGCTCCGGGGATGGCGGCCAGTAGCACCTGCAGGGCGAGCGCGCGAGAGTGGCTGAACCCGTCGGCATAGCGGAAGCGGCGGAACGAGTCGCGCACGAGTGCCCATTCTCCAGTCCGCTTCAGAGTGCGCCAGGCGTCGTCCGCGGATAGCTCGTCGCCCGTCATGGTGCCGGTCTGGGGGACCCTGGTCGCGGTTCCCATTAGGTGATCTCGCCTCCATCCGATCCGGGTACTCGCACGACGAGCGCTTCGGGATCGATCCCGATATCCAGGTCGTGTCCAAGGCCGTGGGGGTCTCCGTCAAGTTCGCGCATCTCCCTCTGCCGGGTATGGATGGAGATGGCGCGGCCTTGATAAAGCTCGACCGGCCGCGCGCTAGATCGGCTACCGGTGAAGAGCCGACCTAGGGCGCGAGCCCAGCCGAGGAGGCCGCGCGGTGTGAGCACGACGACGTCGAGTAGGCCGTCATCTGGTCGTGCCTCGGGAAGCAACTCGATCCCTGCGTGAAGCCTCCCGACGTTACCGACGACCACCATCCGAGCCCGGCGACGCAGGGGCGCGTCGTCGTCGATCGTTATTCGGGTGCGCATCGGGCGGTCAAGGAGCTTCCGCGTGATACCGACGATGTACGCGGGCCAGCCGATCCTGGCCTTCAGCCAGCCTGGTGTGCGCTCGACCATCCCGGCGTCGAGGCCGACTCCGGCCATGACGGCGAACCGTTCGTCGCCGACCATGCCCAGATCGATACGGCGGTCGACGCCGTCGAGGGCGCAATCTAGCCCACCGGAAAGGTCGGCCGGCAATCCGAGATTGCGGGCAAGGAGATTGCCGGTACCGGAGCCAAGCACCCCTACTGGGATGCCGGTGCCAGCGAGGGCACCCGCGCAGCACCTTACGGTTCCATCGCCCCCAACCACGATGACGAGGTCGGGACGAGCGTGCACGGCCCTCGCGGCCACCCCAGCCCCGGGATCCTCCGGCGTGGTCTCCCACCAGATGGGCTCCGCCCAGCCTCGTTGCGCTAGCGCGGCGGCTGCCTTCTCGCGGAACTCGTCCAGGTCTGCCACGCCGACCGGGTTGACGATGAATGCAGCGACCGGCCGTCTCGACGAGTCGCTCACGGTGCCCTACCTTGTCGACCGCCGAGCAGGACCGCCCTGGCCATAACCAACAGGCACACACCACTGCTCAGCAACGAGGCGAGCACGTCGCTGGGGTGGTGCATGCCCCGATAGAGACGGGCACTCCCGACGGCGAGCGGGATCACGATGGCGACCGCCCACCAGGCCACCCACCAGTGGCTCCATACGTAATGCACCGACAAGATCACCGCAAGGCTGCCAAAGAGGGCCAGGGCCGCACTGGTATGCCCGGAGGGAAAGCTCGACGTCGGAGGCGCATCGTCCAGCTGGTGGACTTTCGGGCGATGCCGATCGACGAAGAATGCGGTCGTCACGAAGACCGCGGACTGCGCGGCGACCGCCCCGATCAGGAAGAGCGATTCGCGCCACCGATGGAAGACCAGCCGCAGGATGAGCGCGCAAGCCACCGAAGCTGCCACGATGGCCGGCGTGTTTGCGATCTGTGACAGGACCGAGGTCACGAAGTCCCACGTGTGAGTGCGGTCGCGCGCCAGCGACCGGTTGATCGCGTCCTCATCCCTGATCGGCCATACGTGGACGAGAGTCTTGGTCAGCAGCAAGCCGATAGCAATCATGAGCAGAGTCAGCAGGACGAGCGGCCCAAGGATCTCGCGGACGATTCGCCAGGGTAGACGGCGGTCGACACGCGTGGTGTCCGCGGATCGGTGTCCGGCGGTCTCTGTCCTGCCGGCGCTGGTCATGGCGGTCTGGCTACCCAGGGAGTTCGCGTTGAACCACCATGTTCGCCCGACCGCCGGGTCGGGACGTAGCGTTCCGCCCTCTAACGTCTAATGACGGCCCCTGCGTACGGCCGGTGCGGGTCCAGGGGTGATGTCCGTGGCCGCTTCGGGCTCGACCCCCTCCCGCGCCGGAGCCACCGGGACTCGGCCAGCCTCACGCCGCCACGACTCGAAGGCGGCTGCCGTGCCGGCCACGACTCCAGCGCCCAGCGTCCATCCGGCCAGCACATCGCTGACCCAGTGCACCCCCAGAGCGATGCGCGTGTACCCCGTAATCAGCACGATGAGCACGCCCAGCGCCCACACACCAGCCCGCCAACGCGCGCCTAGCACGGGCAACGCAGCTAGGACAAGAACGCCTACTCCCAGCGCGGCGTTCATGGAATGTAGCGAGGGAAACGAACTGCCCGAGGCAGAGGCCACCGGATCGACCAAGATCGGCCTGGCCCGGTTAACGACGAACTTCAGGGTGACACCCAGGAGCCCGCCGACGGTGATCGTGATGATGGCCCAGATGGCCAGCCGCACTGCGCGGCGATACAGCAGCCAGATCGCCAATAGCGCCACCAGCAACCGCCATGTACTGGGACCGAAGATGGTCGACCAGTCACGAAACAACCGGACGGCGGCTGGGTGGCCCAATGCATAGCTGTGCAATCTGTCGGCCGTACCCTCATCGAGGCGGCGCAGGGGAGGCCACGACGACTGCACCAGGACAAGGAGGAGCGTGAACGGAACGGCGATCAAGAACGCGGCCACTGCGGCGACGGCAAGGCGGGCGCCAAGGCGCTTGTCGAGATCCCGGCGCCCGCGCCACATCCTCAGTCCTGGCCATCTCCCGCTGCCCACCTTGCCCCTGCTACCCCACGTCGGTGTCGCTATTCAACCCTGAAGCGCGTCGAAGACGCCAGATGCGGATCAGCCCCAAACAGCACGTCCACAGCGGCGATCGCGCAGGCTCGGTTTCATCTGAACGGCAGCCTCGCCCAGCCCAGCAGCCAACCGGGGTTCGAATCACCGTGGGGTCACTAAAAGCGACCTTCCTTTCGCGGAAAGTCTATTTTGTAACCGGCCCGGAGTTTCGGAAACAGCACAAGGACGGCTATGAGGGAGTCCATTAGCAGCACGTAGATGCCGAAGGCTGAACTTGATACCGTCCACACGCTGATAGTCAGCAAGGTGAGCACGGTGGCAAAGGCTCCCAACAAAAATGGGTAGCCACTCTCGGATTCGGGGTTGAAATAGGACTTTTTAACGGTAGGGATGGCGGCGAAGAAGTCGGCGACGATGCTGAGAACCAGGGCGACTAGCCCTTCGCCGGTCGCTACCCACAGCACGAGGGCTACGAGCGAGATTGAGCCGCACAATAGATCAAATGTAGTGAGTTTCCAGTAAGCCTTGCGATTGACGAATGACGCTATTAACACAAGTAGCGGCCCGAAGCCGATTGCGAAGGTGAAAATGCTCTCCAAGCCTACGCCCTGGCTGAGTTGGGCAGCGAAACCGATCATGGGGGCCAAAGTCCACATCGCCCACGTGACGCGGTTGGGGTTATTGCGCCCTTTGAGGGTGTCATAGGCATACATGGCAGCGCTGGCTACCACGATCACGCCGCCAAGAATTGCAAATTTGTCGCTTAGCATTTCGTCCAGGACCGCCGAGGTTTGGAGACGAGGGCCAGGCGCTGCCGGCCTCAGAACCGGTGCTTACCGCCTTTGAAGCTTGGGCACACGCCTGTAGTTGGGTCGAGGGCCACCCTGTCTGCGGTTACGTGTCCAAGGTCCGGCGCGCGGAGCAGGTGAGCATGTGCTCGGTCGCGGACTCCAGTCCGGTCCATCCCGAAAGCCATGCGCGGATCTTGGGGACGGAGAGCCGGCCGTGGGTGCCGCTCACCGCGACGCCCTACGGGAGAGCCGTGGACCGACACTCGCCCGGGACGGTCGGGCAGCACGGCGGGTCAGTAGGGGAGGTGTCGGCCGGTGGGGGTGCGAAGATCGAGCTGATAGACGGTGGTCGGTTTGGTCGGCTTGCGGATGTGGATCTGTCGCATCGCGGGTCCCTCCCTTGGTGGTCTTGGGCTGCCACGGGAGAGCGGGGGTCGGTCGGCCGGTGGTCGGCCCCGCTTCGCTCGTGGGTGGCGGTACGGTCAGGCGGCTAGCGCTGGCTGGGACGGGCGGACGTGGTGGCGGCCGGTGCCGGTGATCACGCGGGTGCCGCAGTAGCACTCGACGTCGAGCAGGATTCCGCGCCCGGTGTTGACCAGGGAGCGGATCCGCCGTGTTCCGACCAGAACCTTCGATCCGTGTACCGGGCAGTCGATGGCGAACATGGG
>DASYTV010000166.1:0-9093 GCA_036001885.1 Actinomycetes bacterium
GACGACGAGGTCCCACGGCTCGCCAGAGTCAAACCGGCCGGCCTGCAGGGTGCCGCCGAACCGGTCGTCGACCTCGCTGCCTCCTGGCACGCCGGGTGAGTTCTGTGTCACGTACACAGAGCCCGTTCCGGTCAGACCTGCTGCGGTGCCCGCGAGGATGTTGACCCCCTCGTCGCTGACGCCACCGACTATCAGCTCGCCGTCGCCATCGCCGTTGAGGTCCGCGACCTCCAGGGCCGCGCCCCAGCCATCTCCAGAAGCAGCGAACCCGGGCACGCTTGTGCTGTCCTGGCTGAACAGCCGGTCCCGTGCCGTGAGCTGGTTTCGCGGATCTGGGCTGCCATAAAAGAGGTGGACGTTCCCTGCGGCTGTCTTGCCGGAGGAGAACTCCTCACCCGGGATGCCCACCGCAACGTCAGCGAAGCCATCCGCATCGAGATCACCGACGGCGACGGCCGCCCCGAACCTGTCGAGAGGCTCGGCAACCCCGACGGCACCGACGGTGTCCTGGGTAATGTGCACGAAACCCGAAACGCCGCTGATGCGCAGGACAACTTCACCCTGATCAAGATCGCCAACGTTTGGCGCTCCCATGACCGCGTCGTCGATGCCGTCCCCGTTGACATCGCCGATCGCGACAGCCTTCCCATAAAAGAAGAAGGTCGCCGTGGCGAGACCACTCGGTCCGCCGAGTGCGCGAAACACGGCGCCGTTGCCGCCATTCACGCTTGGCATCGCTGCGTCGATCAGGAGGTCGTCGATGCCGTCTCCGTTGAGATCGCCCGATGCGAGAGCGCGGCCGTACTCGTCGTCCCCGCGATCACGGTCCAGCGGCCGGCGCGGGACAAGGTAGGTCCCTTCTGCAGTGAGCCCAGCTGGTGAGCCTCGGAGTACATGCACGATCCCACCTAGACCGTCGGAGGGCCACTCCCCGGGCACACCTATTGCCAGGTCGTCGCAGCCGTCGCCGTCGAAGTCACCCGCGGCGTGGGCATAGCCGAAGAACTGAATAGGGTTGGATTCACCGGGGACACCAGGCGTGTCTTGGCTCCACACCTGTGAACTCGAGGTATTGAGACCGGTCGGCGAGCCGTAGATCACCGTGACCGTGCCCGCGCCGACTCCAGTCCCGAGATCTTCGCCGTACGAACCGACAACCAGATCGGAATATCCGTCTCCGTTAAAGTCGCTCGGCGCCGTTCCCCCGGCACAGACAGCCGCCGTACTGCTGGCCGACAAGAGGCCGACAAACGCCGTTGCGAGAAGCGCGGCAGCTAAAGAACGGATCATCCACTGTCTAGCGCTCTGCATTCGGACTCCTCTGATAGCCATGTCTCCTAAGGGACGCGTCTCATCCTCGTCTGGTTCCGAACGACCACGACGAATTCAGCTACCGCTAAATGGTTGACGTCCCTCACTGGTGGAGCGACCTACGATCCGTTCACCGCACGTCCTCGACCGTCTTGACCGGGATCCAGCCCTCGCGACCGCTCGCAGACCGGCACCACAGCCAGCCACTCGGAAGGTCTTCGGCGACGACGAGGAGCACGTCGCCGACCTCCGTGGGCAGCTCGGTCGTGTCATAGGGGATCTTCACGACGGCTCGGCCCGAGGAGCCAGAGAGATATCGCGATGGCACCCAGCCTGCGCCGTGCTCGCCGGCGACGAACACGAACTCGGGCCATTCGGTGTCCCGCTCACCGACCTTCACCTCGTCGCCGACCTCCAGCTGGACCGGAGGGCGCTCCGAGATCTCATGCGATCTTCGCGCGATCACCTGTCTCACACCAACCAACCATGCCAGCCGACACCGACAAATTCGTGCGCTCGAACACAACCACATTCGTGGCCTCGGTCCTCGCGGCGATCCGGCTCAGGCAGACGACCATGTGCGCAGACCTAAGGACTGGGGATGCAGCAGGGTGAGCCGATATCGTTCTGCGACGGAGCCGCTTGAGGGGGTCCAGGACCCACGCGGAGCCGCCACGACAACGACAACGACTCGCTTGGGATGTGGGTATATGTCCGAACCGATTCGAGTGATCCCGGCGGACGCCTTGGTTGACGCCGACCCCACCCCCGGCGTGCGGCGGCTGCGTGCGATCGATGCTCCGGGATTGTGGTCTGGCATGGCGCACACCGACCCCGGAGCCACCTCGGGTTGGCACCATCATGGTGAGCACGAGACCAGCCTGTACGTGGTTTCTGGTGCGCTGCGGTTGGAGTTCGGGCCAGGAGGCCAGGCCGTAGTTGACGCAGGCCCCGGGCAGTTTGTGCATGTTCCCGCTCACACGATTCACCGCGAGTCCAACCCGACGGGTGAGCCCGCCATCGCGATCATCGCGCGTGCCGGCAGCGGCGCGCCGACGGTGAACGTCGACGGCCCAGAGGGTTCTTGAGCTGCCAGCGCAGCAATGCCGCGCGAGACCATCGGGGCTGTATGACTCGACTGCTACGGTCCGCACATGAGACGAGTGCCGTACACCGGCAGTGAGAAGGACAGCCTGTACGTCAGCCTCGACCGGCACCGCGACGTGGTGTTGTGGAAGCTCGAAGGGCTCGACGACGAACAGCTGCGCCGGCCTATGACCCCGACGGGAACCAACCTGTTGGGCCTGGTGAAGCACCTCGCGAGCGTGGAGTACGGCTGGTTCTGCGAGACGTTCGGGCGCAAGAGCGAGGCAATTCCGTTCGATGAAGCCGACCCTGATGCCGACATGCGCGCCGCGCCGGACGAGACGACCGCCGACATCATCGACTACTACCGTCGCGCACGGACTGCGGGCGATCAGGTCATCAATGAGCTCGACGTCGAGCACTTGGGCAGCGCATGGTTCGGCGACCCGGTCTCGCTGCGCTGGGTGCTGATCCACATGATCGAGGAGACTGCTCGGCATGCCGGGCACATGGACATCCTGCGTGAGCTGATCGACGAAAAGACCGGCGATCACCCTGAGGAGTGACCGCCTAGACCGCTGCCGGCCGCGGGCCCGGCCGGCAAGAAGCACCTCCCGCCCCGACGGGCTAGACCCCCGCGTGTGTTCGCCGGCCTGAATGAAGGTGCGCCCTACTCCAGCCCGCCAGGCAAGAGGGGCGCCCTCACGCCATCAGTTGGGGTGAAGGTGCCCTTCATGCGGGATGGTCAGCGGTAGCGGAAGCCGTCGAGAAAGCGCCGGAAGAGGCCGCCCTCCCGAGGTAGGGCGGGCTTCGGTGGCGGGGCGACGGTTCGCTGCCGCGCGATCGGCTGGTCATAGTCCGTCCGCGCGATCGCATCCACGACCTGCTGCTCGTCGAAATCCTCGGAACCGTCGATCACCGGGACGTAGCCGACAAGCATCCCGTCCCGCATCACCTGCGCCTCGAGACCGGCGGTCCCATCGGTGTCCCAAAGCGCCTCGCGCCCGTCGGACAGCGCGACGCGCACGCCGTGTCGAGCTGCCCCGCCCCTCGCCAAATGCGCAGGAACGCCGCGTTCGCGCAGCGCATCCACCACCCGCCGTGCCCTGTTCTCGTCCATCGGCCCCAAGATAGCTCGACAGGCAATGGACTACTCAGGGCGAACAGCTCAACCGCGCTGCCGCTAGCGGCGCCGTAGCCGCAGCCGGGCGCCCAATGCCACACCGCCGAGGAGCAGCGGCACGGCGATGACGACGGGGAGAGAGCCACCTGCATTGAGAGTCCGTTTCCCCGCCACGGTGACGTCGACCGGTGAGCTGGCCACGCCGGGACCCGTGCCCGATGACGTCGGTCCGTTGGGGAGCACGACGACGTAGACGTCGAAGCGACCGGCATTGACGGCCTGAATGTCCCAGGACAGGGCCGTCGTCGCACCCGCGTTCACCGATCCGAGACGCTGGGTGGGCGCGGCTGTCCAGTCCTCTAGATCGACGTAGGTCCCCGTCAGGCTGGCGACGTTGAGGTGCGCGATGAGGGGATCAGATGCCGTCGTCCCCGAGTTGGTCACGTGAGCACGGATCGTGACTCGGTCACCGATGACGGTCGTTATCCGGGGCTGGTCGACGGTCACCTGGATGCCGTTGGTCGTTTGGGCCGCCGCGGGCGCTGCGGCGATGACTGCCAGAGCCGCGATGGCAGCGAAGGCAAGACCGAGGCGCGTCCTCATCGCTCGCCCCCAGCGGTCAGGCGGACGATCCGCTCACTGAGGATCAGGAGGGCGGCGCTGGCGAGCACAGCGAGGACCAATGGCGAGATCAGGTAGGAGAGGTCCCGGGTCCAGCCGTGCCCGTTGACGAGCACGGCGGTCGAGTAGTGCAGTCCTGACCCCACTGGATTGATCTTGCCGAGAACGTCGCCGAACCATCCCTTGGGCAAGCCTCCCGGCAGCTGCGACGGTGCGAAGAACGCAAGGAGCAGGAAGAAGCTGATCGAGAGACTCAGTTTGTTCGAGCTGGTAAGGGCGCTGACGAGCAGCCCGAGTGCCGCGAGGCCCACGGCCAGGAGTGTCCCGACTCCCAAGCCAAGGAGGAGAGCGGGCCTGACGATAGACACCCCGCGCCCAAGCACCCAGACATAGGGGACGCTGACAACGAAGGCGGCGAACCACAAGCTCAGCGCGGCGACCAGCTTTCCGAGCACGATCGCACGTCGGGAGACCGGGGTGAGCAGCAGGCTCTCAAGGGTGCCTCGCTCCCGCTCCCCGCTGATCGCGTCTGCACTGACGAGAAGCGTCACAAGGACACCGACCGCAATAGCGATCTGCAGCGTCAGGTCGACCGCCTCCCGCTGCTCGAGGAAATTGATCGCCTGATTGGTCGCGGCGAGGTAGGTGAAAATGCTGAGCAGGACACTGAAGGCGAAAAGTAGCAGTGGTCCGCGCCCACTCAGCCAGAGATCGCGCGACTCTTGCGTAGCGACAACCGCCCAGTCCCCCTGACCACGAGTGTGTGGCCGCCGCGTCGCGGTTTCCTCGATCTCACCGTTTACGAGCGTGGTCATTCCGATGTCTCCTCCACCGTGGCGCCGGTCAAGGCCAGATAGGCGTCATGGAGGCGGGTGCCTTCGACCTCGAAGGAGAGGACCGTTATCTCCGCCGCCAGCAAGGCCTGCAGCACCGGGTTCATTCCATCCCGGCCCGATCGACTGATCCGCAAGACGTCCGGACGCTCCCCTGACGCCGCAACGGTCAGACCCTGCAAGCCCGCGAGGACCTGCCGAGCCGCGCCGACCTCACTGCCAGGCACCCGCAGGGTTGCGAACCGTGGCGCGGCGACCGCACTTGTGATCTCTGCGACCGTACCGGAAACGAGGACACGACCCTCGCCGAGGATCAAGACCCTGTTGCAGACCTCCTCCACCTCCGTGAGCGTGTGGGTGCTGAGAATGACGGTGGCGCCGCGATCGGCGGCGATGTCACGCACATTGCGGAGCACCTGGCGTTGCCCGGCAGGGTCGAGGCCGAGAGTC
Organism: Actinomycetes bacterium; assembly: GCA_036001885.1. Lineage (GTDB taxonomy): Bacteria > Actinomycetota > Actinomycetes > JAKEEW01 > JAKEEW01 > DASYTV01. The sequence continues at coordinate 5,425 of DASYTV010000166.1, forward strand.
GGCTCGTCGAGGAACACCACATCCGGATCGTTCACCATGGCCCGGGCAATCCCCAGCCTCTGCCTCATGCCCCGGCTGTACGTGGAGAGCTGAGACGAGGCTCGATCCTGCAGACCCATCTGCTCGAGCAAGCGGGTGGCTACTCGGCTCGACTCCGACCGGCTCATCCCGAATAGCCGGGCGAAGTAGGTCAAATACTCTCTGCCGGTCTGGTGAGCCGGATAGCCGGCGCTCTCGGGCAGCACGCCCACTCGCCGGCGGATCTCGTTCGGCTGGCTGGAAGGCACGCCGGCCACCGAGAACTCGCCGCTGGTTGGTGTGAGCACTGTTGTCAGGAGCCGGATCGTCGTCGTCTTGCCCGCTCCGTTCGGACCGAGCAACCCGACGATCTCCCTGGGCTCGGCGGTAAAGGTCACGCCGTCGACGGCGGTACGGGTACCGAACGTCTTGGTCAGCCGCCGCGCCTCCAGGCTCGTCTCGGCCATGTTCACTCTCCCGCCGCTTCGGCCGCCCGGACTCTGTCCGACCGGACCCTGTTCCGCAGGGCCTCGACAATCGGAACGAGACATTCCTCTGCCCGAGTCTGCTCCACCGGGTTGGAGGGCCTCTGCTCCACCCGCCGCACCGTTCGACCTCGACGGTATGGCCGCCCGGCTGAAGGTCGGCTGAATGAGTGAGCGGGTGCCCGCTTCCCGCTTCTCGCATGAAGGGCACCCTCGCGACCCCGCGATCAGCCGCTGTCGAGATTGTGGCGTACTGCGTAAAGGGCGGCTTGAGTACGGTCCTGCAGATCGAGCTTCATCAGGATCGCGCTGACATGGGTCTTCACGGTCTTCTCCGAGAGGACAAGCGCGCGGGCAATCTCGCGGTTGGACCGGCCGCGGGCGATCTCGGCGAGCACCTCACGCTCTCGTTCGGTCAGCCGAGCCGCGGCATCGCTGCCGGGAACCTCTCCAGCAACGAGGGCAGCCGCGACGTCCTGAGGCAGCAGGACGTGTCCGGCATACACCGATCGGATCGCCGAGGCCAGGGCCGCCGGATCGAGGTCCTTGTACACATAGCCGGCCGCGCCCGACCGTACCGCAGGCACAACCGCATCGAGATCGGTGAACGAGGTGACCACGAGGACCTTCGCCGTGGATCTACGGTCGCGCAGCATCCGCAATGCCTCGACACCGTCGACACCCGGCATCTTGAGATCCAGCAGGATCACGTCCGGCGCGAGTGACTCCGCGAGGGCGATGCACTCCTCGCCGTCCGCAGCCTCGCCGACGACCTCGATACCGTCCTGTACGTCGAGGAAGCTGCGCAGGCCTTGGCGTACGACCTGATGGTCGTCGGCGATCAGCACCCGGATCCGGTCAGCCATCAGAAACCGCCGACCTCGCGACGCTACGTTGCGGGGATGGTAGGTCGCGGCGGCGGATATCCGGACACCCTCGGTCGCCGATGCATGAAACGGTCATCGCAGCGGAACCTCCAGTGTCACGGTCGTGCCGCCGCGGGGACGTGACCTGACCGAGAGCCGGCCGCCTGCGGTTCGCGCCCGCTCCCGCATCGACGCCAGACCGAGCCGGTGCGCGCCTCGGGTCGCGACCGACACGTCGAAGCCGACGCCGTTGTCCTGGACGACGAGCTCCGCGCGGCCGTCGGCTGCCGAGAGCCGTACGGTGATCGACGATGCTCCGGCGTGCCGCATGGCGTTGTGCAGCGCTTCTTGCGCAACGCGCAGCACGGCCTCCTCCCGGTCGATCGGCAGCCGCCGCCATCCTTCGATAACGAGGGCCACCGTCGTGCCGCCGACCCGATTGAGCACGTCGACCTGTTTGCCTAGCACCGCCGGGAGACCATCCCCGGCCAGATCCGCCGGCATCAGCTCGATCACGACCTGCCGCAGCTCGTCTGCGGCCTCCGCGGCAAGCCGCCGAACCGTCGCGATCTCGGCTGCCGCCTTGGCCGGATCGAGCTCGACCAGCGTCGCCGCGGCGTCTGCGGTCAGCCGCAGGCTGAACAGCTTCTGGGCGACCGCATCGTGCAGCTCGCGCGCGATCCGCTGCCGCTCCTGGACGATGGTCAGCTCGCGGCTCTGCTCGTACAAACGCGCGTTGATCAACGCGATCGCGGCGTGAGCGGCGAGAACGGACAGCATCCGCTCGTCGGCATCGGTGAAGCCCGCGCCGCCACGCTTGTTGGCCAAATAGATCGCGCCGAGGATGTCCTCGCCATCCATCACCGGCATGCCGAGGAAGTCCTTGAGTGCGGGATGCGCGGGCGGCCAGTCCCCGGCGAAGCGCGGATCCTTGGTGATGTCGGGGAGCCGCTGCGGTCTCGCTTCCTGCAGCATGATCCCGAGCAAGCCGTGTTGGCGTGGCAGCGGCCCGATCGCGGCCCACTGCTCGTCGCTGATCCCGTCGACCACGAACTCCGCGAATGATCCGATCGAGTCGGGTACGCCAAGCGCCGCGTAATCGGCCTGCAACAGCGAGCGGGCGGCCGTCACGATCGTCTGCAACACCTCGCGCACGGACAGGTGCTTGGTGACCGCGAGGACAGCGGAAGAGACGGCTTGGAGTTCTGCGCGCGCGTGCCCCGCGCACAAGGAGTCGAGTTCATCAGCGGCCTGCTGCCCGGCTGGCGTCGCCGCGGTGTGAGATCCAGCCTCGGCGTTGGGCTGCCGGGCTGCCGCTCGGGGTTGGGCGCGAGCGCCCGCGCCGGTCCGGTCGGTCACACCTCGACCGTACCCATCTGCCCGACCAGCCGCTTCCGGCCGCAGACCTAGGTCCGCCCTCCGATGCCGGGACCCGCGAGGCGTGGTCTGGTCCTCCGATGGAGGGCATGAGGGGATCCTTGCCCCGAACCACGGCGGTACCCCCTCATGCGAGAGAGGGGTCGAGGCTGCGACCGCGTCAGCCCCGGTCGTAGGTCCATTGGATGGGCGCGATCAGGACCGCCGCCCGAGGCTGCCGACCGCTCGGGCTCCCTAGGGTCGACGGTAGGCCGGCGCCGTCGGTCGCGGCTGGGTCTCCTCCCGCCGCACGGTAAGGGGGCCGACTGACCGACGGCGCCGGGCGGCGAGCCTGCCAACCCGCCACTGAAAGCGCAGCCAACGGAGGCACGAATGTCAGTTGCACTCATCACCGGAGCCTCGCGAGGCCTGGGCGAAGCACTCGCCCACGGCCTGGCCGACGCCGGCTGGCGACTCGTGATCGACGCGCGCGGCGCCGACGACCTCAAGCGGGTCGCCGCCACACTGAACGCAAGCCCGGAGGTGGTCGCGATCCCGGGCGACATCACCGACAGCTCCCACCGAGCCGATCTCATCGATGCGGCACGCCGGCTCGGCGGCCCGGACCTGATCGTGAACAACGCCGGGACGCTCGGACCGAGCCCACTCCCCCGGCTCGCGGACTTCCCGCTGGACGGACTGCGGCACATTTTCGAGGTCAACGTGATCGCTCAGCTCGCGCTCGTACAAGATGCCCTCCCGCTGCTGCGCACCGGGCACGCGTCAGTGCTCAACATCACCTCAGACGCCGCGGTGGAGGGGTACGAGGGGTGGGGTGGCTACGGCGCGGCGAAGGCCGCGCTCGAGCAGGTCAGTCGGGTGCTGGCAGCCGAAGAACCGAGCCTGCGGGTCTGGTGGGTCGATCCCGGCGACATGCGGACACG
>DASYTV010000167.1:0-3875 GCA_036001885.1 Actinomycetes bacterium
GGACGTCGTAGCCGCGGACGGCGCAGGCGAGCGGCTCGACGAGGGCGGCATCCTCCAACCGGACGTGCTCGGGTAGCGGCACGCAGTTGGCGACTGGAACCGCCACGAACTCCGCGGCACCGCCGGCGGTGGTGACGCCGATCGCCCCCCATCGCTGGCATAGATTGTTGCGCCCGATCCGGCAGTAATGGCATTCGTGGCAATAGAGGGACGGGTCCACTGCGACCCGCGTGCCGACGGCCAACTCGTGGACGTCCGCGCCGACAGCAGCGACGACACCGGCGAACTCGTGTCCGGGAATCACAGGCAGCGACGGGGCGAACTCCCCGTCGAGAATGTGCAGGTCGGTTCCACATAGGCCGCACGCAGACACTGCCACCACAACCTCGCGAGGCTTGGGCACAGGGTCGTCAACGGTCGAGATATCCACAACTCCAGGCGAGCTGATCACGGCGGCCTTCATCCTGATCCCCCCGTCAGCTCCGCCGTTGTTCCGGTCGCAAATCGTGTATCCGGCCTCACTTGACCGCTCCCATGGACAGCCCGCGAACGAGCTTGTCTTGTGCGGCCCAGCCGGCGAGCAGCACCGGCAGACAGGCCAAGGACGCGCCGGCGCACAGACGTGCCCAGAACTGGCCCTCACCGGTCTGGAAGCTCACGAGATACACCGGGACTGTCGCGGCGTTCGTGGTGGTCAGGTTGACTGCGAGAAAGAACTCGTTCCAGGCGAAGATGAAGCAGATCAGAGCGGTGGCTGCCAACCCGGGAGTGATCACTGGAACGATCACGGAGCGAAGCTGCCGGAGAAATGACGCGCCGTCGACGCGGGCTGCCTCGAGAATCTCCACAGGTACCTCGAGCAGGAACGATCTGAGCATCCACACCGCGATCGGCAAGTTCATCGCGGTGTAGAGGATCACCAGGACGATTTGCTTGTCGAGCAGGTGAAGGTTCCTCGCGATGACGTAAATCGGGATGATGGCTCCGGCGATCGGCAGCATCTTCGTCGATATGAAGAAGAAGAGAGCGTCGCGCCACTTGCGAACCGGCGCGATGGACAACCCGTACGCGGCCGGCAACGCCAGGGCGAGAACGAGCAGCGTGGACGTCACCGTGATGGTTACCGAGTGAGTCAGATAGGCCTGGGCATCGCTCGCCGCAGAACGGTACTGCGCCAGCGTTGGACTGAACAGGAACTTCGGCGGGTCGGTAGCCGCGTCGGACTCCTCCTTGAACCCGGTGAGCACCATCCATAGCACGGGGAAAAAGAACAGCAGCACGACGAGCCACGCGAGCAAGCCGAGCAGGGAGCCGGTCAGACTCGGGAGTCTCGTCCGCCGGCGAGTGGGTCTGGGCCCGGTTTTTCGCGCGCGGGTTGGGCGGGTCAACGTTGACGCGCTCATAGCCGCCCTTTCATTCCCTCGTCGCTGAACAGTCCGGAGATCGTGCGCAGGGCAAGGGTCGCGATGATGATGGTGGCGATCACGACCACCACGCCCATCGCGGACGCGCGGCCGATGTCGAAGGCGCGGAAGGCCGTCTCATAGAGGTAATAGGGGATGTTCGTCGTTTGTTGCCCGGGCCCCCCGGATGTGATCATGAAGATCGCGTCGAATGCCTGGACGAGATAGATGGCGCCGAGGACGATGCCGAGTTCCATGTAAGGGCGAAGATGGGGCAAGGTCATCGACCGGAAGATCTGCCACCCGTTTGCTCCGTCCACCTTCGCCGCCTCCAGCACCTCAGCCGGCTGGCTCTGCAGTCCAGCCAGCAGGATGAGCACCATGAACGGCGTCCACTGCCATGTCAGGACCGCGGTGATCGTCGTCTTGGGATAGCTGTTGATCCAGTCCGTGTGGTCCACACCGAACGGCTGCAGGATGAAGTTGATCAGCCCGAACTGGGTGTCGAGCATGGTGAATTTCCAGACGAGCGCAGCCGCCGCCGGCATGATGAGGAAGGGACTGATAATCAGTGTGCGCAGCAACCCCCGGCCAAAGACCTTTCGGTCAAGCAGCAGCGCGATGAACAGCCCGATCGTCAGCGACAGCAGGACCGGCGCAGCGGTCAGAATTACGGTGTTCACGAGGGCGGTGCGGAAGATCGAGTCCTCGAAGATGGCCCTGTAGTTCTGTAGGCCGGCAAAGTGTCGCGTGTCCGGGTGGTACAGGTTGTACGACTGGAGGCTGTAATAGACGGTCAGCAAGAACGGGACCTGCGTGACCACGACGACGAAAAGGAGCGCAGGGAGCAGCGGTATTCGATGAAGGCGGTTGCGCCGGCGGGCGCGAGCCCGTGCCGAGACCGCGGTGCTGCTGGCAATGGCTGTCACGGCGCTCCCCTGGCTATTGGCGGGTGCGGCGGACGGATCTGCGGTGGGCGACCACCGGGCGGTGTGGCATCCTGCTTCTGGACGGACGCCACACCGCGGGGTGGCGGTCAGTGCCGGTCAGCATGTCGGCGGGGACTCACCCGTAGCTCTGCCCGACCGTTTCGGCATAGCCCTGAGACTTGTTCAGCGCTGAATCCACACTCTGCTTGCCAGCGATCGCCGCAGTGATCTCCTGTGAGACTCTGGTACCGAGGTCCTGGAACTCAGGGATCCCGATGTATTGGACTCCCACATACGGTTGCGGGTTCACGCCCGGCTGGGCGACGTTCACACCGTTGATCTCGTCGAGTGTGGCTTTGGCGAAGGACGCCGCCGCTTTTTGATAGTTGGGGTTGGAATAGGTCGAGTAGCGGCTACCCGGTGGCACACTGGCCCACCCCAGCTTCTGGCCCGCGTAGTCGATGTACTGCTTCGACGTTGCCCAGCTCATGTAGGTCCAGGCGGCATCCTTGTGCTTCGACGCAGCCTCGATGGCCAGAGCCCAGGTCCACAGCCATCCGGAGTTGGCGGTCTTGACGACCGGTGCCGGTGCGTAACCGAGCTTGCCAGCGATCGGGCTGGACTTGGGATCGTCGATCACGGAGGCGCCCACCGTCGCGTCGTACCACATGGCCGCCTTCTGTTGCTGCATGGCGTTGGCGCACTCGTTGAAGCTGAAGTTCGCTGCGCCGGGCTCCCCTGCGGTCTTAATGAGGTTGACGTAGAAGTTGGTCGCTTCCTTGAACGCGGGGTCGGTCAGGTGAGCCTTCCACTGCATGTCGTACCACTGTCCGCCGAAGGTGTTGACCACGGTGTTCAGTGGTGCGAGGTTTTCGCCCCACCCCGTCTTGCCCCGAAGACAAATCCCGGCCATCCCCTTGGTGGAGCCGTTGAGTTTCTTCGCGATGTCCGCGACCTGGTTCCATGTCGGCTTGGCAGGCATCGTCAGGCCGGCCTTTGCCAACATGTCCTTGCGGTACATGAGGAAGGAGGACTCGCCGTAGAACGGGACGGCGTAGAGCTTGCCGTCGCTGCTCAGACTGTCCCTGATGGGCTTGATGAGGTCGTCTACTTTGTAGGCCTTGTCGTTGTTCGCGTACGACGTGAGGTCGACGATCCAGTTGTTCTTCGCCCATAGCGGCGTCTCGTACGGACCGATCATCACGACGTCGAACTGGCCGCCTTTCGCGGCAACATCCTTCGTGACCTGATCACGCAACGTGTTCTCGTCCAGCGTCACGTACTTGACCTTGATGTTCGGGTGGGAGGCTTCGAACCCGTCGGGCGTCAGTTTCTGGATGTCGACCATCTGGGGGTTGTTCACGACGGCGACCGTGATGGTTTGTTTGCCGCCTGTCCCTTCATTGGAGCCGCCGCTGTCGTCGGACGAGCTGCAGGCAGCCATACCAGCCACCGAGATGGCCGCCGCCATTGCGATTGCCAGTCCCCGCACGCGCCGAATCTGTCGGCCGTCCACTGTGACCTCCTAAGGCGCTGCTCAAAT
>DASYTV010000168.1:0-2809 GCA_036001885.1 Actinomycetes bacterium
GACGCGCACGCCGAGCCGCTCGATCCACTCGGTCAGCGTTGCATCGGCGCTGACCTGGCCCTCCACGACGGCCCGCAGATCGTCCCGGAGGTCACGCAGGGTCGCAGCATCGCGGGGCCGAAGCTTGCGCCGGCGCCGGTACGCGTCGAACTGATCGACCGGGACACGGGAGTCGTTCGGTATCACCCAGGTGTTCAGAAGCCCGCGCACCTGTTCCAACAGGCCTGGCGCCGCTTGCGGGTCCGTAGAGGTCGACACCATCAAACCAGTTTACCGGTGGCGCGCGCTGCGGTCGCCGAAGTAACCTTCATAGTTGATAGATGGTGACAACAGGAGGTCGGGCGACTGGGAGATACCGGCAACGACATGTTCCAGCGCACCCTCCTCGCGGGCGGACCGCACCCAGCACAGCGCGACGCGCTGATGACCTTCGGCCGTTTCGTGGGCTCATGGGACATGCGCGTGCAGTTCTTCGACGAGGCCGGCGAGCTGATGTGGGACGGCCCGGCCGAATGGTCGTTCTCCTGGGTGTTGGACGGCCGCGCCGTTCAGGACGTGTTGGTGTTCCCGGCGGTTGACGGATCACTCGAACCGGGCAAGCGAGGGATCGGCAGCACGCTGCGCTACCTCGATCCCACGACGCAGACCTGGCGCATCGTGTTTGTCGGCGCCGTGAGCGGCACCTTCATCACGTTGACCGGACGGCGCTCAGGCGACGAGATCGTCCTCGAGGGCGAGGACGTCGATGGCAGCCCGCTGCGCTGGGTCTTCACCGACATCTCGGCCGATGCGTTCCACTGGAAGGGGTTCATCTCCGACGACGGTGGCGGGTCCTGGCGGATGGAACAGGAGATGCTCGCCTGTCGCAGGAGCGTCCGATGACCGGCATCCTCTGGCACAGCGCCGAACTTCGGAGCAGCGAGTACTTCACCCACGAGCCGACGGACGGCGGGCATCGCCTCCGCGGCGTCGTTGTCCTGCCCATCGCAGGCCGGCCGGCACACATCGGCTACACGGTCGAGGTCGATGCTGCTTGGCTGACCCGCCGCGTGGACGTCCGCGTCGAACAGCCGGGCGGGAGCACCGACATCCACATCGAAGCCGACGGCCAAGGCTGCTGGGAGCGTGACGGCGAGCCCGCGCCTGAGCTGTCCGGGTGCCTCGACGTCGATCTCGGCTGGACGCCGGCCACCAACACCCTGCAGATACGCCGGCTCGGACTGGAGGTCGGCGAGGAGCGGACGCTCGACGTGGCGTGGATGCGATTCCCGGAGCTCACGCTGGAGGCGGTTGCGCAGACGTATCGCCGACTCGGTCAGACCGCCTGGCGCTACAGCGCGGGCGATTTCGACGCCGTCCTCGAGGTCGACGACCACGGCTTCGTCCGCCGCTACGGCGAAGACATCTGGACCGCCATCGCGGCTACCTAGTGCCGTAGCAGGCAACGTTTGCGTGTCGCGTCCACCACCTCGCGCTTGGGGTCGCGCAGACTGTCCTTGACGTTCGAGTTGGGGAGGGGCTGGGTGCGCGAGGGGATCAGGGTGCGGGAGATCACCAACGACGAGGGCAAACGGTTGCTGAAGATCGTGCGCCGCTCGTCGGGGTCGGTGGTGACCTGGCGACGGGCGCAGATGGTGTTGCTGTCCGCCCAGGGCATGGATGTGGCGCAGATCGCCGAGGTGGCGTTCACGTCGCCGGATCGGGTGCGGGCGGTGCTGCACAACTTCAACGACGACGGGTTCGACTCGCTGTACCCGAAGTACTCCGGAGGCCGGCCACCGACCTTCACGCTGCCCCAACGCCAGGCGGTCAAGAAGATTGCTCTGTCACGTCCGATCGATCATGACTTGCCGTTCTCCACGTGGAGCTTGTCGAAGCTGGCCGAGTTCCTGGTGGCTGAGGGGGTGGTCGACGACATCAGCCATGAGGGCCTGCGGGCTCTGCTCCGTGAGGAGGGCGTGTCGTTTCAGGTGATCAAGACCTGGAAGCAATCGACCGACCCGCACTTCGAGGCCAAGAAGAACCGGGTGCTGGAGCTCTATGACATCGCGGACGCCGAGACCGCCCCCGGCGAGGGCGACCCGACCGTGGTGTTCTGTCTCGACGAGTTCGGGCCACTCAACCTGCTGCCCCGACCAGGCAAGCAGTGGGCGCCAGCGGCGACCAAGGCCACCAAAGGCCAGCCCGGTGGGCCGCGTCGGCGGCGACGCCGGGCGACCTATAACCGCACCCAGGGGGTTCGGCACCTCTTCGCCGCCTATGACCTGGGCCGCGACAAGATCTACGGGCACGTCAAGACGACCAAGAACCGCACCAAGTTCCTGGAGTTCTGCCGCTACCTACGTTCGCTGCACCCGCCCGAGGTCCGCATCGCGATCGTGATGGACAACTACAGCCCGCACCTGTCCACCAAGAAGGACACCCGGGTTGGTGACTGGGCCGCTGCCAACAACGTCGAGTTGGCCTACGTGCCCACCAACGCCTCCTGGTTGAACCGGATCGAAGCCCAGTTCCAGGCACTGCGCTACTTCGCCCTCGACGGCACCGACCACCGATCCCACGACGAACAGAACCGCATGATCCGCAGCTACATCGCCTGGCGCAACCGCAACGCCCACAACAAGACACTTCGTGAACTTGTGAAGCGCGCAAACGTTGCCTGACGCGGCACTAGGTTCGACGGGATGGCGCTGATCTACCACATCGCTGCTGCTGACGATTGGGACGAGGCGCGGCGTGTCGGTGAGTACACGAGGTCGACGCGCGACCGGAGTCTGGCCGACGAGGGCTTCATCCACGCCAGCACGGT
>DASYTV010000169.1:0-6563 GCA_036001885.1 Actinomycetes bacterium
CTTGATCGACTCCGTTTGCAGCGGTGCGGGATGGTAGCCTCGACGGCGTCTTGGGGCTGTAGCGCAGTCCGGTAGCGCACCTCGTTCGCATCGAGGGGGTCAGGGGTTCAAATCCCCTCAGCTCCACTCCCGTGATACCTAAGGCGTCGTACTCGAAACCAGCGGTCCCAGTCTGAACGTCATGGATTCGTGGAGGCCGAGTGGCGTCGGCCGGCCGGACAAGGGGCGACTGTCCATCGAGCGCCGAGCTCACGGACCGACCCTGATCTTCGGCGGAATTGCAACGACCAGCGCCCGCACCGCAGCCGCGAGCTACGACCGCCGCGCCCCGACCGCCCATCGCATACCTGCCCGTCGCACGGATCAGCCGCCCACCGATCCTCGGTGGCCTGATCAACGAGTATCACCTAGCCGCGTAAACGCCCAGCTCAAGCCCGGTGACAGCGTTCTGGCACTCCACAGCCCCGGCCTGCTCCACCGACTCGAGTGCGGCCCCTTGGCGGCCAGCTGCGCCTGGGATCCCTACGTGACACGCTGAAACGGGCACCGAAATCGTCGGCGCGACCGCGAAGATGAGAGCCTTGACGCAGCCTTACGCACAACGCGCGCCACCGAGATTCTGCGGAACTCGGGACATCCTCCCGGTGATAGTGGTTGTCCTGCCAGCGGCACATTAACCGGCGGCGCAACGCTGACTCCGACCAGGCTAGGTGAGCTCGGGTGGACTTTCACGACACGATGGAGCGGGTCGTCCAGGGCTTCGAGATCGCCGGGGTGGCGATCTTGGTGCTGGGTTCGCTCCTGGCCTTCGCGTCGGCGGTGGCCGCGTTGCGCCGTGTCGGCCGCCGGGCCGCCTACGCGCTCGCGCGACAGGATGTCGGCCGGGCGATTCTCCTGGGCCTGGAGGTCTTAATCATCGCGGACATCGTGCAGACGATCACCGTCGATACCACGATCGACAGCGCCCTCACGCTCGGGCTGGTCGTCCTGGTCCGAACGTTCCTCAGCTTCTCCCTGGAGATCGAGCTGGAGGGGGCCCTGCCCTGGCGCCGCGGCTCGACGGTGAAGCGACAGGACGCAGCGGCCAGCGTCGGCGACGGAACAGGGTGAGCGTTGCGGCCGCTATGGATCTGGGGGCGGCGCGCCCACGATCTGGGATGTCTGCGGCTGACCGGGTGGGGACGGCGGCACCTCGCCGGGCTGTTGAGGTAAGGCTGGCTGGAAATCTAGCGCTGGACCGGCGACGTCCGGCGCCAGGCAGCAGCGCCACCGGGAGTATTCGGACGGATACAGCCCAGTGAGTTGGTCGTGCAAGTCGGCAACGAAGACACGCAGGAAAGCGGAACGGGACCTTAGCATCGGTGTCGCCGCAGCACTCGCTTCACACTGCTCAAGCTGATCTCGTACTTCTCGGCTAGCGCCCGCTTCGTCATACCTGACCGGCGGTCCCAGAGCAGGTCGACGAGGCGTCCGCAGGCTTGGCACTCACGATTGGTCGAATACTGAGCGGATGACGCGGACGCCGGCCTTGGGCCGTGACGCGACTCTCTTGCGCTGCGGGCAGTTGCTTGAGGTCGCCACGCTCGCATGGAATGTGGTCGGCATTTTCGTGCTTGCCTTCGCTGCGGTCGCGGCGCACTCGGTCGCGCTAGCCGGGTTCGGCCTGGACTCGCTCATCGAAATCGGGGCGAGCGCGGTCGTGCTCTGGGAGTTGTCGGGCATTGGTGAGGCACGGCAGAGACGCGCACTTCGACTCATCGGTGGTGCGTTCGTCGCACTCGCCATCTATCTGCTCGTCCAGTCGACGTGGACACTGGCGTCAGGGTCTCACCCGCACCACAGTCCGCTTGGCATCGCCTGGACTGCGGTGACGGCGGCGGTCATGTTTTCCCTCGCTGCGGGCAAGGCACGCACGGGCCGTGCACTCGGCAACCCGGTACTGCTCACGGAGGGTCGCGTCACCACGATCGACGGTCTGCTCGCTGTCGCGGTTCTCGTCGGGTTGGTTCTGAACGCGGTCTTCGGTTGGTGGTGGGCTGACCCGCTTGCCGCATTCGTACTCGTCTACTACGCACTGCGCGAGGCATGGCACATCTTCACTGAGACCGACTAGCGGCAGGTGCCGCCGCACCAGCAGAACCACGTCTAGCGCAGCTTCGGCCCATCGGCTACTGGTCGACGAGAGCCTGCCTCGTAGGCTGTCTGAGGGTCGACGTGGGAGCGAGCATGTGGTGGCAGGTCGTAGTAGCCGTGCTTGGTGGCGTGCTGCTCTTGTGGCTGGGCCTGGTTGCCGCCCTCTACCTCGTGGGTCGCCGGCAAGGTACCCCGGTCGGGTACAAGGAGGTACTCCGCCTCGTCCCCGACGTCGTACGGCTCGTGCGACGACTAGCCTCCGACCCCACGCTTCCCCGTGGGGTGCGGATCCGGTTGGCACTCCTGCTGGTCTACCTGGTCTTCCCCATCGACTTGGTGCCGGACTTCATCCCGGTCATCGGCTACGCAGATGACGCGATCATCGTTGCCCTGATACTGCGATCGGTGACACGTGCAGCAGGTACCGAGGCGCTCGACCGACACTGGCCGGGCACTCCCGAGGGCCTGGGTGCGGTGAAGCGGCTCGCTGGCATCGCCACCTGAGCCCGGCGACCCAAGAGACACGCCGAGCATCTTGAGGATCAACCGTGAGCACCCGGATAGGAAAGCCGAAGGACAGCGCTTACCGCAGCCACTCGTCGGTACCGAAGGGAGGCACCCTGGAGGGGTTCTGCAAGTAGGATTTCCGGCCAGGATCGCTTCGGATCGCTAGGTACAAACAGACCCAAGAGTTCTGCCGGCCCAGCGATATCTAAGGGCATCGGCCGGCGCGCCGCACTGCGAGAGGGCGTGTACTCGTGTGGTCGCTGGATCCGACGGGTCGTCCCTTACCTGCTGTCCAGGCCGAAGAGCGGGCGGCAGGCGTCGAAGCCGTCGATGCTGACTTGAGGGAACCCTGCCGCGAACCAGTCAGCACGACGCAGGCGCATATGCATCATGGTGTCGACGCCGTTGCCGCGGCGGTGCAGGGACTCGCCGTTCGGTCGGTAGCCAAGCGCACGGGACACGCCCAGTGAGGCGTGGTTGTCGTGCCAAGCCTCGGTGATGGCCGCTTGTGCCTGCAGTGGTCCGAAGGCGAGGGCCAACACCGCGCGTCGCATCTGTTTTCCGAAGCCGCGGCCTCGAGCGCGGGTCACGAGGAACGACGATGTTTCCACGGTGCAAAGGGCCAAGAAGTCATTCCCCTCGAGTTCCTGGGCTCCGATGAGTTCGCCACCCGCGAGAACGGCGAAGTTCAGGCGCCACGACTCGGGCCGCCATGTGCCGTAGGCCCTCCAATAGGTTTGGTGGACCACGATGCGACGACCAAGGCGATCGTCGACCGGGTAGGTCGCCGCTGCCGGGTCAAGCTCGACGTCGTCCGGCAGCAGGTCGGAAACGGCGATCTGGTCGGCCTCGGTCATCGGACGAAGCTCGAGGTCGAGCGTGCTGAGCCGCAGATCGAACAAAGGCCAGTAAGGATGCGTCACCAGCGGGACGGTACGCGATGGGATATGGCTCCGCGACCCAACGATGGTCAAGCACCGGCCGCAACTATGAGGCCTACCGGAACTCCTGCCCTCATTCGACCCGGCCGATCCCAGCTACCACCACCGGGAATGTCGCCGACGTGCTTAAACAGGATGGATACGGGAGGTGCCGTGAACCGAGCTGAGCTGCGGCAGGTTCTTGATCAGGAGAGCTTTGATCCTGCCACCTACAACTTGGAGGACAGGCTCGAGGATGACACTTTCTGCCTTGGCCGGCGCCACAAGAAGTGGGTTGTCTACTAGTCGGAGAAGGGTAGCCGCTGGAACGAGCATCGCTTTGAGACAGCGCAAGACGCCGTACGGCGCTCGCTTCCCGGCGGACTTTCTTCCAGTCGGCGTGGTCGGTGAATAGCCTGAATGGTGGCGACGCCGCCTGAACGGAGCAACGATGACACACGACGACGAACCATTTCTTCGCAGCGCTATCGAACTTGCCGCCAAGGCACGGGCGGCCGGAGAGGCACCGTTCGGCTCACTGCTGGTCGGCCCGGACGGCGCTGTGCTCAGGGAAGAGCACAACACGGTGCTCGGCGACCGCGACATCACTGCCCACCCCGAGCTGAAGCTTGCCAGATGGGCCGCCCGTGAGCTCGACGCAAGCACCGCTGCCGCCGCCACCTTGTACACCAGCTGTCAGCCCTGCAGCATGTGCACCGGCGCTATCGACCGGTCCGGCCTCGGCCGGGTCGTGTTCGCGCTATCCAACGAACAGCTCGCTGACATGAAACCGTCCGGCGGCTTCCCACATGTGCACCAGGACGGTCCCTCACTGTTCGACGAAGCACGCATCCCGGTCGACGGCTACTACCACTGATCTCGCCGAGCAGACGGGATCGCCTGCGTCATCGGCGCCAGTGAGATCGAAGGCGGCACGTTACCTGGCCGGGTTCGAGCACGGCACGCAGAGCTAGCGGCTCGCCGGTCGCACCAGCTGCGCGAGCCCGACCAGCCCGATCAGCTCCATTGCCACCAGCCAGCTGGTCGTGCCGGCCGCGCCCCAGTTCACCCGATCCTCGGCCTCGTCGGTGAACCGCAGCCCGGCACTCGATCACGCGCCGAACGCGAGTGCCGTAGCCCCAATCGTGCGGATCTCGGCCAGGGTCGCCCGAGCCCCCGACACGGCGGCACCGCTGGCCAGGGTGAGGAACGCGGCTGTGTACATCCGGCCGTGGAAGTCGTCGATCGGCCACGGGCAGCAACGAGAATACCGACGGGCTGCTAGACCAATACCTGCCCTGGCAACTCGACTTCCGATCACCCACCCAAGCCGACCTCGACACCATCGCCCAATGGGATTCAAGACACCATCACAGGCGCTAGCCAAGGTGTTGCGTTGACCGCCTGAACCAGCACCGACTTGGGGTCATTCCCCCTCGCCGATGGGTTCACTTCCGGTGTGCAAGAAGCCGCTGCCCGAGGCGTAGTACACCGAAATCGGACCCTCATTGCGCAGCATGTCGATCACGGCGAGGAACTGAGACTCGGGCACGTACATACGCATCCAGGGCGGCGAGTCTGTGTCGCCGGGAATCGGGTTCCCCGCAGGCACCACGTGCACATAAGCCAAAGTGCCGGTAGTGCTGTATAGCCTGATGACGGCCCGATTCCCCTGGTACCCGTTCGCGCCGCCGTGGACCTGATAGTCGTATCTCGTGACCTGCCCGGCTGTAGCCATGGCTACCCCTCCCGTCGGCCCCGTCGTCCCGTTTCGACTTCAGAACGGGGAAGGATCCCGAACCGGCGTCTGCTCACGTGCGCTCGCGCCCCTTCGAGCAATGCGACCAGCCTACTGAGGCACCAAGCAATGTCACTCATATCGGCATAGGCGCGAATCGCGGCAGGTCGCCTAGGACTCCGCTTGACAAGGCCTCTTGCCACAGAAGGGAGCTATGTGCGGAAGTCTTGTTGCGGGAGCTATGGCGTCGAGCAAGCCGTCATGTGTCGCCGTGATGTCCTCGGCGTGACAGGCTGCCACCGTGCTGCCGTCGACGATCGCGACCGTGGACTATCACACGGGCGGGGAGCCGTTCCGGATCGTGGTGGATCCTCCGGTATCGATCCCGGGCTCGACGGTGGCCGGACGCCGTGCCGGGGCGATCGAGAACGCCGACGTTCAGGGTTTGCGGGCGCTGCTGTCTATGCGACGCTGCCCGCGGCTCAGCTGGGTCTGTCGGTCACGCCGCGAGCCGTGGCGGGCGCGGCGGAAGGAGTTCACGATGAGTGCTGACAGTTCGACCAAGATCGATCTCGAGCCAACGGCGCAATCGTTTGGCGAGGCCGCGGCCAGGCCTCCGTTCCTATCTGGCCTGCCGGTCGTAGAGGGCCGCAAGATCGTGGAATCCGTACGGCCCATTCCGCCGGGCAACTCTCTGCGATCAGACACAGTGGACGCGGCCCGATTGGAGGAGATCGGATGAGCGAGTTCACCGTACCGCGGGTAACAGCGGACGATCACGTGCGCGGCCACGCAGGGGCCGCGGTGACGGTTCTCGAATATGGCGACTACGAGTGCCCGTATTG
Source organism: Actinomycetes bacterium (assembly GCA_036001885.1). Lineage (GTDB taxonomy): Bacteria > Actinomycetota > Actinomycetes > JAKEEW01 > JAKEEW01 > DASYTV01. The sequence continues at coordinate 6,144 of DASYTV010000169.1, forward strand.
CCGGGGTGCGGCTCGGGACGTGCACCTGCTCCTCGACCAATACCCTGAGACGGTCCGGTTCGTGTTCCGCAACTTTCCCATCCCGCAACTCCACCCGCACGCGGAGCAGGCCGCCGAGGCAGCGGAGGCCGCCGCCTCGCAAGGGATGTTCTGGCAGATGTACGAGCTCTTGCTGCAGCCCTCCTCCCACCTCGATACCGACTCGCTAGTGAGCTACGCAGGGCTCGTCGGCTTGGATGTCGCCCGGTTCCGCAGCGACCTCGCCAGCCATGCGCATGCCGCGAGGATCGAACGCGACGTGCAGGAAGGAATTCGCAACGGGGTGAACGCCACCCCCAAGTTCTATGTGAACGGCGAGCGCATCGACGGCAAGGTCCCGTTGGAGGGCCTGGCGGACGCTGTCCGCACGGCGGTGACAGC
>DASYTV010000170.1:0-2428 GCA_036001885.1 Actinomycetes bacterium
CCAACGCCCGGACCCACCACGTTTGACCCGGCGGCGCCTGATACTCGACATGACCTGGGGGACCTCACCCTCATGGTGCGATGCGTTCGCGGACACCAGCATGCATGCTCGCAGCGTGGCGACACCGCGTAGCTGGCTTCCCCAGTTCACCCTGGTCGTCCTTCTGGTCCTTAGCGGGTGCGACGCGGATGGCGGGGATGACGCCACCGCCGCCGGTCCGACCGGAACTCCGAGCGTGTCGCTCGAAGGACCCACGTGGGCACGGTCCTCCGAGCCGGCACCGGGAGCCCCGCTGGAAGGCATCGTCGTCACCGCGCGTTTCGAGGACGGGACGATGTCCGGCGAGAGCGGCTGCAACACCTACACCACTTCGTACGAGGTCGACGGGACGTCCCTCACCATCGGGTCTGAGATCGCCGGTACGAGGAGGGCGTGCCCGCCGGCAGAGACCGCGGTGGAACGTGCATATCTCCAGCGACTGCCTCAGGTCTCGGCGTACCGGATCTCTGGCGGCACCCTCACCCTGCTGAACGGCGACGAGGCACTGCTGCGGTACGACGCGACGATCGCGGCGGAAGCCATTCCCGGCGACTGGATAGTGACGAGCTACTTTTCAGGGGACGCGATCACCTCAGTGCTAGGCGGAGTTGACATGACGACGACCTTCGCTGCCCTGGATGTCGCAGGCAACACCGGGTGTAACACGTTCAGCGGTCCCTACCAGGTAGAGGGGGACGAGATCACGATCGGACGGCTCGCATCGACGATGGCAGCGTGCCCGACCGAGGAGCTCCAGCGGCAAGAGACGGACTTTCTTGCGGCGCTGCGCCTCGCGACGACGTTCAGGGTGACAGGTAACCGCTTGGACCTGCTCCGGCCCGGCGACACCATCGCCGCCACATTCGTACGCGCGTGAGAGAGCGAGCCTTACCTGACGCGTCGGCGCCGAGCCGTCCGCCGCCGGTAAGCGGAACGCCTTTGGCAAGCCAGCCCTCCCACCCTCGACGCGGCAAGTCCGCGCGGCCATGCGGCATGGGCGCGCGTCTCGCCTGCAGTACGGCAGATCCGCGCTTGCCCGACAATGAGGCCGAGCCGGGCCCCGAACTAGAGCAGCGTCTTGTGGAGGACATCCATGTGCTGGCCCGTGCTCCTCGTGAACGTCTCTTGCAGGGTCCACCCACACCGCTGGTAGAACCCGAGCGCAAGGTCGGTGCCGACCCAGGCTTCAGCGATCCGATGCTCGGCAGCCCACTGCTCCAGGTGCTGCATCAGCGTCCGCCCGACCCCCTTACCCCGGCGGTCCCGGCGGACGATCATGCCGGTCACCCAGGGACTGGTGTCATGCCGCTCGTCCAGGTCGTAAGTGTCCAGACCAACCGCACCCAGCACCTCATCGGCCACGTCACACGCGACAAACGTCACCGGCAGCTTCTCTCTCCCTGCCTCACGGACCGTGGTCTCGAGCCACCAAGCCGGGTCCTCCGGCTCAGGAGGATGCCCCCACTCTTGCCACCTCATCTCGGCCACTGCCTCCGCCGAGGTAAGAGAGTCCGCCAGCAAAGTCACGGTGAGCAGCATTCGGCCAGGCTACGTCCGCTCATCGGCACCTCCGCTTTACCTGGTGGAGCAACGCCGCTTCTAGAACGCCTTGGGAAACCCCATCGCCGGCTTCACTTCAGGTCTACCGATGTCCATGTTGATCATCGACGCGTCCGGGTTGGTGGCCGAGCAGGAGCCAGGTGGGCGTAGGGCCTTTCCCCTTCACGTCGATGGTCGCCCTGGGTTCGAACCGGTACCGGTCGCAGAGAAGTTCGTGGACCCGAGCGGTGACCTGAATCGCGCCGAGTAGTCCTTGGCTTTCCAGCCGGCTGGCGGTATTGACTGTGTCACCCCACAGGTCATAGCTGAACTTGCGCTGCCCGATCACGCCGGCGACCACCGGACCGGTGGCGATCCCGAACCGAAGGCGCAGGCCGTCGGGACCGGTTCCTGAGCAACAAGACCGTTGCCCGGCATCTCAGCAACATCTTCACCAAGATCGACGTGCAGTCCCGCACCGCCGCAGCCGCCTACGCCCACCAGCACGGACTGGCCTGATCCAAACACTTGGGCCTCGACGCCCGCCACGTCCCTGGGTACGCGCTGTCGTCGGCAGGAGTGCGCCAAGAGCGGCAGCCATTAGATGAGTGTTGCCCGTGCTGCGGAGGTCCGAATCGCACGGCTACTGCAACGGTGGAAACTGTCGGACTGCTGGCGTGTCCTCGAACGTTGCGCTGTGCGGGGCGATCGGACCGTCGAATCTCAAGCTGTCGGCGCGTAGCAGGAACACGGCGATGGTGCGGCCGCTGGCGCGGGTGGCGTATGCCGTTCCACCGGGATAAATCGCCAGACACTGCTGCCAGACTGCCTCTCGCGCGTCACCCGCAAG
>DASYTV010000171.1:0-4855 GCA_036001885.1 Actinomycetes bacterium
GCTGCATGCGATCCGGCAGCAGATCGGCGACCAGCGTTTCTTCGCCATGGCGGCGGCCTGGGTCCAGGAGCACAGGAACACGACCCAAGACCGCGCGTCGTTCACGAGGTTCGTCAACGGCTTCACCGGCCATGACTTCACGCCGCTCATCAACGCATGGCTCGACTCGCCGACCACCCCGGCGTGACGCCCGCCCGCCCTAACGCATGAAGGGCACCTTCAGTCGATAGGTCGGGGTGACGGTGCCCTTCATGCGATCCTCCTCGGGGCCCGAGGGCGTGGACCGCTCTACTCGTATGCGATTGCCCGCAGCACGTCCACACGGGACGCCCGCGCCGCAGGGAGCACCGCCGCGACGAGCCCGACGACGACCGCCAATCCGAGCAGAACAGCCATGGTCCCGTACGGCAGCGCGACGGTGACCAGCGGCACATCCGCGTTGCCGAGAGCGGCGACCACCGCAGCGCCCAGGGCGGTGCCGACGGCTATGCCGAGCAGCGCCCCGAACAGCGTGATCACGACGGACTCGACGGTGACCATCTGGACAACCTGCCGCCGATACATGCCGATCGCCCTGACCAGACCGAGCTCCCGTACCCGTTCCACCAGCGACAGCGTCAGCGTGTTCACGACGCCGAGCACCGCGATCAGGATCGACAGTCCGATGAGGATGTTCAGGACGACAAGCATGATGTCGACCCGACCGGTCTGCTGATCCGCATATCCGGCCTGGTCGGTGACCTTCACCTCCGGCGAGTCGGCAAGCAACCGGCCAACTCTCGCCCGTACCGCTGTGGCGTCGGCGCCGGGCGCAAGCGTGAGATAACCGGACGTGGCGAGCGGCGAACGGAAGGTCGCGGCCTCCGACAGTGGCAGCACAACACCAGGCAGCAGGTCGGACCCCTGGTAGATGCCGGTCACCGTGGCCGGATGCGGCTTCCCGCGCTGGGTCGCCACCGTGGTGGTGTCGCCGACGGTCAGATGGTGGTCCTTGGCGTACGTGTCGGAGACGAGCAGGTGTCCGGTACGCAGGGTCCGGATGTCGCCCGCCGACCTCTCCAGGCCGAAGACGTTGGCGATGCCCACCGGGTCGCCTGCGGCCACATCCGTCGCGCCGGTGCCGACTTGTGCGGTATCCAGATGGACCGCAGTGGCCGAGGTGACCCCGGGTACCTGCCGGACCTCCCGAAGTACGGCATCCGGAAAGCCGCCCGCCGGATTCGGCCCCGGAGTGTCGGCCGACAGCACGACGTCGGCGTTCAGATCCGATGCCACCAGCGACTGCATGCTCTCCTTCAGCGAGTTCGCGAGGACGCTGACCCCGGTAACGAGAGTCACCCCCACCATCAGCGCCGCGGCGGTGATCGCCGTACGCCGGGGGTTGCGTACTGAGTTCCGCCGGCCCAGGGCCGCCGGTGCCGACCAGGAGAGCAGCCGCCCGAGTGCCGAGACCACCGGCCGGCTCATCGCCGGGGTGAGCATCGCGATGCCCACAAATCCGAACAGCACTCCGGCCAGCAGGACCGGAAGCACCGCTCCGCCGAGGTCGCCGTACAGCGCTGCGGTGACTGCGCCGACGGCCGCGATGGTTAGCCCGGCACCGCTGACCGTGAGTTTGGTGAGCGGGCGGTCGGGTGTCGCGGCGCTGCGCATGGCGGCGACTGGTGCGATACGCGCGGCGCGCAGCGCCGGTATCAGCGCCGCCACCATCGTGATGACGATGCCGACGGCGTACGAAGCGATCACCGCGGCGGCGGGGATGCTGATTCCCGGCGGCAGGTTCGCCCCGCTGACGGATTCCATGAGTGCCCGCAGCCCGATCGCAACCCCGATGCCAGCGCCGAAGCCGATCGTCGACGCGATGACGCCGACCAGGAAGGCCTCGACCAGAACGGACCGCATGACCTGCCCAGGACCGGCCCCGAGCGCCCGGAGGAGTGCGAGCTCGCTCGTTCGCTGGGCGACCAGGATCGAGAACGTGTTGAAGATCAGAAAGACACCGACGAAGAGTGCGACCGCCGCGAACCCGAGCAGCACGGTCCGCAGGATGCCGACGAAGTCCTGGACACCCGCATCTTGCGCGTCCGCGTACTCGCCTCCGGTCTGGATCTCGTAATCACTGCCGGCGATCTTCTGGACCTCGGCCTCGAGCTGTGCCGCGCTAGTCCCGCGAGCAGCATCCAGGTTGATTCGCGTCCACTGGCCGGTCTTACCGATCATCAGCTGCTGCGCGGTCGCATCGGTGAACGCGACCCGCAGGTCGCCGGTTGGCCGCTGGAAATCCGGTTTGGGTGCGGCGACGCCGACGATCGTGAAGGTGCGCGCGGGTTGCAGCGTCAGCACTCGAATCTGGTCTCCGACCGTGAAGTCTCCGCGGTCGGCGATGGTGTTGTTGACGACGACCTCGTCGGGCTGCTGCGGCGGCCGGCCGGCGGTGATCTCGTTGAGGTCCGTCTCCGCGGACCAGTTGACGCCGATGCCGGGCGGACCGGTGGTCGTGATGACCTTGCCGTCCTTGCCGATGACCCGCAGACCTTCCTCGAAGACCTGCCCGGTCACTGACGCGGCCGCGGGCAGCGCAGCGAGCTCGGCCCGGATCGACTCGGGCACCGGAGCTGTCACCGGCTCCGGGCCGGCTGTGCCGTCCACCTGTGCCCGGCCCGCAACCGTGACGTCGAGGGTCGTGCCAACCGTCCCGAACAGCTTGCTGAACTGATCCGTCAGAGTCTGGCTGAGGACGAACGCCCCGGAGACAGACATCACACCGAGTACGACAGCGAGGCCCGACAGGATAAGCCGGACCTTCCTGGCGAGCAGGCTCTTGAGCGTCGCGCGGATCATTCGTCCTACCTCCGAATCGGTTGCGGTTCGAGGCGGCGCCCGTCGAATCGCTTCATCCGTTCGAGGACGGTCTCCGGGGTCGGCTCGGTGAGCTCACCGACCACGTGTCCGTCTGCGAGGAAGATGACCCGGTCCGCGTAGGACGCGGCCTTCGGGTCATGCGTCACCATCACCACGGTCTGCTCGAACTCATGGACTGAGCGCTGCAGCAGCTCGAGCACCTCGGTGCCCGACCGGGAGTCGAGATTTCCGGTCGGCTCGTCGGCGAAGATGACCTCGGGCTTGGTGATCAGTGCCCTGGCGCAGGCGACGCGCTGCTGCTGACCACCGGACAGCTCGCTCGGCCGGTGGTCGAGCCGGTCGCCGAGCTCGACGGACTCGACGACATAGGCCAGCCAGTCAGGGTCTGGCTTGTCGCCGCCGATCGCCAGCGGGAGCGTGATGTTCTCCACCGCCGTCAGGGTCGGCAGCAAGTTGTACTGCTGAAAGACGAAGCCGAGCTTCTCCCGGCGCAGCCTGGTCATCGCCCGCTCGCCAAGGGTGTCGATCCGGGTGTCCCCGATCCACACCTCGCCCTCGGTCGCCGAGTCCAGACCGGCGAGCACATGCATCAGCGTGGACTTGCCTGATCCGGATGGACCCATGATGGCGGAGAACCGGCCACGCTCGAACTCGACTGATACGCCGGCCAGCGCCTCGACCCGCGTCTGCTCTGTCTCGCCGTACACCTTCCATACGTCGACCGCCGCGGCGGCCGAGGTTCGGGTCAGCAGCGCGGTCATCGCGTGCCCTCGTTCCTCGGCCGGTTGGCGGCCGAATCGAGGACGGACAGTCGCTGGTGGTACTCCTCCTCGCTGATCTCACCGCGCGCGTAGCGCTCGGCGAGCACACTTTGACCCGACCGTTCATAGCGCCAGGGTCCCCACGGTCCGCGGCGCCGCCCGATCCTGAAGATCAGGAAGAACACAGCGCCCCAGAACAGCACCATCCAGGCCAGCCAGAGACCCCACCAGGGCCCACCGCCGTGCCAGTGGTCTGCGAACAGCATCGTGATCGACCTCCACGTCGGAATCTGTTGTGCCGAACGTGATCGATCGTTGCCGTCAGAAGGTGCCGGCCGCGTCGTACCGGGGACGACAATCCGCTTGCGCCGCCGGAGGTACATGCCGGGGTCTCGCTGTACGCCCGGCGGGGCCCGGTCACCCGCAATGTCCGGCGGCGTTACCCGGATCTGCTCGGGCGGACAAGGCCCGACTCGTAGGCGAAGACCACGAGCTGCGCGCGGTCGCGAGCACCGAGCTTCACCATGGCGCGGCTGACATGAGTCTTCGCGGTCGCCGGACTGACGAAGAGCCGCTCGGCAATCTCCTCGTTGGTCAACCCACCGGCGACCAGCGTCATCACCTCACGCTCTCGATCGGTCAGCGCGTCGAGCGCAGGTGCGCTGACGGGCTCTCGCCGCTGCGCGGCGAACTCCGCGATGAGCTTGCGTGTCACGCCTGGGGAAAGCAGCGCATCACCACGGGCGACCGCGCGGACCGCTTGGATCAACTCGACCGGCTCGGTGTCCTTGACCAGAAAACCGCTCGCGCCGACCCGCAACGCCTCGAACACATACTCGTCGAGGTCGAAGGTCGTGAGGATGACGATTCGTACCTCGGTGAGCTCGGGCCTGGCAACGATCTCCTGCGTTGCCGCGAGCCCGTCGGTTCCCGGCATACGGATATCCATGAGCACGATGTCGGGCACCAGGTCGGTGGCCAGCTCAACCGCGACCGCACCATCGGCGGCTTCGCCGACGACCTCGATGTCGCTCTGCGCGTCGAGCAGTGCGCGGAAGCCGGCCCTGACCAGTGCTTGGTCGTCGACGAGCAGGACCCGTATCACGTCGCCTCTCCGTCTCGCTCGTTGGCGCCGGCCTCCCCGGCGCGGGCGCCGGCGCGCTGCGGTGCGGCGGCCTCGCTGGTCGGCGGCGCCGCGATCGGGATTCGGGCGGTCGCACGGAAGCCGCCGC
>DASYTV010000172.1:0-37475 GCA_036001885.1 Actinomycetes bacterium
AGCAGATCATCAACTTTCACATAGAGTGCGGTCGCGAGGGTGTCTAGGTCTGTTGTCACAAGTAGATCTTGGACACCCTCGTCTACATTCCCGGCTGCGACACGCGCACCCCTTAGAATAGATCATCTAGGGGCGGCCGAGAGCGCGATAGGTCCAGCCGGCCGCTCGCCAGGCAGCCGGGTTCAGGGCGTTGCGGCCGTCGAGGATGTGCGTGCTGCCGACGAGCTCGCCGAGCGTCACCGGGTCGATGTCGCGGAACTCCTGCCACTCGGTGAGGTGGAGCACGACGTCGGCACCCTGGCAGGCCGCCACGGCCGAGTCCGCATACGCGAGACTCGGATAGGCCTTGCGTGCGTCGTCCATCGCCTTCGGGTCGTAGACGGTGACGTCACCGCCTTGGAGCTGGATCTGCGCCGCGACGTTGAGCGCAGGCGAGTCTCTGATGTCGTCAGAGTTCGGCTTGAACGCGGCGCCGAGTACTGCGACACGCCTGCCAAGGAACGATCCGCCGCACTGCTCACGGGCGAGGTCGACCATCCGGGCGCGCTGGCGCATGTTGATCGCATCGACCTCGCGCAGGAATGTCAGCGCCTGGTCAGCGCCCAGCTCACCAGCCCGCGCCATGAAGGCGCGGATGTCCTTCGGCAGGCAGCCGCCGCCGAAGCCCAGCCCGGCATGGAGGAATCGACCGCCGATCCTGTCGTCATAAGAGAGTGCATGAGCGAGCTGCGTGACGTCGGCGCCGGCCGCCTCGCACACCTCGGCCATAGCGTTGATGAAGGAGATCTTGGTGGCGAGGAAGGCGTTGGCCGACGCTTTGACCAGCTCGGCGGTGGCGAAGTCGGTGACCAGGAAGGGTACGCCGGCATCCAGCAGCGGCCGGTAGATCTCGCGGAGCACCTGCTCAGCGCGCGCGGATGTGACCCCCGCGACGATGCGATCAGGACGCAGGGTGTCGGCGACGGCGAAGCCCTCGCGGAGAAACTCCGGATTCCAGGCGAGCTCGACCCTGCCGTCCGCCGTGGTGACCGCGCCCATCCGCTGGACGAGCCCGGCTGCCGTTCCGACGGGCACCGTCGACTTGCCGACCAGGAGAACCTCGCGGTCCAGGTGCGGGACGAGGCCGTCGATAGCCGAGTTGATGAATCGCATGTCGGCCGCGTACTCGCCCTTCTTCTGCGGCGTGCCGACGCAGAGGAAGTGCACATCGCCGAAGGCCGCGACCTCCTCATAAGAGTCGGTGAACCTCAGCTGGCCGCTCGTTACGTGTTTGGTCAGGAGTTCCGCGAGGCCCGGCTCAAAAAATGTGATCTCGCCGCGGCTGAGGGCGGCCACCTTGTCGGCGTCCACGTCCATGCCGAGGACCTCGAAACCAAGCTCCGCCATGCAGGCCGCGTGGGTGGTGCCCAAATAGCCGGTACCCAGCACGGTGAGGCGATAGGCCACGGTTCCTCCTTGATCCAGCCCGCCATGGCTCGCGGCATAGTACCCGTCTGCATCCGGTCGTGACATGTCCGCGCGTCTGGTGCGCGCGGGCGTCATAGCATCGGGCCGTGACCGACTTCCCGTTTTTCGCGCTGTCCGACGAGCATGTCATGCTCAGGGACACTGTGCGGGAGATCGCCGACGACAAGATCGCGCCACATGCCGCCGAGGTCGACGCCCGCGCAGAGTTTCCGCACGCGGCTTACGACGCATTGCGCGCCGCGGATCTGCATGCTCCCCACATCCCAGAGGAATACGGCGGAGCCGGTGCGGATGCGCTGGCGACCTGCATCGTGATCGAGGAGGTTGCTCGGGCGTGCGCATCGACGTCGCTGATTCCAGCAGTGAACAAGCTCGGCACCTTGCCGTTGCTCTTGGCCGCTTCTGAGGACCTCAAACAGCGCTACTTGCCTCCGGTCGCGGCGGGTGAGGCCATGTTCTCGTACGCCTTGTCCGAGCCAGAGGCCGGCAGCGATGCGGCATCGATGCGCACGAAAGCCACACCCGAGGGCGACGGGTGGATCCTCGACGGTGTCAAGCGATGGATCACCAACGCGGGCGAGGCGAAGTACTACACCGTCATGGCGGTGACCGATCCGGAGGCAGGATCGGATGGGATCTCCGCATTCGTCGTCGAGAGGGACGACGAGGGCGTGTCCTTCGGCGCTCCTGAGAAGAAGCTCGGGATCAAGGGCTCACCGACCAGGGAGGTCTACCTCGACCACGTGGCCGTCGCAGGTCATCGCATGATCGGCGAACCTGGCACCGGGTTCAAGACCGCTCTGCGCACCCTCGACCACACCAGGGTCACGATCGCCGCTCAGGCGGTCGGGATCGCCCAAGGAGCCCTCGACGTGGCGCTCGGGTACGTCAAGGAGCGTAAGCAGTTCGGTAAGCCGATCGCGGATTTCCAGGGCCTGCAGTTCATGATCGCGGATATGGGGATGAAGCTTGAGGGCGCACGCCAGCTCACCTATGTCGCCGCCGCGAAGTCGGAGCGCGCCGACCCCGATCTCACCTTCTTCGGTGCCGCCGCCAAATGCCTGGCCTCAGATATCGCAATGGAGGTGACGACGGACGCGGTCCAACTGCTCGGCGGCTACGGCTACGTGAAGGACTATCCGGTCGAGCGGATGATGCGAGACGCGAAGATCACTCAAATCTATGAGGGCACAAACCAGATCCAGCGGGTGGTGATGGCGCGCCAGCTTCTGGCCGGTCTCGCCCGTGCCTAGCGTCGGCCGAGCGCGGTGCGCGGGCCACTTCCATGGTCGAATAACGGGGTGAGCGGGGCGCAGGAGCCGAAGCCGACCTCGGCGGCACGGACGACGCTGAGCCGGATCATGAGCGTGCTCGATACGAACCTGTTGGGCGGTGTGCACGGTGGTGTGATCATGAAACTTGTCGACGACGTCGCCGGTGTGGCAGCACAGCGGCACTCGGCTGGGCCCGCCGTGACGGCGTCGATGGACGAGATGGCCTTCATCGAGCCCGTTCACGTCGGCGACCTTGTCCATGCTCATGCACAGGTCAACTGGACCGGCCGGACCTCGATGGAGGTTGGTGTTCGGGTCCTGTCCGAGCCGTGGGACAAGGCAGGAGTACCGCCTAAGCGAGTGGCGACCGCCTATCTCGTCTTCGTCGCGGTCGATGCCGACGGCAAGCCACGCGAGGTGCCTCCCGTTTCGCCCGAAACGGACGAAGACAAGCGCCGTTTCGCCGAAGCGGAAATCCGCCGGCAGCACCGGCTGGCCAGACGGGAAGCAATTCTCCAGTCTCGAGCGGAACATAGCTGACCGGCGACACCCGATGAGGTGCCGTACGAGGGGCTTCGTCGAGCCCCTAAAGGCAAGGGCTTGCGGGTTTCCAGGGGGTGTAAGGAAGGGCACCTTGCTCTAGGAATCCTGGAGCAAGGTGGCTAGTGAGTCCAGCGTGCAGTGGGCCCAGCGCGGCGGTCGGCGCGAGAATCCGGCGGTGTGATCGGGCGACGTGATCGGCGTGGCGATGTGACTGGTGTTACTTGTGTGAATAGCGTGATCGTGTGTCACGACCACCAACTCGCGCGAGCGGAGGGCCTACCGATCGAGGCCGCCCCGGCAGGCCTGGTACGGCAGCGGCAGCGCGGCCGGGCTCGATGACTGGACGGACCAGGCGCGGTTCGGTGGGCGCGCCGGATTGGCGCCCCGCGGTCGACAAGGCACGGGAGCGCAATCCAGACGGCGGAACCGACGGATTGGGCTCGGCCACGGCTCTGCCCCAATCGCCGGCGCAGCCACCTCGCGACTCGCTATCCCGGCCGGCTCGGGTGGACTCCGTCGCGGACCCGAACAAAGTGCTGCGCCGTGTGCTGACTCTCGCGGCCGTTTCGACGATCATGCCTGGCCTTGGGCATCTCCTTGCCGGCCGCGAGCGCTCCGGCCGGATGATCTTCAAAGCCTACCTGTGCCTGCTCGCGCTGGGCGGTCTGCTCCTGGTGGTCGCCCTCCTGTCCAAGCGCCTCGTGCTCGAGTTCGCAGTACGACCAAGCCTCCTGAGGCTGCTCGAATACGGCGCCGTCGGGGTCGCCATCGCCTGGTGTCTGGTCATCATCAGCGGCGCCTTCCTCGGCGGGCCACGGCGGCTCGACCGAGTGCGGCGGCGGATCGCCGGAGTCGTGGTGCTCACGCTTTGCGCTGTCGTCGCGGTGCCGCTCGTCTTCACGGCCCGATATGCGCAGGCCCAGCGTGGCCTGATCACCAGTGTGTTCACGGAGACAGCTGGGCCACGCAAGCTGCCCGATCGGCTGAACATCCTCCTGCTCGGCGGCGATGCCGGCGCGGATCGCATCGGAGTACGGACCGACAGTGTGAACCTCGCGAGCGTCGACACGAAAACTGGTCGCACGGTGATGTTCAGTCTGCCGCGGAACCTGCAGAATGTGCCGTTCCCCGAGGATTCGGCGCTGGCCAAGAGATTCCCTGATGGGTTCGACTGCGGGAACGAGTGCTTGCTCAACGCCATCTACATGTACGCCGTCAACCACAAGGACCTCTTCCCCGGTGTACACAACCCGGGTGCAGAGGCGGTCAAGCAGGCGGTGAGCGCGATCCTCGGCGTGCGGGTCGACTACTACGTGCTCGTCAACCTGGACGGTTTCAAGGAGATCATCGACGCGCTGGGAGGTGTGACGATCCGGGTCGACAAGAAGGTGCCCATTGGCGGCATCGCACCTGACGGCACCCGTGTGCCGGTCACCCGCTACATCGAGCCCGGCCTGCGCGAGCTCAATGGCTACGAGGCGCTTTGGTATTCGCGGTCGCGCAGCGACAGCGACGACTATGCCCGGATGGCCCGCCAGCGGTGCGTGATGGGTGCGATCTTGCACCAGGCCGATCCGTGGTCGGTGCTGCGGAACTACCAGAAGCTGGCGCGCAGCGCCAAGAGCCTTGTCTCTACTGATATTCCGCGCCGGCTGCTGCCTGACCTGGTGGACGTCGCGCTCCAGGCGAAGGACGCCACGATCACGAACCTGCAGTTCGTCCCGCCGCTGATCAAGACGGTCGACCCCGATTTCGATCTGATCAGGCACAAGGTGGCGGGTGCGATCGAGGCGTCAGAGCACGCCCCGACCACCACGCCGACCCCCTCGATATCGACGCCGGGCGACTCCGCGGGCAGCGGTGCCGGCTCAGGGACACAGTCCACTGCGAGGTCCGTCACGGCTGCCACGCCCGGCGCGTCCACCGACCGGCCGGTCGACCTCGGGTCGGTGTGCCGATATTCCTGACGGAGCCTCCGACTGGAGCCGCCGGCCAGGCAAACTGAGGCAGGTAGCGGACTTCCAGCAAGGACACTAGGTTTGCCCGCGATGAACGCGCGCCACGCAGGACCACGGGCGGACGAGCCGCAGCAAACCGGGTTCCCCGAGGTATCCGTGATCATGACGGTCCTGAACGAATCGCCGCACCTCCGTGCGGCGGTCGAGCGTGTTCTCGGCCAGGACTACGCCGGCGACTTGGAGGTCGTCGTTGCCCTCGGCCCGTCCAAGGACGGCACGGATTCCATCGCGGCCGAGCTTGCCACCGGTGACGACCGGGTCCGTACCGTCGGCAACCCGACCGGTTTGACACCAGCAGGGTTGAACGCGGCCCTAGCGGCGAGCAAGTACGAAATCGTTGCCCGGGTGGACGGGCATGCCGTGATCCCGCGTGACTATCTCCGGATCGCCGTCGAGACGTTGGAGGCGACCGGAGCGGACAATGTCGGCGGCATCATGTGGGCCGAGGGTGAGACGCCGTTCGAGGAGGCTGTGGCGCGGGCGATGACCACGAAGTTGGGCGTCGGTAACGCGCGCTTTCACACCGGCGGCGAGCCCGGTCCCGCCGACACTGTCTATCTCGGCGTATTCCGGCGATCGGCGCTCGAGCGTGTCGGTGGCTACGACGAGGCGTTCCTGCGGGCGCAGGACTGGGAGATGAACTATCGGATCCGACGTTCCGGTGGCCTGGTCTGGTTTGAGCCACGGATGCGCGTCTCTTACCGGCCGCGTTCAACGGTGCGCGCGCTCGCCCGTCAGTACTTTCACTACGGGCGTTGGCGCCGGGTCGTCATTCGGCAGCACCGAGGATCGGGCAACCTGCGTTACCTGGCCGCGCCACTCGCCGTGATCGCGGCGGCGCTTGGCACGCTGGCCGGTCTCCTAGGGGTGACTATCGGACCCAGATGGCTGGCAGCGGGATTCCTCGCCCCTGTCGGCTATCTGCTCGGCATCCTGGCTGGATCCGCCCTCACCGGGCGTGGGCTGCCAGCACGCGCCTGGGCGTGGCTCCCTCTCGTCTACCCGACGATGCACGGTGCCTGGGGTGTCGGCTTCCTGACCTGCCCACCCGCCCTCGGGCGCGGGGCGAAGAGCTTGCAGCGATAGCGCCCGCCGCCCGCGGCTCTGTCCCGAGCGCAACCAAGGACCGTCGCAGTTGGGGTGAACAGTCCCGACTCGGTGCGATAGCGTTCGGCGGTGTTACGACGGTCGCTGAACAGGACATTCGCGTCAGCACAGTGGGCGGGATGTTCGGCGGGGATCACTGGGAGCTTGAGCTGACGACGCTGCTGGTCGCGGTGGGCGGCATGGACGGCACCCAGCCGGCCGCCTTGTTCGACCGCGCCGAGGGGACGGTCCTCGCCGCGCTCGTGGCCCAGCTGCGGGAAGTCGTCCCTGACGGACGGGTTTCTGTGCTCGCGCCCGAATGGACGGCGGAGTCGATCCGCGGCCAGTTACCTGGATCTGTCTCCGTGACGGCCTGCCGCACGATCCGAATCGCGCTCGACGAGGTCGTGAGGCACGCCTACGAGGCCCTCGCCAAGGGGGACGAGGTGAGCCTGATCGACGGCGGCATCGTGGCGCACAATGAGGCGCTCGCCGTCGTCCTGACCGAACCGACATCCGGCACCGCGCTTCTTGTAGGCGGGCACAACGGCAGCTCCGGGGTGCGTACCGCCGAGGACATCGTGCTATCCGCTGGTTCAAGCGTCCACGCTGTCACCGATCCGGACCGGGACGGCCTCGGTGTGTTGCGAGTTGCCCAAACCGATCTCGGCACCCTGGCCGAGGCCGCCCGCAATATCTCTGGCATGGGACGGATGTCGGACACGGCCAGCGATCTCGTCGACCTGGTGACGGTTGGACTGGTCCGGTTGGGCACGAGGGTCAAGGCGGTGCCCGTCGACCCGTACGTGCTGGTCCGCCCGCACACGCAGCTGGAGGTGGGCGCCGCACTGGTCGACCTCAGGGAGGTGGACGAGGACCGGTTGCGCCTGGTCTCTAGCGGCCGACCAGACGACGGGCTCTATGCGACGCTCGTAGGACGGCGGTTAGCCAGGATCGTCACGAGATGGGCTGTTCGTTCCGGCATAAGCGCCAACCAGGTGACGCTCGGCTCCCTCGCCGTTGCCCTTCTCGCCGCCGTGAGCTTCGCCACTGGCGCGCGAGTTGGGCTCATCGCGGGGGCACTCGTCCTGCAGATTTCGTACGTGCTCGGCTGTGCCGACGGGGAGATCGCCCGGTACACGCGCAGAATCACCCCTTTCGGTGGGTGGTTCGACGCGGTCAGCGAGCGGGTCAAGGAGTACGCCGTCTACGCCGGTCTGTGCATCGGCGCCGTGCGGGCCGGCGACCGGGTGTGGACGCTCGCTGCTGCGATGCTCGCGGTCCAGGCCTATCGGCAGATGGTCGACGCCGGCTTCGCGGTTAGGAGTGCGGAGTGGCGCGCCGAGGAGGCCCCAGAGCCCCTGACGCTGCCGATCAACCTAAGAGACGACGTCCCGGCCACTGCAGATGTCGAGCCGTCCGCGTCGGCCGCCGGCCACTCCCATGGATCGAGCGGGGGCACCGGGTCTCATCGCGCAACCGGCTTGAGCTTTCCGC
Source organism: Actinomycetes bacterium (assembly GCA_036001885.1). Classification (GTDB taxonomy): domain Bacteria; phylum Actinomycetota; class Actinomycetes; order JAKEEW01; family JAKEEW01; genus DASYTV01. The sequence continues at coordinate 7,886 of DASYTV010000172.1, forward strand.
GGGGTGCGGTTGACCTCCTCGACAACACCAACAAGGTGCCCGCACTCGTGTGGCTCAAGCGAACCTTGACGATGCCCGTCGGCGAGCGATGGTTGGTGATCTCCATCGTGGCGGCCTTGTACGGACCGCGTGAAGTCTTTCTCGCCCTCCTCGCCGTCACCACCGTAGCCGCGCTTTACATGACGGTCGGCAGGATGCTGAGATCGATCGCTCATGCTTGATCAGGTCTCGCCGCGCCGTGGAGCACTCGAGCTGTATATCGACGCGGGACCGCTCGCACGTGACATCGGATACGCCGTCGGCCGGGTCAGGCTGCCCGAGATCCCGTTGGTGCTCGCGGCGGGAGCCCTTCTTGGTGTGGCACTTGCCGGACTGGACACATCACTTGGATCCAGGCAGGTCCTCTTCGCGACGGTCGGCGCGGTGGTAGTGATCACCGGCCTGTGCTGGAGCGGCCCGGTCCGAGGGCGGTTCGGCTGGCTGCTGCCCGCACTTGTGCGGGTTATGGAGTACGCCTTCGTCATAAGAACCACGGCGGTGATCGCTGGAGACCTCGAGTGGCTGGCATACGCGTATCTCGTCGTGATCGCCTTTCACCACACCGACTCCGTGGCAAGGATGCGGTATCTCGGGCGAGGTCCGGCGCGCTGGGTCTACACAGCGGGGCTCGGTTACGACGGGCGGATGCTGGTCCTCGCCGCACTGGCGGTCACCGGTTCCGAGGCATACCGCCGTGGGCTGCCTATCGTCGTGAGCCTGCTTGCGGTGGTCTTTATCACGGAGTGCGCCATCTGCTGGATCAGGACCCCTCGATCCCAGGCCCCGCCGACTCGTACGCCCATTCGTACACGTCGTGCGCACGGCGCCCACGCGTCGACGAGTCAGCAAGCCCCGAACACCGCAGAGGTTGTGAGCACCGACCATCCCTGACCCCTGAGCTCGCCTCCACCTGAGCCTCGGCGTTACCTTTGCGCCCACCATGGACCCACATCCCGCAGACGTCGGTCAGCCGTCACGCCCGCCGAGACCGTCGATCGCCGAGCTCCGCTCGGTCTGCCAGCCTCCGGCGACGCTGAACCGCGTGAACGCCGAGCATTGGGCAGGCCGCCTGTACATGCGCCGAATCTCGATCTACGTGACGCGGGTTCTGCTGAGGCTGGGGGTCTCAGCCGACACGGTTACGTCGATCATGGTCGTGGTCGGCGTGCTCGGCGGGCTGGCACTGTTGCTGCCTGGTCTCCCCGGCGCCATCACCGCGGTCGTCCTGATCCAGGCCTATCTGCTGCTCGACTGCTGTGACGGGGAGGTTGCCCGATGGCGCGGTACGTCGAGCGTAAGGGGTGTCTACCTCGACCGGGTTGGTCACTACCTGACCGAGGCCACCTTGCTGGCCGCGCTCGGCTTCCGCGCTGCCGGGCTGGGCGCGAACGTCTGGACTGTCATCGGCCTCCTCGCCGCGATCTTCGCTCTCGTGATCAAGGCGGAGACGGACCTGGTCGACGCCGCACGTGCACGTGGCGGCCTGGATGTGGCACCAGAGTCCGCCGGCGAGCTCACCGGCTCGCGGATAGCGGGCGCCCGCCGGCTTGCGGCATCGCTCCGGCTACACCGGATCACCGGGGCGGTCGAGGCGTCACTAGTGATCTGCCTGGCGTCGATCGTCGATTCACTTCGCGGTAACCTGATCGCAACACGGGTCGTCACAACGGCCGTCATGGTCATCGCTGGTGTCCAGGTGATCCTTCACCTGATCAGCATTCTCACGTCACGAAGATTGGTCTGACATTGTCGGTGTCCTGCGTGGTCCTCACGCTGGGTGATCGCGCCTTCGAAGTCGATCGCGCGGTTCGCAGCGTTCTCGCTCAGTGTGGTGAGCGAGTCGAGGTACTCGTGATCGGCAACGGCTGCCCGGTGCCACCCTTGTCGGACTCGGTGAAGACACTCCAGATCCCGGAGAACATCGGCATCCCGGCTGGGCGAAACCGAGGCGTGGAGGAGACGACCGGTGACGTGATCCTCTTCCTCGACGATGACGGATGGTATCCCTCAGCCGATCTTGTCGAGCACGTTCGGGGGTCTTTCGAGGCTGACCGGCGCCTTGGCATCGTTTCCTTTCGCGTGGTCGACGATGAGGGGAGCACCGCGAGACGCCACGTGCCGCGGTTGCGGACGGGGGATCCGAAGCGCTCCAGTGACGTCACCTTGTTCCTCGGTGGAGGATGCGCTATTCGCCGCGAGGTCTTCGAGGTATGCGGTGACTTCCCTGGGCATTTCTGGTACGCCCACGAGGAGATCGACTTCGCCTGGCGTGCCCTCGACCACGGCTACCGGATCAGATACGACGCCGACTCGGTCATGCAGCATCCGCAGACATCACCCAGCAGGCACACGTTGTTCTGGCGGCTCAATGCGAGAAATCGAGTGTGGCTCGCCCGCCGCAGACTGCCGTCGCTCCTTGCAGCTGGATATCTCGCAACCTGGACGATGATCACACTCACCCGGCTGCGGTCCTTGGCGAACCTGCGCGCGTGGTTTAGCGGGTTCGCGGAGGGCTGGCGCGAGCCGGCCGGGCCACGCCAGCCGATACGGTGGCGGACCGCCTGGCAGATGCTGCGGCTTGGCCGTCCACCGATCATCTGACAACTGCTACTCGCTCTGGCTTGCTCGCGATCATCTGGGAGAGGGTGTCCTGCTGGTCAATGGCGACACCGTGCATCCGCCGAGCGTGGAGAAGGCCTTGCTCGCCCAGCGGGGCCGGCGGCGGCGTCGTCCTTGCGGTGGACGATGCAAGGCCACTCGCCGAGGAGGAGGTGAAGCACACGGTCGACGTCACTGGGCGGGTCACCCAGATCAGCAGGCTCCTAGCGCCCGCGTTTGCCGATGGCGAGTACATCGGCGCGACCTTTGTAGAGCTGCCTGCCGGCGTCGCTCTTTGCGGCGGCGCTGGAGCGCGCCTGGGGGCATCGACGGCGGCACTATGGCCCTGGGTAGGTTCAATAGAATGACGCAGCCCGGCTCGCCGCTTCGAACGGTCGGTGTTGCTCTCGCGGGCGGGTCAGGCACCCGGATCGGCGGGGAGATCCCCAAGCAACTCCTCGAGATCGCCGGCAGGTCAGTCCTCGAGCACTCCATCGCCGCCTTGGACACGGCACCGGCGATCGACGAGGTGCTCCTCGTCATGCATCCCGACTTCATCAGCGAGGCCGAGAAGGTTGTGTCGACTGGGCCTTACCGCAAGGTCTCGCAGGTTCTCGCCGGTGGACCCAGCCGGAGCGAGAGCACCCGCATTGCGATGGCGGCACTGGGCACCGAGGAGTGCAACCTCCTGCTCCATGACGCGGTTCGCCCGCTCGCTTCGCTGAGGATCATCGCCGACACGGTCGACGCGCTGCGCAGATATCGTGCCGTCGGCGTTGCTGTCCCGTCGGCCGACACCATTCTGGTCGTCGACGACGGGGTGATCACCGACATCCCTTCCCGGCACCGGCTCTGGCGCGCGCAGACACCTCAGGGCTTCCGGCTTTCCCTGATCCGCAAGGCGTACGAGCTTGCAGGGCGGGATCCCGACTTCCATGCAACAGACGACTGCGGGGTGGTCTTCAAGTACCTGCCCGACGAGCCCATAGGCATCGTCCAAGGCTCGGACGAGAACATCAAGATCACCTATCCGCTCGACGTCCTCATCGCGGACAACCTGCTGCGGTCAAATCAGGATTGAGCTTCGCTCGGCAAAGCGCCTCCACAGCCCGACATATTTGGCGCTTCCACGGCTTCGCCAAACCCGGCCAGTAGGGACTGGCCAAAGGCACCCACGCGATGGGCACGGCCTGGCGAATGACCAGACTGGGCCGACCGCCGATCATTGACCTACTCAGCCAGCACCCCGAAACCATCGAATCCGTGGCGAGGCCGACTCACGGCGACCACCGTTTGGTTTCGTCGAGGGTGTGGATACCCCGGAGGAGGCTCTCCGGGACATAGACCAGACCAAGCCAGCAAATTCCAGCTACCAGTCCCGCCGGCAGGACGCCGGTGGCAGCAACGCCAATGACCGCGGCCGTTCGCAGCAGCCAGCCGCCACCCAACCAGCCGATGCCTCTGGGAACCCTCGGCAGCGGACCTCCGCGCCGGTACACCACGTCGTAGCGGTGCCATGCCACGACCGCGAACCAACCGAACGCGGCGGCGGTCCAGTGCCTGGCATCGACCGCAGTGGCAGTCAGCACCGCAGCACCCTCGAGCGCGGTCACCAGCGGCGGCAACGCCCACCCGCCAATCCCATCGGGTGAGCGCCGGCGAGTCAGCACGTCGAGCAGCCCGTCGTCTCGAAGGTCGGCCAACCTCTGCCGCATCGGCTGGCTGCTTCGGCCGACCCCTGCAGCGGTGCGACGAATCGCGCCGAACAGCGTCCAGGCCTCGGCCAGCACAGCCAAGACAAGGTAGGAAACCAGGGCAGCCGCAGGCGAGCCGAGGGCCGCACCCACGCTTAGCACCAGCCATCGCTCGCCGATCGGCATATGAATGATGCGGCGCAGCCACAGGCCCGGGGTTCCAATCCCGGGCGCAGACGCTGTCGAGTCGAGCGGCCGTCGCCACGGCGCCAGATCGGTCAGCGGCCGCGAATCCCGGAAGGAGACCCGCCGCTCGGCGAGCACGCCCTTGTCGAACGCGAAGTTCTGCATGTGTCTGACGGTCTGTGCGATCATGCAGGCGGTTGCGATGGTCCACAGATGCTGTCCACGATGTGCGCCCGCGAGGGCGAGCCCGGCCAGTGCGGCGTACTCCTTCACCCGGTCGGTCACGGCGTCCAGCCAGGACCCGAACGTGGAGTCGGTCCGGGTGGACCGCGCGATCTCGCCGTCCACGCAGTCCAGCACCAGAGAGACCTGCAGCAGCAACGCACCGACGAGCAGCGCGGGATCACTACCGATCGCGAAGGCGGCGGCACCGCCGATGCCAATAGCCGTGGATACGGCAGTGACTGCGTTGGCGCTAATGCCATGACGTACCGTCCACGGTGTGAGGCGCCTCGAAATTCGACGCAGCACGAAGGTCGAGTAGAAGCCGTCGTCTGCGCGCCCGGCGGCCTGCTCCAGCCGAACTGCGGTGACCGGGGGTACGCCGCTTGGCGCGGACCGGACGAGGATCGTAAGCAAGAGGTCGAGGAGGTCCAGGCCGTCCCAGGCTGAGCAAGGGTCGGCCGCGGTTTGCCGTACCGCGCTTGCGACGATCGGGAGCACTGCGCGGTCGACGTAAATCGCGCCGAGGAAACCTGCGTCGGCATCGGTAACGGGATGGCGGGACGTGCTCGCCGCGAGCACCATTGATCCTTGCGTCGCCACGTCACGGTCCGGATGCGGCGACGCGACGAGCGCGCCGACGGCGAGGCTCGGATCATCGAGCATCCGCAGCAGCGCCTCGTCGGGCACCGAGAGACCGGGCGTGACCACGGCGACAGACGAGTCATCGGCTGCGCACCGATCCAGCCTGTCACTCAGGATCGCGAGGCGGGCGGCCGTCGGCTGCCCGATGTCCCCACACCGCTCCGCCTGCAGTCCGCCGCGCACAGCCAGCCGTTGCAGCTGCGCCGTCACGCCGACGACACCGCCCGACGGGTCACCCGCTTGCTCGACGAGCAGCACGAGGGTCATCGGTAAGCCAGGCCAGGGTCGTTGTCGACCGGTGCGGGAGGGTCGTCGATGTCCGGGTAGCGCGGGGGATTGAGACTTGCGACCGTCCCGACGCGGGCCCGTGGTGGGCTCAACGCGTCCTGATCACGGACTTCGGCGGACACCCCGGGTGGGATGGTTGCACACGGCGACATAGCTTAATGTCCGCCTGGATTCTATGTCGGGTTGGGCCATCGGTTGGGCCTCGGACGCATCGAGTCTCTGATTCGGCGCACGTCACACCTCGAACCGATTGGGTATGGTTCGGCTCGATCAGACACGCAGAAGCGACGAACTGGCGTATGAAAGGGGCTGCTGCGATGAATCACGTCGCCCCGGCCAGCACCCCTGACGTCATCGCCGTAACCAACGGCATAGCTGAGGTGTTCGAGCGGTACCAGATCGTGGGCTGGGTTGAGGCCGAGAAGGGTGCACCGCCGGTGCATGTCGGCTTGTACGTGAACGAGATCATGGCGGTCGAGACGTGGGCGGTCGACGGCGCTCAGCGCCTCGGTATCGGCGACGTCCGAACTTTCCGGCTCCAGCTCGACGATTTCTGGCGATTTGTAAAGGTCAGCGACCGGATCTCGGTGCGAGTGGGCGGCCGAGCCATCCCCATCGCTGGAAAGGGCATGTACCTCCGCCCGGGAAACGACGGGCCGGACTCGACACAGCACTTGCAAGCGTTGCTCGCCGACGGATACGTCTTCGGGCCGAGCGGCAAGCTACAGCTCTCCAAGGCCGTCGACCGGGCATGGCAGGCGACCGTGATGCGTCTCTACCAGCGACTTCGGGCGACGCTCGCGGAGACCGTCGATTATGACCTGTTCCTGGTGTACGGCACGCTGTTGGGCGTGGTTCGCGAGAGCGCGTTCATCGGCCACGATCTCGACTTCGACTGCGCATACATCTCAAGTCATCCCGTTGGCGAGGCCGCGGCACGGGAGCTCCAGCAGATCGCCTTCGTGCTGATCGACACGGGCTTCCAGGTGCATTGGACCCGGAAGGCACTGCATATCTCCGATGCCGAATCCGGGGGTGTGGGTATCGAGCTCTTCCATCTCTACTTCGACGAGGCAGGCAGACTCCAGTTCCCGTTTGGCGTCGCCGGCCGGTCCGACTTCATCAGGTCGCAGTGGCGCGGCGTGCGCGAGATCCCGTTTGCTGGCTCCTCCGCCCTGATTCCGAAAGGGGCCGAGGCGATAGCGGAGCATATCTATGGGCCGTCATGGCGCAACCCGAATCCGGGGTTCGACTGGAGTCGTGACCGTGCGCAATACGCAGCCGAGGGCATTCCGACCGATCACTTGATCGAAGAGGTGTACTGGGCGGACTTCTACGCGCGAACGTCCTACGACACTGGATCGTCCTTCTTCGACCTCGTGAGCTCCAGGACGGACTTGCCGGACATGGTCGTCGATATCGGGTGCGGTGACGGGCGCGACTCCTATGCCTTCGCCCGGGCCGGCCGGCAGGTCGTCGGTCTGGACAGGTCGCACGTCGCCATAGCCCACGCGACGAAGAAGGCCCAGGAGATGGGGCTGAGGTCACCAGTGGCGTTCACCGCGTGCGATGTGAGCGACGCGAAGACACTGCGCGCCACGTTGACCGCCGCACGCGGCGAGGACCCAGGTCGACCCGTGCTGTTCTATGCACGCTTCTTCCTCCACTCGATTCCGGAGGACACGCAGCGCGTCATGATGACGGTCATTCAACAATGCTCGCGGCATGGGGACTGCTTCGCCGCAGAGTTCCGGACGGACAAGGACGAAGCAACGGCTAAGGTGCACGGGGAGCACTATCGGCGGTTCCAGAACGGCCCAGCCTTCGGCCGGCAGCTGAGTCGGGAGTACGGGTTCATCACCAAGTTGGTCGAGCAGGAGGGCAACGGTTTCTCACCGTACAAGGGCGAAGATCCGCACCTTTACCGCATCATCGCCCGCCGGGACGACCATGAGATGGGGACCTGACCAGGTGGCCACGTTGCGAGCCGAGGCACGGCGCATCGTGCGCGGAGTCAAGCGGAGGGCACGTAAACGCTTCCGCAGGCTGCGCACCCGCCTGCCGGGAAGGCAGCCTGCTGACGCACCGCCGCGGTCGTCCCGTGGGCCGCAGGGCGTCGTCGAGGTGTTCACCAACCGTGAGATCGTCGGCTGGGTTGCAGTGCAGAGTGGAGCTCCACCGGTTCGAATAGTCATGCGAGTCAACCAGGTAGAGGTTTCATCGACCTGGGCGGTTGACACCGTCGACCTTGGCAACTGGGGCGAGGTGCGCGGTTTCCGAATCGCTCTCTATGACTTGTGGCGTTACTGCCGGACGACTGACCGGGTGAGCGTCCAAGCAGGGGAACGAATGCTTCCGATCGTGCAGAAGGGAATGTTCTATCGGCCACCGCGAAATGGGCCCGAGACGCTTGCCGTACTCAAGACTCGCTTTTCCGAAGGCTACGTATTCGGACAGAAGGGGCGCTTGCAGCTGTCTAAAACGCTGGACACCGAGTGGCAAAAGACCGTGATGCGGCTGTACAACCGAATTCGAGCCGCGGTTAAACGGGATTTCGGCTATGACGTGTTCTTCTGCTATGGAACGCTGCTCGGTGCAGTACGCGACAATGGGTTCATTGGTCATGACGTTGATTTCGACGCGTCGTACATCTCTAAGCATTCCGACGGACATGCTGCGGCGCGGGAGTTGCAGGATATCGCCTTCGCGCTGATCGAGGAGGGTCTGTACGTAAAGTGCATGCGAACGGCGCTGCATATCTACGAAGACGAGTCCTCGACCGCACGAGTAGACCTATTCCATATTTATTTCGACGACAATCAGAAACTGGCGTTCCCATTCGGCATAGCCGGCACGACTGAGATACCAATGCACCAATGGGCCGGCGTCCAGGAGGTCGAGTTCGGCGGTGGCCGAGGGCTGATCCCGGTGAACGCCGAGGTTCTGGCCGAACATATCTATGGTCCGACCTGGCGGATTCCACAACCGGGATTCAACTGGAACCATGACCGCAGGCACCGTTCGCGTGGCGGCATCCTGCCTGCCGCATGGGGGGAAGAGGTGCACTGGGCGAACTTCTATGCGCATATTTCATACTCGAGCGGGTCGCCGTTCTCCGAAGCGGTGAACGCGATTCCCGGTCTGCCCGCGGTCATCATCGACATTGGCTGTGGGGAGGGGCGCGATTCCTACGCTTTCGCAAAGGCTGGCCGGCGCGTTCTCGGGCTGGATCGGTGCGAGGTCGGCATCCGACACGCCAAGGCGAAGGCTTCGGGCCTCGTAAGGACAGGTGCGCCGCCGGAGTTCGTGATCTGCGACGTAGGCGATGCCGAGGCCTTTCGCTCGATATTGTCGGACGTAATCGCGACGGTAGAGGATGTGCCGATCACGTTTTACCTTCGCTTTTTCTTTCATGCCGTGCATGCCGAGGTGCAAGATGTCGCGATGGCGGTCCTAAGCGAGTGTGCCCGGACGGGTGACTATTTTGCCGCTGAATTCCGGACGGATAAGGACGAGACTAAGCCAAAAGCTCATGGCAAGCATTATCGCCGCTTTCAAAACGGCCCTGCCTTCGGTGCCCGGTTGCAGGACGAGTCCGGGTTCAAGATTCTCGACGAGCAGGAGGGTACCGGCATGTCACCCTACCGGGAGGAGGACCCCGAGCTTTACCGTGTCATTGCTCGCCGCGAACGTTAGCCAGGAAGCGGGCGCTTCGGAGATAGAGGACCTCACTGGTGCGCTCCGCACGCTTGACGATGGGTGCGCGCCACCAGGCCAGCGGCTCGTTCGTTGGCGCTGGAACTCGCGTGGGTATCATCGGTCAGGATGCCAGCGAAGCGGGAACTCGTTCGCGTGATCAGGCGAGCGCCAGCCGCGCCGTCTGGCAGGCGGACCGCGGGCGGCGAGCTTGGGCTACGCGTGGCGGAGTCCGCGGCGACCGCGTCGTCGTTCCAGCCGACCGGTCAGCGGTAGCCCGGGAGTGATCATGGTCACACTAGCAGGGGCCGACCCTCGGTCGCTCGAGGCTCGAGTCTTTGCCTGCCCTAGGCGCGAACCATTCTTAGGCAGGCGGCTGGTTGCGCGCTGAGCGAGGCCGTGGTGTGGCACCGAGATACGCATTCTCAGCCATGCCACCGCCGCCCCGACGAAGGAGACGACGATGGCCGCTTCGAAACGATCCCGGATCCGCAAGCTGGGAAGCCGCGTCCGACTTGCGGTGATGTACGAGCGGCTGGCGCGCGCCCGGCGGGCGCCCATAGACGAAAACACCGTGCTGTATGAGTCCTTTTCCGGGAACGGGATGCTATGCAACCCCGAGGCAATCTTTCGCTCCCTGCTTCGAGCCGGGGACATGGATCATCTGCGGCACGTATGGGTGCTATCCGACCTTGACCAGTTCGCCTCGACGGTGGGGGAGTTCGCCGACAATCCTCGAGTGAAATTCGTCAGGAAAGAGTCACCGGCTTATTACTCTTCACTCGCTACCTCGAAGTACCTCATCAACAACGCCACTTTCCCACCACAGTTCGGAAAGCGCGATGGACAGGTCTACGTCAATACGTGGCACGGAACACCCCTGAAGGCAATGGGCTACGACGTCCCCGGCGGTGCTCTCGACACCCGTAACATTGTGCGTAACCTTGTTAGTGCCGATTACCTGTTGGCGGCTAATGACATAACGGCTGAAATGTATCTGACCGCGTACCGCATGAGAAACATCTACCGGGGTAATATCGTTCAGGAGGGAACGCCGAGGATTGATCGGCAGTTCGTCTCCGAGCCTGAGCGGACGCGCATCAGGTCGCGACTTAAGCAACGGGGCGTCGAGGTCGACCATGCGCAGGAGATTATGCTTTACGCGCCGACCTGGAAGGGATCGTTCTACTCTCCCACCAACGATATCCCGGAGTTGCGCAGGCGGATCGGGGCGATTAATTCGCGGATCGATAACCGGAAGTACCGCTTGCTATTGAAGGTGCATCAGCAAGTCTACAAGTACGCAGTAGCCGATAAAGAACTGTGCGATATCCTCGTGCCGAACGACCTACCCACAAATGAGGTGCTGGCAGTCGCCGACCTGCTGATCACGGACTATTCATCCATCTTCGTCGACTTCCTGGCTACCGGCCGTCCGGTGCTGTTCTTCACGCCGGATCTCGAGGACTACAAAACCTCACGGGGACTCTATCTGGCCCCAGAGGAATGGCCGGGACCTGTCAGCCGAGACATTGACGAGCTGACCGGCCACATCAAACGCCTCCGCTCCGGCGGTAATGATGACCCCGTCATCGGCTACGCTGAACGCTACGCCGCCGCACGTCAACGATACTGCGCTCGTGAGGATGGCAGCGCATCGGCCCGAGTCGTGGACGTCGTCTTCCGCGGGAAGACTTCTAACTACGATGTCAGGCAAGGCTTTTCGGACGGGCGCCAGTCGATATTGATGCACCTCGGCGGGATGCTCTCCAACGGCATTACCGCCTCGGCCTTGTCCCTGCTGGACAACATTGACTACGACCGATTCGATGTGTCAGTGACATTTCCGTATACCGAGTCACCAGAACGAGTACGTTTGATCAATCTCATCAATCCGAACGTTCGGCTATTTCCACGCATAGGTGGTATCAACGGAAGGAAGTTTAAGGTGCAGTCGCTGCTGGCGGTGAGGCGGCGCTCGGCGCGCCAGCATGACAGAGGATTGTCTCGGCACCGTAAACTTCTCCGCGACGAGTGGGTGCGCTGCTTTGGCGCCAGCCGCTTCGATTTTGTCGTGGACTTCAGCGGATACGCGCCGTTCTGGATCAAGCTCTTCAGCCAGCGGAGGGACGGATCGCTTTCGATATGGCTGCACAACGACATGCGTGCCGAGGCGACTAATACGGGCAGGAGTGCCTGGCTGCGGGCAAGCGTCAGGGCTGTTTCTGCCCTCTACCACCGTGCGGACCACCTGGTTGCGGTGTCGCCGGCTCTGTCCGAGGTGAACCAGCAGAAACTTGGTGATTTGGCGCCGCCCGAGAAATTCTCCTATGCTCGAAATACACTCAATTACCGACGCGTCCTCCACCTGGCGTACGGCGTGACCCAAAGGGACGAGCATCTGCTCGATGCCCAAGCATCGATCCGGGGGGGCGAGCTTGCGGCCACCTACCAAGGAGAGTTGACGGAGGAGTTTCATCCCCTGGATTTGCGTGGAGCCATCGACCAACTCGTGACGTATCACGACCTCGACGACCTCTGGGACGAGGTGCAGCGCAGGACGACGATCAGGGATACCTTGCCGCCGACAACAGGGATTCGGACCTTCGTGACGGCAGGCCGTCTATCGCCAGAAAAGAATCATGCGCGCCTGATCAGGGCTTTCGACCTAGTTCATCAGGAGGATCCCGAGACACTGCTTGTCATCCTCGGTCGCGGTGCGCTGCTCCCCTCGCTGACCGAGCTCGTCGACGAGCTCGGCTTGACTGCGGCGGTCAAGCTGACCGGATATCAGCCGAACCCGTACTGCGTCCTGGCCCACTCGGATTGCTTCGTCCTGTCCAGCAACTACGAGGGTCAACCCATGGTGCTGCTCGAGGCCCTCGTGTTGGGACTTCCGGTGGTGACCACGGCGTTCGGCTCAGTGCGGGGGGCGCTGCCCGAAGGATTCGGTCGGATCGTCCCCTCCACGGTGGAGGGCTTGGCGGAAGGTATGCGATCGTTCCTGCGCGGTGAGGTTCCTGTGCGGCCGTTCGACCACGTCGCCTATAACCGTGCCGCAACTGAGGAGTTCTACCGAGCCATCGGCGCCGCGTAGGACCTGCGGCTGGGGACCGAATCCCGGCGCATGAGACCCTCATCACCGGAGGCCTCTCCGCCGTGCCGGTAGCGTCCGGAGCAATGTTCATGCGGGGCAAGACCGCTCGGAGAAAGGTGGGGATAGAGCGGCTACGCTCTCGGCAATGCGGTATTTGTCGTTTCTCCGGAAGGTGCATCGCCTGCTCGCGCCGGAGCGGTACCTGGAGATCGGTATTCGCAGCGGTACCAGTCTCGCCCTCGCTCGATGCAAGGCGGTCGGCATCGATCCATCCTTCGCGATCAAAGCCGAGATCAACTGCGACGTGGCGCTGTTCCGCACGACCACGGACGAATACTTTGCTCGCGACCAGCCGCTCGGGCCGACCGGCGGCAAGCCGTTCGATCTTGTATTCATCGACGGCCTGCATCTAGTCGAGTTCGCGTTGCGCGACTTCATCTACGCCGAGAGATACAGTTCGGCCCGGTCGCTGATCATTCTCGACGACGTGCTTCCGCGTACGGTCGACGAGGCGGCCCGAGTGCGGCACACCGCGGCGTGGACGGGCGATGTCTATCGGATCACAGCAGTGCTGGCTAAGTACCGCCCGGAGCTGACGGTGATTCCAGTCTCTACAACGCCGACCGGGCTACTCCTGGTAATGGGACTCGACCCGCAGAACACGGTGCTCGCCGACAACTATGACGCCATCCTTGCCGAGTTTCGCTCCGTGGATCCGCAACCGGTGCCTGCTGATTTGTTGGACCGGTGGGGCGTCGCGGTACCTCGGCGGGTGCTGGAGGCGGACTTCTGGAGTGTGTTGTCGACGGCCCCGATCGAAAGTTCACCGCAGGATGTACGGCCGAAGTTGGCCCAGCGTGTGAGCACGTCGCTGGGGTCCGCGTTCGCTGCGGTCCCTGCGGCGTGAGTGCGCGCGACTCCCCTGCAAGGAGTGGCCCGCTGACTTCAGTCGCGCGCTGTGCGGCGATTGGAGAGCCTGCGGTACAGCATCTTGGCGAGCTCGCTTCGAGCCACCACCCGTACTGCCGGCTCCAACGGACCGGGCACGTTGCGTCGTAGACGCGTAACCAAGGGTCGCCGCCCATGGCCGTTGCGGCCGTACGAGGGTGCGTTCCGCCCCGGCGCCCGGTCGATCGTCGCCGCCCCGCGGGTCCCGGTGGGCGAGCCTTGGGGTGTCGGGAAGACGGACATGTGACCGGTCGACGAGATCGCCAAGCTAAGGCCCGTCGCCATGGGCTTGGCGGAGCCGAAGTGAGTGGATAGCGCCGACGTGCCGGCGGAACCGCTGAGCAGGCACGTCATCTTTGCCTGACCACCCGAAACAACCAGCGCGGCCCGAAGCCGAAAGCCGTCGAGCCACAGGAACCCGGGTGTCGTGGACGTCCCTTCCAAGAACAGTCCGCTCAGCGTCGCCGTCATCAGCGTTCCGGCGGCGGTCTCCTCGATAACGACGTCAGAAGCCGCGAATTTCGTGATCGGCGGCGACTGACGTGCGCCGATGTCAAGCGCGAACGCGTCGCCAAGACGAGTCGGCCCGAGGAGGACCCCATCGATGATTGCTGGATTCAGGTCTGTCGGCGGAAGTGGTGCGCGGGCCGTCCATCGGTTGCCCTGGCCGTGGAGACCCGCGTCCACCTGCCACACCCCGGCGGACAGCCGGTCGCCGAGGGCAGCTGTGCGAACGTCAATCGCTACCGAGCCACGGAACGACCCATCATCGGACCGCCTCTCCTCGACAGGCAGCCAGTAGTTCTCACCGCTGGCCGGCTGGCGGATCGACAGGCACAGTCTTGCCCCGTCCGGTACCTCCCGCACCGAGCCTTGCACGCGGAGGACGATGCGTCCGTCTCGCCAGCGGGCTGCGGTGTCCGTGACCACGATGGAACCGCACGCCGTGCTAGACATATCGTCCGCTGTCACGACGCAGGGGTAGCTTCCGAGCACCCCGATCTTCGCGGTCGCTTCGATGGCTCGCTCCGCCTCGCCGATGTCCCGGATCAAGCCATGGCGGCTGGCGAACTCTCGCCGATAGAGAACGACGAACGGGTCCACCAAGGCGGTCGGCGACAGGCTTAGCGCTCGCGACTCGTCGGCAAGGAAGAGATCGTTAACGCATCCCGAGGCACTGTCGGTGCGGCCAACGACCACATCGCAGTCGTGTGTCGCCGCGAAGGTCCACAACTGCTCAAATGCTTGCGGCAGGAGGCTGGGTGCCCTCGCTAGTAGCCTGGGACCCAGGTAGAGCAGCCACGACCCGGACGCCTCATCCACAGCCCTGGCGATATCGCCCTTGTCAGCAAGCGGTCTGACACGCATATTCGGACGCCGCGACGCCAACTCGACGAGACGCCGCACGTTGGATGTCGTATCCCCTACCAGGAAGATCACGTCGAACGCGTCGTAGGCGAGGGACTGTGCATCGATCCCTTCCACCAGCCGAACGAGGCCCGACTGGTCGGCTCCCAGGTGGGCGAGCAGAGTCATTGTCGACGCCATGGACCGCATCTTCCCACCCCTCCTTATCCACATGTCGCGCCGTCCGACGTCGTGGCCATCGCACATTCGGCCGTTTACGTAGGATTCGCGAGTGACCGGCCAACCGGATGGATTGATCGTGGGTGACCTTCGAAGCAAGATCAGAGCCGCTGCCCGCAGGAACAAGGTGGTGCACGCGCTGGGATCGAAGGCGTTGCGCTTCGTTCGCCGCCACAGGGCCAGAGGCGCCAAGAAACCTGCGCGCCGCGCTTCAGGACCGCTGTCGGCTTACGAGTCATTGCTGACCGCAGGCAAGATTCGAACCGTCGTCCTGCTGGCGGACGTCCGGCAACGCGGTCGGGTGCTGCTGTGGCTGCGCCAGTTCCCCACTGATCATGTGCATACCATTTCAGCGGAGAATCCGCCCGAATGGCGAAGCTCACCCGTCCAGTTCACTCACCATAAGGGTGAGTCGCTCAGCGAACTGGGCGAGGTACTCAAGATCATCGGTCCGGTTGACGTCCTCGTTGATCTCATGCCGGGAGATGCCGAGGAACACGAGGCGATATGGCGGCGCCTGTTCTTCCACCTCAACTCGGGCGGCGTCTACGTCGTCGATCGACGTGCCGTCCAGTCGACCGGCTTCCGATCGGCGATGAGTTCGTGGGTGGCGCGTATCACCACCGCAGACGAGCCAGAGCCGCCCGAGCGGTCCGGTGACCGAAACTATGCCGATGCGACCGCAAGCGTCTCGCTCTCGCGGGAACTGTTCATCATCAAGAAGCGGCGCAAGCACTATTTGAAGCTGCGCGACGCCGAGACCAGCCGTATCCTCCCAGCCCGCGAGCCGGCGATCCGCATATCGGAGTTCGCGACCCTACCCGGCGGTGAGGTCGTTTCCGCGGCGAAGGTCACCTTGCATCAGGCGGCTGTACCGATCCCGTGGCTGCCCGAGCGGATGACATATCCGCCTATGCACCTGCGCCACTACGAAGGCAGGATCGCGTTCATCGGCAACACACTTCTGCACACCGAACACTCGATCTTGCCGGACTCGTTCCGATGGCATTTGGAGAGCAATCCGAGAAATCCCAGGATCAAAAGAGTCTCACCGTCGTTCGCCTTGATCCCCGACAATCTACGGCCGAAGGAGACGCTCACCGGGAACTTCTACCAGCTGGACCCCCAAGGCACGGGCCACTTCGGCCACATCATGACCGAGGTGGTCTCCCGACTCTGGGGTTGGGACGAGGCCAAGAAGCGGATTCCGGATTTGAAGGCCATCTTTCGGGTGCGGAACAGCGGCGTTCGGGACCCGGTGGAGCGCCGGTTGTTCCTGGCCTACGGCATCGCCGAGGAGGACATCGTGTGGGTGGACCATCCGGTCTACTTGACGTCCCTCGTGTCGGCCACGGCAATGTGGCACAACGCCGTTCCGCACTATGTCCATCCGGAGTTGCTCGGCGTCTGGGATCGGCTCGGGCGCAACCTGGCCGACGCCAATGCTCCGGTCTATGATCGCATCTTCGTCTCTCGGACGGGCCGGTGGCGGCGCCGCAGATGCCGGAACACGCGTGAGGTTGAGCAGTTCTTCGAGTCCCATGGCTTCACGGTGATCTATCCCGAACAGCTCGACCTGTCGACTCAGGCGGGCATCTTCGCTACCGCCCCGATCATCGCCGGTTTCGGCGGTTCGGCAATATTCAACGCGATGTTCTCAAAGAACTTGAAAACTTTGATCTTGCTAAGCCATGAGGCCTACACCGCCAGAAACGAGCACCTCTACAGCTCCCTGCTCGGTTGCTCAGTGCACTACTTCTGGTCACCGCCAGACATCCCGCACCCCGAGAACGGATGGAGCCAGCAGGCATTCGACTGCGACTGGGAGTTCGACTTCGCGCGCAACCAGAAGTCACTCGAGGAGCTGCTGGCCTCCCTCTGAGCGGGGCTCGCGCAATGCCAACGGTTAGACCATTCCGGCAATCTTCTCGATCACCGCGGTCGTGGATACGGACGGCGTGCGCGGGAGATAGACCACCTTGCAGATATCAGCGAGATCGTCGAACTTGCCGGCCCAGTCGTCGCCCATCACGAGCACATCCGCGGCGTACCTCTGCACGTAGTCCCGTTTCAACTCGAGGGATTCCTCGACGAAGACCTCGTCGACGCATTTTAGGTTCGCGATCAGCTCGGAGCGCTCATGCTGGCTGAACACCGGATAGCGCTCCTTCTTGGCGAAGCTCAGCGCGTCCGACGAGACGCCGACGACGAGTCGGTCACCGAGTTCGCGCGACCGCGCCAGTACGCGCAGATGGCCGACATGCAAGACATCGAACGTCCCGAACGTGATGACCGTCGTCATGCTGGCAGGCTCCTCGGGCTACGAACCGGAACTGCGGAGTCGGGCGCTCCAGCAGGCGTATCAGTCGTAACACGTTACAGCCGGGTCCCGCGAAACTAGGCTCAGATCCGTGAAGGCGCTGGTCTTGGCCGGAGGATCCGGGTCGCGGCTGCGGCCGATCACTCACACGTTCGCCAAGCAGCTGGTTCCGGTGGCGAACAAGCCCGTCCTGTTCTACGGTCTCGAGGCGATCAGGGACACGGGGATCGTCGACGTCGGCGTCATCGTCGGGGATACCGCCGCCGAGATCGAGGGCGCGCTGCGGACTGGCGCCGAGTGGGGATTGCGGATCACGTACATACGGCAAGAAGCACCGCTCGGCCTCGCGCATGCGGTGCTGATCGCACGTGACGTCCTAGCCGAGGACGATTTCGTGATGTATCTCGGCGACAACTTCATCGTCGGTGGTATAACGGAGGTAGTTGATCGTTTTCGTGCGGACCCGCCAGACGCCCAGATCCTGCTGACCAAGGTGGGCGACCCGAGCGCGTTCGGGGTTGCCGAATTGGACCCCGCGGGCAGGGTGATCGGTCTCGAGGAGAAGCCGGCGAATCCGAAGAGTGATCTTGCCCTGGTCGGTGTCTATATCTTCACCCCGGTGATCCACGAGGCGGTGCGGTCGATCTCGCCATCGAGGCGGGGTGAGTTGGAGATCACCGACGCGATTAGCTGGCTGATCAAGCACGAATACAACGTGGATTCGCAAAGGATCTCTGGTTACTGGAAGGACACCGGGAACGTCACTGACATGCTGGAGGTGAACCGGTCGGTTCTCGAGACCGTCACCTCAGCGGTTGATGGCAAGGTTTCCGACAGCGAGATCATCGGCCGGGTTGTGATCTCTCCTGGCGCGAGGGTGGTCGGGTCGCGGATCGTGGGTCCGGTAGTGATCGGGTCACAGACCGAGGTCGTGAACTCCTATGTAGGCCCATTCACGTCAATCGACCAGGGATGTGTGGTCAACGACAGCGAGATCGAGTACTCCATCGTCCTCTCGAACTGCTCCATCAGGGGGGTACGCCGGATTGAGGCCTCCCTGATTGGCCGGAATGTCGAGCTGACTCCAGCACCGGCCGTGCCCAAGGCACACCGCTTTGTGCTCGGCGACTACAGCAGGGTGCAGATCAGCTCATGAGGATTCTCGTCACCGGCGGCGCTGGATTCATCGGCTCCACCTATGTGCGCAACCTCATTTGCGGCGCATATCCCACGACCGCCGGCGCGCGAGTCACGGTCGTTGACAAACTCACCTACGCCGGCAACGTCGCCAATCTCGATCCGGTGGCAGGCTCGGATCGCTATCGGTTCGTGCGCGGCAATGTCTGTGACGCCGACCTGCTCGCCGACGTCGTCCCCGGACACGATGCGATCGTCCACTTCGCCGCGGAAACCCATGTGGATCGCTCGATCGCGAGCGCCGCCGAATTCGCCATGACCAACTTCGTCGGCACCCAGGCGCTGCTCGAAGCCGCGCTCGAGGCGGGGGTCGGGAAGTTCGTGCACGTGTCGACCGACGAGGTCTACGGCTCGATCGAGGAAGGGTCCTGGCGCGAGGCGCATCCGCTCGCGCCAAACTCGCCGTACTCGGCTGCCAAAGCGGGCAGTGACCTCATGGCACGTGCCTACGCCAAGACACACGGGTTGGACGTATCGGTCACCCGTTGCTCTAACAACTACGGGCCGTACCAGTTCCCTGAGAAGGTCATCCCGCTGTTTGTCACAAACCTCATGGACGGCACGAAGGTGCCGCTCTACGGCGACGGTGGCAACGTCAGGGACTGGTTGCATGTCGACGACCATTGCCGGGGCATCCAACTGGTACTGGAGCGGGGCCGTCCAGGTGAGGTGTACAACATCGGCGGAGGCACAGAGCTGACGAACAAGGAACTCACCGACCTCCTTCTCGACGCTTGCGACGTCGGGTGGGACATGGTCGAGTACGTCGAGGACAGGAAGGGTCACGACCGCCGGTACTCCCTCGACATCACCAAGATTTCCAGCGAGCTTGGGTACTCGCCGCAGGTCTCGTTCGCCAAGGGGCTGGCCGACACAGTTAGGTGGTACCGCGAAAACCGTGTCTGGTGGGAGCCGCTGAAGCAGCGCGCCGCCGAATCCCGATGACCATTCCTCCGATGGATCGAGACAGCTGGCTCATCACTGGCGCAGCCGGGATGCTCGGGCGTGAACTTGTGACGCTGCTCCTGGCAAGGGACATTGAGGTTACGGCGCTCGCCAGGGCAGATCTCGACGTTACCGATAGGGCTGGTGTTCATGACGCGATCGGTTCAGCCCGCCCGACCGTCGTGGCCAACTGCGCCGCCTGGACGAGGGTCGACGATGCGGAGTCGGCCGAAGACACAGCGCGGCGGGTCAACGGTGATGCTGTCCAGCACATCGCCGAGGCCTGTCGCTCAGTCGGAGCGCGACTGGTCCAGCCCTCGACCGATTATGTCTTCGCTGGTGACACCACCGTTCCCTATCCCGAGGATGCGTCGACTGCGCCGAGGAGCGCTTACGGCAGATCGAAGCTCCTTGGCGAACACGCGGTGCTCGCCACCCTTCCCCAGGCAGGTTTCGTGGTACGCACCGCCTGGCTGTACGGCGCGTACGGCCCGAACTTCGTCGCGACGATGGTGCAACTCGAGCGAGATCGCGAGACCATCGACGTGGTCGATGATCAGTACGGACAACCGACCTGGACGGGCGATCTGGTGCGTCAGATCGTGTCGCTGGTCGCTGCCGGCGCCCCGCCAGGTATCTATCACGCGACCAATGCCGGTCGGGCGACCTGGTACGAACTCGCGCGGGAGGTCTTCGCCCTGCTCCACGCCGATCCTGCGCGCGTTCGACCGACGACAACAGACCGATTCCCACGACCGGCGGCCCGGCCGGCCTTCAGCGTGCTCGGCCACGAGAAGTGGGCAAGGGTTGGCCTGGCGCCGATGCGCGAGTGGCCGCTCGCCCTACGTGATGCGCTCCCGGCCGTTCGTTATCAGGTGTTGCGTAGCCCATCGGTGTAGGCCAGGCACGCCTCGTAAGAAGGGAGCAGTCCGTTGGACTGCGCTTCGGCGAGCGTGGGCGCGGCGGCGTCCTTGTCGGACAGGAGTGGCTCGACGGCGTCCGGCCAAGGGATTGCGAGCTGAGGGTCCAGAGGGTATATCGCGCGCTCGCGGATTGGCGCATAAGGCTCCGAGCAGAGGTAGACCAACGTGGTCTGGTCCGTCAGCGCCATGAAGGCGTGACCAAGGCCCTCCGCGAGGTAAACGGCCCGGTGCTCCTGGTCGTCGAGTCCCACGGCATGTGCCATGCCGAAGGTCGGCGATCCGGTTCGGATGTCGACGATCACGTCGAGGACTTCGCCGCGTGCGCAGATCACGTATTTGGCTTGACCGGGAGGAACGTCGGCGAAGTGAATTCCGCGCAGCGTTCCCGTCCTCGAGACCGACAGATTTGCCTGCGCCAGGGCGAGCCGATGTCCGATGTCGCCAGCGAACTCGTCTCCTCTGAACCACTCGAGGAAACGGCCGCGAGCGTCGGCGTGAATGCGCGGCCTAGACACGTAGGCACCGGCAATAGCGAGTTTCTCCACTGTCACACCGTCATCAGCGATGGCTCCGCCGGGACGGCCAGCGCGGGCTCGGTGGCCTTGCGAATGTCGTCGACGGACACGTCAGGCGCCACCTCGCGAAGGATCAGCCCATCTTCGCTGACGTCAAGGACAGCAAGATCGGTGATGATCCGGTTCACCACTCCGCGGCCGGTATAAGGGAGCGAGCACTCGTTGACGATCTTGTACGAGCCGTCCTTGGCCATATGCTCCATGAGCACGATGACCTTCTTGGCGCCGTGGACGAGGTCCATCGCCCCGCCCATACCCTTCACCATCTTCCCGGGGATCATCCAGTTGGCCAGGTCTCCTGCCGCAGAGACCTGCATCGCGCCGAGGACCGCTGCATCGATGTGTCCGCCTCTGATCATGCCGAAGCTGGTCGCCGAGTCGAAGAAGGCGGCGCCTGGCAGGACGGTGACGGTCTCCTTGCCGGCATTGATGAGGTCTGGGTTCTCGTCGCCCTCGTAGGGGTAAGGCCCGACCCCGAGGATGCCGTTCTCGCTTTGCAGCACCACGTGGACACCCTCGGGCAGGTAGTTCGGCACCAAGGTCGGCAGCCCGATCCCCAGGTTGACGTACTGCCCGTCGGTGAGCTCGGCTGCGGCGCGCGCCGCCATCTGCTCCCGCGTGAGGCCCATCTCAGCTCCCCTCCACGGACGTGTCCGCCGCCGGCGGCCGCGGTCGTACCGTCCGGCGCTCGATCCGTTTCTCCACGCTCGGGCCCACCAGGACCACGCGCTGGACGAAGATGCCCGGCAGGTGGACCTCGTCCGGGTCCAGCTCGCCCGGCTCGACGACCTCCTCCACCTCCGCGATCGTGATCCGCCCGGCCATCGCGCAAAGCGGATTGAAGTTCCGCGCCGACTCGTGGAAAACGAGGTTGCCGTGCTTGTCACCCCGCCTGGCATGGACGAGCCCGAAATCGGTGACGATGGCCTGCTCGAGCACATAGGCGCGGCCATCGAAGTCCCTGGTCTCCTTCGCCGGGGAGCCGAGTGCGACCGAGCCGTCGGGGTGATAGCGCCAGGGCAGGCCGCCGGTTGCGACCTGGGTGCCGACTCCGGTTGCTGTATAAAACGCTGGGATGCCGACCCCACCGGCGCGGAGCCTCTCGGCCAGAGTTCCTTGCGGAGTGAGCTCGACCTCGAGCTCACCGGAGAGAAACTGCCGGGCGAACTCCTTGTTTTCTCCCACGTACGAGCTGGTCATCCGAGCGATTCTGCGGTCGGCCAGGAGGATCCCAAGGCCCCAGTCGTCCACGCCGCAGTTGTTGGAGACGACCCTCAGGTCGGTTGTGCCACGGTCGTGAAGCGCCTCGATCAGCTTCATCGGGTTGCCCGACAGGCCGAAGCCACCGACCGCCAGCGAAGCGCCGTCGGGGATGTCAGCCACCGCGTCGGCCGGGCTTGGGACGACCTTGTCCATTCCGGGACCTCTCTTGCCGGAGCACCGTAATGGCGTGACTCTAACCGGCTGGCTGTCCCAGGTCACCGGGACCGGTGAGGAGGACGTCGGACACCCTCTCCGTCGATGCTCGGTGATCGACCCGATTCCTCTCCAGGTGCCGGCAGAGCACCGTCGAGCCGCCGACGGCAAGCGGGGCGAGGAGCGCGTCCGTGATGCCGTCCATGGTCTCCGGCTCACGGTCGGTCAGCACCCGCGCCCGGCTGCGCAGGCTGAGCTCGTGCGCCCGGTCCCGTCCGCGAGCCGCCAGCTCCGCCTGGGTGTACGTCCTCGCATCGAGGAGCAGCGCCGGGTCACCCGGACGTGCCGGCCCAGATAGGGAGGTGAACCGGTCGCCCTGTCCTGGGACCTCCGCGGCATAGTCGAGCACACCAGCCGTCAGCGGATCCATGCCATGCTCCCCGAACCGGCCGCCGAGCGGGCGCAACGGCACGGCGATCCGCTCCCCGGGTGAGCGGCCGACGTCGGCCAGGTGGTCAGGGCCCACCACTGCATGGTCGGCCTTCGCCGGGTCGAGACCAGGGGCCGCGACAAGCCGCGTCTCCCAGCATGCGGCCAGCCAGACGAGCGTCTGCCAATGCACCGGCAAGAGGATCGCGATGACCTCACGGGGCGCGGCGGCCATGACGCCCTGGATCAGATTCGCCGTCTTCGCCACCCAGTTGTCGAAGCCGATGCGGGACAGCTCGACCCGCTCTCCGCTCGTGTCGTCGTAGAACGTGATGAACGGGCTGGCCGGGTCAGCGTGGGCGGATCTGAACAGGTCGCCCAGGGTCTCGGTCATCGCTCCAGTCTGACCTGTCCCCGCTCAGCGACGGTCATCGCCGCTCCCCCAGGACTCGCAGAGGCTGGCCGCCCGACCGGGCTGGCCACCCCATAAGGTTTCATGCGTGGCGACGCGAGAAGGTGGCGTGAGCATGGAGAGCGTCGTCGCGCGCACTGAACCGCAGATTGCGCCGTCGCGGGTCGCCGAGTCGACCCCGGGAGCGGAGCGGGAGCCCGCCGGTCGACGCCGCGGACACGTCTGGGGGGTAGGCCTGCTTGCCGCCGCCGCGGCCGCGCTCTACCTCGGGATCGGCACGCTGGCCTACGCCAGGTACACGCTTGGCTCCTACGACATGGTCATCTTCGACCAGGCCATGCGGTCCTACGCCCACTTCGGCCTCCCCGTCGCCACTGTCAAGGGCGTTCACGACGATCTCGGCCAGAACTTCTCCATCCTCGGGGACCATTTCTCGCCGATCCTGGCGTTGCTGACTCCCCTGTATTGGGTGTACGGCCATCCGCTGACGCTGCTCTTCGCTGAGGCAGTGCTGTTCGCCGCTGCTGTCCCCGCCGTTTGGCTGGCAGCCAGGCGCGCCATCGGTGTTGTTGGCGGCTACCTCATGGCTGCGGTGTTCGCTCTCGGCTGGCCGCTGATCGTCGCTTCGGCGCGTGGTTTCCACGAGGTTGCCTTCTCTGTCCCCTTGATGGCGTGGGCTCTTGAGCGGCTACTCGCCGGCCGCTATCGCCAGGCCGCTGCTCTCGCTCTCGCCCTCCTGCTGGTCAAGGAGGACATGGGAATGCTGGTGGGCGTCTTTGGCCTCTTGATCGCCCTGCGCGGGGGCAGAGAGCATCGCCGGCTTGGACTCATGGTGGCCGCGGCCGGGCCGATCGCGGTGGCGCTCATCATGTTCGTGCTGATACCGCTCGGCGGCGGCAGCTCGGGCTACTACTGGCTCTACGACCAGCTCGGCACGGGGCCGATCCAGGCTTTTGGACACGTCGTCCTGCATCCGCTCGACACGATCAGCATCGCAATCAGCCCGGAGCGAAAGTGGCACATGCTGCTTTGGCTTGCCGGCCCGCTCCTGCTGCTCCCCCTTCTCTCGCCGATTACGGCGCTGGCGCTGCCGCTGCTGGCCGAGCGTGTCCTTTCCACGAACGGCAATCATTGGGGCCCGAACAACCACTACGACGCTTTCGTCTGGCCGATCCTCGTGATGGCCGCGATCGATGCGCTGGCCGCGGATCGGCCACGCCGTTTCGTGATGGCGGTGAGCGGCCTTGTGTCGCGGCCCCGGCGGCATCGATTCCGATCTCACGCAGCGTCATCACCTCCTGACGTTCAGCTGCCAGGTACGCGCAAACCGCAACCCGACACGTCTGCTGCCACTGGCGACGGCTCGCGTCGGCTGATCGGAAAGTCCACCCGGGAGCGATTGGGCGTCGGGCTCGCCGGGGCATCGCTGTGCGCGATGGTCCTCGCCTTGGCCGGATGGTTCCAGCCCTGGGCCCTGCCCAATGGCGACCATGGCAGGCAGGACAGGTCCGGCGCGGCCGCGGCGGCGGTCGCGCTCATCCCGGACGGGGCGACCGTCGAGACAGACAACGAGCTTGGCCCCCATCTGACCTCCCGCGCCAGGGTCCTGCTCCTCGACGGCCAGCCGCGGGGAGCGGAGTGGGTGATAGCCGACACCCGGCAATGGTCCTTCCCGTTCGACTCGCTGCTGGCACAGCGCTTCCACGTGGCGCTATTGCTCGCCAGCCAGGAGTACGACATCGTGTACGCGCACAACGACTACCTCGTGCTTCATCGCAGGGTCCCATGACGCAGGGTGGCCGCATGACAAGCAGGCACGGCCCACCCCAGGACGCAACGCTCGCCGATCCGATCAAGGAGACCGGCGGGCAGCCCACGGCCGAGCGCGTGGCACGCAACGGGGCCGCTTGGCCCGCGGTTCTGCTCAGCGCCCTTTCCGTCGTTCCGGCGGTGATCGTCGCCACCTGGCTGGCCGTGGCGATCCCGTTGCTCGCCCTCAGGGCGTTCCGCCCGCTGTTCGCGGTCCCAATCTTCGTGGCCCTCGTGGTACCGGCAGTAGTCCTGGCCTGGCGAACTGCTCGCAGCGCGGCCAGCTCCTACGAGGACGTCCCGCGTTGGAGCGTGTTGACGGTTCTCGGCCTCGCCGGCGCGTTCCTGATCACCAACGGGCTCCTGCACGCAGAGAAGGTGATTCTGCGCCGTGACGCGGCCGCGTACAGCCTGATCGGCCACTGGCTGGCGCACCACAGTGAGAAGCTCGTGCCGACCGGGCTGGCCTCGTTCGGGGGCGCTGACCCAGCGCTCGATCCGGCGAGCCAGGCCTTCTACCCCCACGGTCCTGGTGGCGCTTTGGTCCCGCAGTTCATGTCCGGACTGCCGTCCACTCTTGCCGCCGTCGAATGGGGATCGAGTTGGCGCGCGACCCTGTGGGTTCCGCCCATGCTTGGTGCGTTTGCCTTGCTCGCATTCGCCGGGCTCGTCTGGCGGCTCGTGGGGCCGCGGTGGGCGCCGCTTGGTGCGCTTCTGCTGGGGTTGGCGGAGCCGTTCTGGTACGCCGCGCGGTCGCCGCTGTCCGAGCCGATGGCGGCGGTGTTGCTGTTGGCCGCTTTCTGCTTGATCGTCGACGCGGTGCGGACCACCAGCGGGGTCGCAGCTGCCTTCGGCGGGTTTCTCTTCGGCATCTGTACGGCCGTCCGTATCGACACGCTGCGGGAGATGGTGCTGCTGATCCCCGTCGCCGGCTGGCTCGCGGTTCGCGATTCGCCACTGTGGCGCCTGCTCACCCTGGGCTGCCTGGTGGGCCTCGGCTTCGGCGTCATCGATGCCGCTTTCTTGACGAAGCCTTACGTCCTTGCGCTGCGTGACTCGCTGCGGCCGCTGTTGTGGTTTGCCGTCGCCATGACTGTGGCAACGGCCGGCGCCGTCTGGCTCGCCCGCCGGCAGTTGCTTGCCCCTCCGCGGCGGCTCACCGCGCTGGTGCCATGGGGGATCGTCGCGGCGGCTGTTGCCTTCACGATCCGGCCTGCAGTCCAAACCGTTCACGGCAACCCACCCAACTCACTCGGCGCCTTTGACGTTGCGAGCCGGCAACACGCCCAAGGGCTTCCGGTGGACGGTACTCGGACCTATGACGAGTGGAGCATGCACTGGCTTGCGTGGTGGCTCGGGTGGCTCACCCTTGCCGTCGCCGTCTTCGCAGCAACCGTGCTCGTCCGGCGCATCCTCGATCCCGCCCGGCGGGGTGACGACCCGGCCCACGACTGGGTGGCCCCGCTCGTCGTGGTGCTGGGGACGACGGCATTGACGCTGTGGCGGCCAGGCATCTCGCCGGATCACCCGTGGGCGGACCGCCGGTTCGTTCCCGTCGTCCTGCCCGGGCTGCTTCTGCTGGCGTGCTATGGCGCCAAGGTGATCCATCGCTATATGCGTGGCGTCCTCGCGGACGGGAGCCGGCTGCCTGTGTTGGTGCTCGCCTGTGTGGTTCTCGGTATCGCGGGCCCGATCGCGTGGGCCAGCGCCCCCCTTCTTCCCAAACGGGTCGAGACCGGGTCGATCGGCGCGATCGATCGGGTCTGCGCCGACATCGGCCCGCGGGCCGCGGTCCTCCTCGTGGATGGCAGATCCAGGGCTGAGTGGCCAGCAGCGCTTCGCAGCGAATGCGGCGTGGCCGTGGCCAGAGTGCTGGACGTGGACCGCGCGAACGTTGATCGGCTGATGAGCCGGACTAGGGCCGCAGGCCACCGCCCGGTCCTTATGGCGGCCGAGTTCCCCGACCTTCTGCTCAAGCTCGGATTCTCAGCCCGGCTTGCCGTCGATCTCACCACCACGGAGGACCAAACGCTGTACATGCGCCGGCCGCATGACACCCAGCCGCTGCACATCACCGTCTGGCTCAGCGACGGCTGACGGGTCGCTGCGCCTCGTGCCGCGGTGTCCAAAGTCACCGTGCGTTGGCCACCGGCAAAGGACCTCGGACACGCGACACTAGCGGCGTCGGGTGACCAGCTGCGGCTTGTGCTCCAATCCTGACAGCCCGTTCCACGCGAGGTTGACGAGGTGGGCTGCCACGTCGGCCTTTCGCGGCTTGCGTACCTCCAGCCACCACTGCCCGGTGAGCGCCACCATGCCTACGAGCATCTGTGCATAAAGCGACGCATGCTTCGCCTCGTATCCGCGAAGCTTGAACTCCGCGACCAGGATGTGCTCCACCTGGGTCGCGATGTCGGAGATGAGCGACGCGAAGGAACCGGTGGACTGTGCTACCGGTGAATCCCTGACCAGGATGCGGAAGCCGTCGGTGGACTGCTCGATGTAGTCCAGCAGGGCGAACGCCGCCTGCTCGAGCAACTCACGAGGATGGCCACCGGTGAGCGCGCTGGTCACCATCTCGAGCAGCTGTTGCATTTCGCGATCGACGACGACGGCGTAGAGGCCCTCCTTGCCGCCGAAATGCTCATAGACGACGGGTTTGGAGACCCCCGCCTTGGTGGCGATCTCCTCGACTGAGGTGCCCTCGAACCCACGCTCGGCGAAGAGTCTGCGGCCAACGTCGATGAGCTGTTCGCGGCGTTCCTTCCCGGTCATCCTTACGCGGGTGGTCGTGCGACTCTCCACAGCGCGCGTGGGAGTTCTAGCCCCGGATTCGCTCACCCGGTCATCATCTCGTACATAGGTCAGGCGACCCGCTTCGCGGCGATCCGCTCAGGCGAGGGCCACCGTACGTCGTATGCCCAGCCCATCCTTTCGCAGAACTGGATCACTCGGGCCGAGGTGTCGACCTGCCCCCGCAGCACACCGTGCCGCGCGCACGTCGGGTCGGCGTGGTGCAGGTTGTGCCAGGACTCACCCCCGGAGAGCACGGCTAGCCACCAGACGTTGCCGGACTTGTCGCGGGACTTGAAGGGACGCTCGCCGACGGCGTGGCAGATCGAGTTGATGGACCAGGTGACGTGGTGCAGCAAGCCGACCCGGACCAGGCTGCCCCAGAAGAACGCGGAGAGAGCGGCCGCCCAGGACATCGACCACAGGCCTCCGATGAGGGGCGGGAGCAGAAGGCTGATAGCGACCCAGAAGAGGAACATGCGACTGACTCGCACGATCGCTTTGTCCTTCAGCAAGTCTGGTGCGTACTGCTGTTGCGACGTCTGCTCCACGTCGAACATCCACCCCATGTGGGCGTAAAAGAGCCCTTTAATGAGCGCGGGGATGGTCTCGCCGTAGCGCCAAGGTGAATGTGGGTCGCCCTCGCGGTCGGAGAATTTGTGGTGCTTGCGGTGGTCGGCCACCCACCGGATCACCGGTCCCTCGATGGCGAGCGAGCCGGCGATCGCCATGACGACGCGCAAGGGCTGCTTAGCCTTGAACGCGCCGTGGGTGAAGTGGCGATGGAAACCGACGGTGATGCCGTGCCCGGAGATGGTGTACATCACGACGGCGATGACCACCTCGTGCCAGCCAAGGCCCCATCCCCACGCAATGGGGATGGCCGCGAGCAGGGCGAGGAACGGAACCCCGATGAACAGCAGCAATGCGAGCTGTTCGCCTGGCTTCTTCTCATCTGCACCGAGGGTGCCTTGCTGTTCGTCGACGAGCGGCGGCGCTTCGAGAGTCGCGGTCGGCGGAGTCATGGGGGCTCCTCGCAGAGTGGGTTACGGCTACGCAACCGTAACCTACCCTCCCGTAGGTAAGGCAAGCTTCTCCACAGTGGGCCAGGCCACGATCGCCGAACCGTCGTACCCGAGCAGGACGATGTTCACCATGGGGGAGGACACCAGAAACATTCGCGAGGCCGTCATCGCGCTCCGTCGTGCCGGCAAGAGCCGCCGCGAGATCCGCGCCGAGTTAGGCGTTAGCAACCGCAGGCTCACCGAGTGGCTCCAGGGCGTGCCGCCCGCGAAAGAGATCTACAGGCACAACGCCAAGGACGCACTACGCATGCGCGCCCGCGAACTCAGAATCGCGGGCAAGACGTACGACGAGATCATCGAGGTCGTGCCGGTATCCAAGAGCACGGTGTCTCTATGGGTGCGTGACCTCCCAAAGCCACCTCCTCGTGACCCCACCGAGTACGCCCTGATGATGAACGAGCGGCGCTGGGGTCCCTATCGGCGACAGAGGGATCAGCTACGTGCTCAGACGATTTCAGACTGCGCAGCTGAGATTGGCCGGTTGTCCGACCGTGAGCTCTTGGTCGCCGGAACCGCGCTTTATTGGGCGGAGGGAGGGAAGCGTAAGCCCTGGTCGAGGAGCCAGATCCCCATTCAATTCACGAATAGCGATGCGGGGATCATCGAGATCTTTGAGCGATGGTTGGATCTCCTCAGCGTCTCCCCTGAAGATCGGAAGTATCGAATCTCGATACACGAATCCGCTG
>DASYTV010000173.1:0-2069 GCA_036001885.1 Actinomycetes bacterium
GCCTACTGGGCCGTCCGCCTGATGGGCGCCACGTCCGGCTTCGTGACCGACGTCGACGGCAAGGTGCTCGCGACCTCGGGCATCGATCCCGAGCGCGCGGCGGCCCTGGCGGCGGGTGGCCCAAGCGAGAAGGTCATCGCCGCCCCGCTGCACCTCGGCGAAGGCCAGGGAACGCTGGCGATCGTCGCCGGCCGTTACACGCCCATGTTTGGAAGCGATGAGATCTCACAGATGAAGGCCTACGCGAACTCCGTGTCGGCGGGCCTCGAGCGGGCGCGGGTAACCGAGCGAATGGCCGCCATCGAGACCAACAAGACCCAGTTCTTGAACCTCGCCTCGCACGAGCTGCGTGGCCCGGTGACCGTCCTTCGCGGTTACGTGTCGATGCTCGAGACCGGACTGCTCGGACATTTGAACGAACGTGGGCGTAAGGCGGCTGATGTGATGGCGGCGAAGGTGTCGGAAATGAACGAGCTCATCGAAGAGATGATCGAGGCCGCCCGGCTCGAGGACGGTGGACTCACCTTACGACTGGTCGAGGCCGATCTCCGGGACGTTGTGAGGGCCGCGGCGGAAAGCATCGCGCCCGACGTGGATTCGGCGCACACGCTTGACCTCGACCTGCCGGAGCAGCGCGTCCGGGTCATGGTTGACGCCGACCGCATCAAGACGATCATCGGCAACTTGATCAGCAACGCCATCAAGTACTCGCCGGCGGGCGGCACGGTGACCTGCCAGGTGCGGGCGCGGGCGGGCATCGCGAGGGTGGCCGTGACCGACGAGGGGCTGGGCATCGCTACGGAGAGCCTGCCCATGCTGTTCACGCGCTTCGGACGCGTGATCACACCGGAGACCGAGCATCTCAAGGGCACCGGCCTGGGCCTGTTTCTCGGCCGGCAGCTGGCCCGTATGCAGGGCGGCGACATCACCGTCATCTCGACCGAGGGCAAGGGAAGCACCTTCACCCTGCACCTGCCGACGGCATCGGCGACCGAGGCGTCGGAGAACGGTGTGGCGTCCACGGAGGCGGGCGCGTCGGAGGAGGCGAGCCCGCCGCTGGCGCAGCCCGGCGCCAAGACCGATTAGTTTTAGTCTCTCGGGCAGTCTGAACATCGAGAGCAGCCACCTTTTTGTCTTCCGAGGGGTGAAGCAATGAGCGGAGTTCGCGTACTCGTCGGCACGCGCAAGGGCGCATTCGTCCTGACCTCCGACGCCAATCGCAAGAGCTGGAAGGTCGAGGGTCCGCACTTCGCGGGCTGGGAGATCTACCACGTCAAGGGCTCGCCGGCCGACCCGAACCGTCTCTACGCGTCGCAGGCCAGCGACTGGTTCGGCCAGGTCCTGCAGCGCTCCAACGATGGCGGCAAGACATGGGAGGCTGCGGGCAACGACTTCCAGTACCAGGGCACCACCGGCACGCACCAGTGGTACGACGGCTCGCCTCATCCTTGGGAGTTCAAGCGGGTATGGCACCTGGAGCCGTCGCTGGCCGATCCCGACAAGGTCTACGCCGGGGCCGAGGACGCGGCTCTGTTCGAGACCAACGATGGTGGTCAGACGTGGACCGAGCTGTCCGGCCTGCGCACCCATGAGAGCGCCGCAACATGGGCCCCTGGCGCGGGCGGGCTCTGCCTGCACACGATCGTCCTCGACCCCACGGACGCCAATCGCATGTACGTCGCCATCTCGGCCGCCGGCGTGTTTCGCTCCGACGATGCCGGCAAGACGTGGCGCCCGTCCAACAAGGGCTTGCGTTCGAACACGATGCCCGACCAGGACGCCGAGGTCGGCCACTGCGTGCACCGGATCGCGATGCACCCGTCGCGACCGAACGTGCTCTTCATGCAAAAGCACTGGGACGTGATGCGCACCGACGACTGCGCAGATTCCTGGCGCGAGATCAGCGGCAACCTGCCGACCGACTTCGGCTTCGTCGTCGACGTCAACTCGAACGAGCCGGACACGGTGTACGTGATCCCGATCACCAGCGACTCGCACCACTTCGTGCCCGACGGCAAGCTGCGCGTCTACCGCAGCAAGACAGGCGGCGACGACTGGGAGGCGCTGAC
>DASYTV010000174.1:0-3775 GCA_036001885.1 Actinomycetes bacterium
TCGGCAAACTGGTCCATGTATGACCAGTGCGCCTCGGCTAGGTCATCCAGGTCAGTTCCGACCCCCGGTCTGTCCTGCGCATGAACGTAGAACGGCATGCTGGGAAGCTACCGACATCCAAGCCCGCGCCGGAGCTGTTCCGCCTCCGCCCTGCCCGGCCGACCGCCGTAGCGTCCTCCGGGGCTGGTCACCCCGGGGCGGCGCACGCGAGCGTTTCTGTCTGCGGCGGTGAGGTTAGGCGACGGTTCCGACGGTTTCGGCTGGCCGGTCGGCGGTGTCGGACTGGGGGCGGCGGCCGCTGGGGCAGGTGGGAGCAGGCCACGGGTGGGAGCAGGGCACGACGGCCTTGGCATGTGAGGCGTTGACGTGATGAAGCCCAGGGCCAGGAAGAGCCGACTCCCGCAATGCCGGTGTTTACTGCCGTACGCCCGCCTTGGTGATCGGGAACGCGGGCGCGGCCAGATCGATCGTGAGCTCGTAGCGATCGCCTCGATAGAGACAATCGGCCACCATGATCGTCCGACCACGGTTGTCCAGGTCGGTCATGTCGATATGCAGGCAAGGCTGCGAAGACGGAATACCGAGCGCCGCGGCCGATCGCTCGTCCGGTAGCACCGGCGTGATGGTGGTCTGCGCCGAGGCGGTACTGATCCGGTAGCGGTCCCACAGAACCTCGTAGATCGATCCAGCCAGGTCCTTGGTGGACAGGCCCGGCACATCGGCGGAGGGGATCAAGACGGTCTCCAGCGCCATGGGCTCGCCGTCTGCCAACCGCAATCTCGTGAATCTGAGGACGTCCTCGCCCACTGGGATCTGTAGACGGCTCGCCGCGTCGGTGGATGCCCGAACCTTACGCAGCCGGAGCACCTTGCTGCTCGGCGTCAAGCCGCGCTGCCGCATGTCTTCGGTGAACGATGAGAGCCCGAACAGGCGGGCATAAGGGGCTTGCGCGGTGTAGGTACCTGAGCCATGTCGCCGCTCGAGCCGGCCCTCTTCGATCAGTCGCTCGATGGCCTTGCGCAGTGTCATTCTCGCCACGCCCCAGCGGCCGGCAAGCTCGCGCTCGCTTGGCAGGCGCTCACCCACTCCGGCGGACTCGATCAGATCGAGCAGACCGATGCGCAGGTCATGGGCTTTCGTGCTCGGGCGATGAGCAGGACCGTCCCGCAGCACCAACTCGCCCTCGCAAGCTAGGTCCGGGGGTCGGCGCAGCGGACGCCGGCCCTCCCCTCCTGGACCACTGTGGTCCGGTTGTCCCAGTCCCGCTGTGGAGTGTATAGACCGTCACATCATCCTGAACAGCCCCGACGCCGGCCGAACTGGACCAGTCTGCTTGTCTTGCAGATGGCAGTGGGCTACCTCCGTAGACCAATCGGTCCAGCATCAGCAGACCCCCGTCCAGCGGCCCGGTGTCTGCGACACCACCGGCTCCTCTCAGGGCCGATCCGGGAGCGCAGATACCTCGATCACTACATTGGTCGACTTCACCGCCGCCACCGCGAGGACGCCCGGTTCGAGTCCCAACTCCTTCGCGGCCTGCGCGGTCATCAGGGACACGATCCGGTGCGGCCCGGCCTGCATCTCGACCTTTGCGACGATCTCGTCGGCGACGACCGAGGTGATGATGCCCGGGAACCGGTTGCGCGCCGAGCGGGCGACGATCACCTCGTCATCCTGCTCTGGAGCCTGATCGACGAGGAGGCCCGCGAGGGACGCGCCGTCGATGAGTCGCTGGCCTCCATTGGTACGCCTGGTCTGAAGCCGACCGCTGTCCGCCCACCGGCGCACGGTGTCGACGCTCACGCCGAGTAAGGCCGCTGCCTGCCCCGGCCGGTAGGTGCTCACCACATGAGGACCGTACGGCCGGAACCTTGTATTCGCAAGGCAAACCGCGAGACAATCCAGCGCCAGAGAGGAGCTGCCCAGACCGGACCTGGCGACACGGGGGAGGGGGGTGGGGGGCAGGCCACGCCTGTCCAACGCCCCTCAGCCAGGTTCTGAAGAAGGGCACCTTGGTCCAAGGTTCTGGGAGCAAGGTGCCCTTCTTCCTGTGCGACTCGTCAGGTGCGACACAGCGCAAGGCTTCCCTTGCGCTGTCGATGCCGGTCACCGTGGATTCGCGCTATCGAGGCATCCGCACGGCACTGGGCTGAGGAGCTACTCCGCGCTGGGCGATCGACATCGCGATCGGGGGTGATCGACCTCACCACGCTCGAGGGCAGGAACATGCCGGGCAAGGGTCGGATCCCGTGCGCGAATGCGCGACGGCCGGATCCGTCGGACCAACGGCCCCGCTGCAAGGGACTGTCGGTACAGCAGCCGGCGGGCGGTTGGCGGCGCAGGGGAACCGCGAGACGGAAAGCCGCCAAGGGATTGTCCCCTAGCCTGATCTGCGATTGTCTGCAAAACGCAAGGAAGTCCCGGTGCGTCGATGGGGCCAGCTCGACACAAATAGTCCGGTTACGTCCTCCTGATCGATTCCTCTAGCGCAGTCCCCATCGGCATAGCGCAGGCCCGTCGGCGTATCGGGGAGTCCGCTGCAAGCGGCACGTCGCTCTCCGCGGCGCGTCGCCTGGTCATCGGGAACTCGTCACACGGGAACTCGTCACACGGGAAAAGGGGCAAACGATGGCGTTAGGCTCCGCTCCGACCAATGGAGGAGCAGGTAACCGTCTCATGGGCCGTCGGCCGACCGGCTGGCGGCTCCTCGCGTTCGCAGCCGCCGCAGGGCTGGTCGTCGCGATGGTCCCCGCGGTAGCGAGCAGCGCGGCCAGGCAGGCCAAGCCAGATCGGTCGAAATCAGGGGATGAGCAGTCAAGAACAGCCTTCTACGACTCGCGGCAGGATGCGGCCAGCCGTGGGGCGCTCAGCGAGCGGGCTGCCAAGCAAGGCGCTGATCCCGCAAAGGGCGTCAAGGCGCTGCGCGACCAGTTGGGCGTCCAAGGAATCGTCTCGATCGATCCGCTGACCGGCACGGCCCGCGCGGTTCAGCGGCTCGACGGGTTCCTTACCGGACCGAGTAGTCTCGCGGCCCGCACCGTCGCGCTGAACTACGTCAAGAGTCACCCAGACGTGTTCGGCTTGAACGCCGACGAGCTAGCGCGGATCACACTTCGCCGGGACTACGTGGACATCGCTGGCACTCATCACCTCAGCTTCGTCCAGTCCGTCGGCGGGGTACCCGTCTTCGGCAACGGGCTGCAAGCGAATGTCGCCAAGAATGGTCGTCTGATCAACGTCGTCGGCTCACCGGTTGCAGCGCTGCCAAGCACCGCGGCCACCCCGTCGATCTCGGCGAGCCAGGCGCGCACCCGGGCTGCTGAGGATGTACAAGCTAAGGCACGCCAAGCGACCGCTAGTGCTCCCTCGGGAGCCCGCAGGTCCACCACTTTCTCCAACGGTGACCGCGCCGACCTGGTCTATTTCAAGACCCTCGGGGCCTCGCGCCTGGCCTGGCAGACCATCACCTTGCCCGCGTTGGGCGACATGTACCTCCACATCGTCGACGCGGCGACCGGTCGGGTACTCTACCGGCGCGACCTGGTTCAAAGCGACGATGGCCAGGTCTGGGACTACTACCCGGGTGCGCCCGCAGGCGGAGCACAGGTCAGGCGGACACTGTCCGGCCTTCCAGCGAAGTCACAGACCCTGAATGGAAACCCGGCCCACGTCTATAGCGACGTCAACGACGACGACGTCGCCCAGCCCACAGAGGAGATCACACCCACCAAGAACAAGAAGTTCGACTATCCCTTCCAGAGCTTCAACTCCATCG
>DASYTV010000175.1:0-1916 GCA_036001885.1 Actinomycetes bacterium
AGTCCTCGCCGGGAAGGCGGCGATCTCCCCGCATCAGAGCCCAGACTCGGCAGTACGGATGAGGATCCGGCCACATTCCTCGCAGCGCAGCACGGCGTCCTCCGGCGCGTTCCTGAACCGCTGCACATCGGTTGCCCCGAGCTCGAGGCGGCAGCCCTCGCATCGGCGCTGCTTGATCGCCGCAGCGCCCACGCCGCCGCTGTGTGCACGGAGTCGTTCGTAGAGCGCCAGCAGGTCGGCGGGCAATCCAGCCGCCAGGGCCTTCCGCTTCTCCCCCAGCTCACCGGCCTCGGCGTCGATCACAGCGGTTTGCTCATCACGGCGGGACTCGGCGGCCGCGAGCTCGGCCTGTCGCTGTTCGGTCTCGCTGCGCAGCTCCACGGTCCTAGCCTGCGCCGACTCGCGACGTTCCATGATCTCCAGAACGACGTCTTCCAGGTCGGACTGGCGGCGGGCCAGCGAGCCGATCTCGTGCTGGAGATTCTCGAGCTCACGCGGCGAGCCGACCTGGCCCCGGTCGAGGCGTTCATGGTCGCGAGCCGCACGTGCCATCACCTGATCAACGTCGGCCTCGGCCTTTCCCTGCTCGCGGGCGATGTCGCTCTCTCGAGTCTCCGCGGCGACGAGGAGGTCCTTCAGCTCCGCGAGCCGGGCCGCTGTGGTCGCGATCTGTTCATGCTCAGGCAGTCGTCGGCGCTGGTGATCGAGTTGGTCGAGGCGGGAGTCGTGCGCCTGCAGTTCGAGCAGGTGCAGCTGGTCGGCAGCCGAGGCGTTCAGTGTTGCTCCCTCATGAGATCGAGTAGCCGGTCGAGTAGGCGAAATGGGCGGACCAGGGATCGGTGATGATCTGCGAAACCCGGATCTCAACCGTATCCCCCGCGGCTGCGAGCCGCTCCCGCAGAAGCGTGGCTGCTTCCCCGAGCCACGGCCACTCGCTCGACCAATGCGCGACGTCGACAAGGACGGGGTCGCCGCTCTCGCGTGACTCGGACGCCGGGTGATGGCGGAGATCCGAGGTCAGGTAGACGTCGACGCCGGCGGCTCGGGCGGCCCCGAAGTTGTCGTCACCCGCACCTCCGGAGACGGCCACCGTTCTGACGAGGCGATCGAGGTCTCCCGCGACCCTGATCCCTTGGGTGGTGGCGGGCAGGCCGATCCGTACCCGCTCGACGAAGGCGGACAAGGGCTCAGGGACCTCCAGCCTGCAGACGCGGCCGAGGCCGCGACCGGCGCCTGGAGTACCCACCTCCCCGGTCGCGGCGGTCCGGACGAGCGGCGCGATGAGTGTGAGGCCGAGCGCCCGGGCGAGGGCGCGTCCGACACCCCGGGATTCGCGACATCAGCGTTGGTATGCGCGACATAGAGGGCGACGCCACGGGTCAGCAGCGTGTGGACGACCCGGCCTTTTGGTGTGGTGGCGGGCACGCCGTGCACGCCGCGCAGGAAAAGCGGGTGGTGCGCCACCACCAGATCGGCCCCCCACTCGACGGCCTCGGCGGCGACGCTGCCCACCGGATCCACGGCGAAGAGAACCCTTTGTATGCCCACCGCCGGGTCACCGCAGACCAGGCCAACCGCATCCCATGGCTCGGCCCACGCCGGCTCGTAAAACTCGTCGAGGCACCGGACGGTGTCGGCAAGGCTCGGCACCGCCGCAGGCTATCGCGGCCGCACAGCCCTGGGACCGATCGAATCAGCGGTGAGCGGCCGACTCAGGTTTCGGCGCCGGCGAAGGCGCGGGCTGCGCCTGCTTAGGGCGGCGGAGGAACAGATAGCCGACAGTCAGCGCATAGCCGAGATAGGCGACGATCTGCTCGATCGACGGGCGCGGATCCCAGCCGAACATGGCACCCAGGAACTTCCCGACCTCCGTGCCGGTCGTGAGCCAGGAGTACCGCGTCAGGTCGTACACGTTG
>DASYTV010000176.1:0-7455 GCA_036001885.1 Actinomycetes bacterium
TGCTGTCGAGCCAGCCGGCTCCGAGCAGCACATGCGCGTGGGCGCCGACGATGATGTCGGCGCCGGCGCGGGCGAGCGCCTGCGCGAGCGTGCGCTGCTCGGCGGTTGGGCATCCGACCCGTTCCGTCCCCCAGTGCAGGAAGACCACCACGATGTCGGCCCTCTCGTTGGCCTTCTCGACGGCGTCGATCAGGCGTCGCGGCTCACGCGCGGATGCCACGCCCGGCGTCGAAGGACTGGCCGCCCACGTGGCCGCCGTCCAGTCGGGCACTTGAGTGGCAGCGAGGACGGCCACCGTCCGGCCCTTGATCGTGGATGTGTACGGCGCGAATGCCTCGTCCGCGTCGCGCCCGATGCCGATCACGGGGATCTGGCTGCCGGCCTTGGCGGCCAGCGTGTCGGCAAGGCCGTCGGCTCCGAAGTCCACCGCGTGGTTGTTGGCCATGGACACCAGGTCGACCCCGGTCTGTCTCAGCGCGTCGAGCGCCGTCGCCGGCGCGCGAAAGTGGTACTTCTTCGGCTCAGGTGCGCCGCGGGTGGTGATAGCCGTCTCGAGGTTGACAACAGCCAGGTCAGCAGCCGACAGCATCCGCGCCACGGGCGCGAGGCCGGCCGGATCGTCGAGGTAGGGCTCGATCTCCTCCTCGAAGTGGACGTCACCGGCGAAGGCCATCGTGACGGCCTTGTCACCCGCGGTGGCAGTGGGCGTCCCGTCGGTGGTGCCACCGCTCGGTTCGATCCTGGTCACCGCCAAGGTCGTGACCGAGTTCGGTGTGCTCGCTGTCTGACTGCCGGTGGAACCGCACGCCGCCACGGTCGAGGCGGCGAGGAGTGCGAATGCCGTGATCAGCGTCCGCGCTGAACCCATGGCCGCAGAGCGTAGCGGGGCGTGCGCTCGGTTTCCGGCAGGTAGCGGGCGTGAGGATCCAGCTGCGGTGGATCAGTCGGGGATCTCGGGCGTGGCGCGTGCCACGATCGCGGCACTGTCCACGCCGCGGGGGAGCGTACCGAACGCGTGTCCCCAGTCCTGGTCGAGGCGGGAAGCGCAGAACGCGTCTGCCACCGCCGGGTCGCCGTGGCGGAGGAGGAGAGATCCCTGGAGGACAAGGGCCATCCGCTCGGCGAGCCGTCGTGCTCTCGCCTCCATGCCATCGAGATCGGCGAGTGACTGCAGCAGGTCTTTCACGGCCGCGTCGAAGCGCCCGTCCGCGCCGGAGGCAAGGCCGATTTCGGCGAGGTATGCGTCGAGGACGGCGGGGGACCGGCGAAGCGCGCGGAGTACATCAAGCGTATTGACGTTCCCCGAGCCTTCCCAGATCGAGTTCAGCGGTGCCTCCCGGTACAGCCGGGGCAGACCGCTCTCCTCGACATAGCCGTTGCCGCCGAGGCACTCCAGTGCCTCGCCGACGAGAGTCGGCCCGCGTTTGCAGACCCAGTACTTCCCCAATGCGACAGCGAGCCGCAGGAACTCCCCTTCCGTCCCGGTTTCGGTGGCGGTATCCGTGTTCGCTTGTGGGACGCCTGCGTCGGCGGATCGATCCACAGCGGCGGCAACGCGCATCGCCAGCATGGTGGCCGCCTCGGACTCGACCGCCATGTCCGCGAGGACGTTGCGCATGAGGGGTGCGTCGGAAAGCACCATGCCGAAGGCCCGCCGATATGTGCAGTGATGGGTCGCCTCGGCAACGGCGCGTCGCATGAGCGCGGCCGAGCCGAGAATGCAGTCCAGTCTGGTAGCCGAAACCATCTCGATGATCGTTGAGATGCCGCGCCCCTCGTCGCCAAGCCGTCGCGCCCAGGTGGCGTCGAACTCGACCTCGGCCGAAGCGTTGGACCTGTTGCCGAGCTTGTCCTTCAGCCGTTGGAGGCGAAAGACGTTCCGCGTGCCGTCCGGCATCACCCGAGGAACCACGAAGCAGGTCAGGCCCTCTGGCGCCTGGGCGAGGACCAGAAACACATCACTCATCGGCGCCGAGCAGAACCATTTGTGCCCGGTGAGCAAGTAGCCGCCGGTGACGGGTTCCGCTTTGGTGGTGTTGGCACGGACATCCGAGCCGCCCTGCTTCTCGGTCATGCCCATCCCCGCGAGCACACCCGCCTTGCTCGAAGCCGGCCGGAGCCCGGGGTCATAATGCCTTGCCGTCAGCAGCGGCTCCCACTCGGCAGCGAGGTCGTCATCGGCGCGCAGCGCGGGCACAGCCGCGTATGTCATAGAGATTGGACAGCCGTGTCCGGCCTCCACCTGACTCCACACGTAGAACTTGGCGGCTCTGAGGAGGTGACCGGCGGCACCGGCCGGCTCCCGCCAGGGCGCAGCATGCAGCCCGTTCTCCACAGCTGCGGTCACGAGCCGATGCCACGACGGATGGAACCCGACCTCGTCGATGCGATTGCCGTAACGATCGTAGGTCTGCAGGACGGGTGGGTTCCGGTCCGCCTCGGTCGCCCACTGCTGAGCCTGTCCTGATCCGGCCATCCGACCCAGCAGCGCGAGTTCATCGAGGTGGCTCCTGCCTCCGTAGCGCTGTACCGCCTCGACGAGAGCCGCGTCCGCGGAGAACACGTCGTAGCCGACAAGTGGTGGTGCTTGGTTGGTCACCTCGTGCGTTGCCACATCCCGAGTATCGCCAGCCGATCCTCGTGGTGCCTGCACAGGGCAGCGGCCAGATGTAGATCTACTCGCCACACAAGCCACTGACCAGCGGGAACGCGGCTCAGCCGGGGCTCTGGCGCACATCCGGCGCACTCCCGTCAGACGCGAACACCGCGTCGACTGCTGCCCGAGCTCGCTCGTCGCTGCCCGGCATCAGGTGGGCGTAGGTCGTCAACGTGATGACGGCGCCCGCGTGGCCCAAGTACTCGCTGACGGCCTGCACACTGCACCCGGCGTGCAGCAGGGCGCTCGCGAAGTAGTGGCGTAGCTGGTGCTGCCCGGTGCCGGCGCCCGCAGGAACACCGACCCGGCGGACCGCTTGCAGCCACAGGGCGTTAATCCTCGACCTGCCTTGCACCTTGCCGTCGCGGTGCAGCAACAGGGTCGCAGTGACCGGCTGGCCGTCCGGGGACTCCCAGGGCAACGTGACGGGCGCCGCCGGCTGGACGGTGCCTAGGTGTTCGGCCAGCCGCAGCTTGATCGTCTCCGGTAGCGGGACGCGCCGTTCCTTGCCGGCCTTCGGCGGGCCGAACACCGTCCGACCATTGATCATCTTCAATGCCCGCCGGACATGCACTGTGCCGCGCAACCAGTCGATGTCTTCGACGGCCAGGCCGCCGATTTCGCCCGCCCGCAACCCGAGACCGGCGCCGCAGTCGACGATCGGGCGGAGTCTCCACGAGCAGCGGTGGCGTGAGGCTGAGGATCGGCAGGAGGCCGAGGAGGCGCGGTGGAGGGAGGCGCACCCGCCCGAGCCGTTCTCCGAGCGCGACTACGAGTTGCTGTTCGGCCGAGACGACGGATGACAAGACCTGGGGGTTAATGTCACCGCCTCCGTGGCCAAGCCCTGGCACAGGGCCTTCCCCACGGGGGGTTTCCGGATCCAAGCCGGCGGAGACCGTTGCCCTTTCCAGCGGTTGAAGAGGCCGGTTGCCCCCTCGATGGCCGGGTGCTCGTGGAAGGGGTGCTCGGCCATCACGAATGACAAGCCTGGGTCAACACCCGGCCCTTATGCTGCACTCGTGGCTGCCGGCGAGTCGTGGCGCTCGGGGATCGACGATCCGGAGATGCGGGCCTGGGTGGCGGAAGCACAGCGCCGGCGCATCGAGGAGCACAGATTGATGGACTTCTCGACCGCGCCCCGTCCGCGCCTGCGCTGGTTCTTCCTCCGCAAGCGGTACGAATCCCAGTGGGCGGAGTTCTGGCGTGAGCACCAAGCCTGGTATGCGTCCCAGCAAGCGGCCCTCGGGCTTCCGGCACTGCCTTCCGAGGACGACTGCCCAGAATCGCTCGGCGAGCTCGAGTCGAATCCGGCGCTCGACGCCGCCATGCACCGCATCAGTGATGCCAAGGGCATCCGAGGAATGAACTGGTCGGCGAGCCAGCCCGAGGTGATCCACGTCGTGCTCGATCCGTACAAGGCGAGGTACGCACGGCGCGTCCGGGAGCTCGGCCTACCGTTCGATGTCAGGGTCAAACGCCGGGACGGATGAACCCCGCGCCGCCGCGTCGCCGTGTCGCGGGCGAGGCGCGCTGCCCGACCGATCGAGCAGGGCATCGGACCACTGCGATCGCTGTTACGTTGCCGCCCTTGCTTTCGCTGGAATGGAGCGATATCGACCGGGGTACCGCCCCCGGTTGGGTTGCTGGTGTGTTCGGCGGTCTGTCGCTGGTCCTGGCGCTGAGCATCTTCTCGCGGGAGCGCACTAATGCCGAGCGGGCGCAGGTGGACCGGATCGGGCCATCGGGGAAGGTGTTGAAATACACATGGCGTGAGCTAGATGCGCCCGAGCTAGCCGCGCAGGCGACAGCGGAGTTCACCGTTCGGAACGCCAGTGACTTGCCGGTTCATGTCGCGCAGTTCGCCTTCGTGTGGCGAACGATGTGGGCCATGCTCGACACGGACCAGCCAGCGGTGAAGTCCTCGAAGGTGCGTCTCACCTCGGACCAGTAGGCGCTGGCCGGATCGCGATGCGGAAAGGCCGCCCGGTCGTCGCGGGATCGGGCATCATCGTGAGCCATGTCGGGCCCGCTCATGTTCTTCGGCATCGGCGTCGCACTTGAGGCATCGGGGCTCTTTCTCGCCGTCATCGGCTTCCGGGAGACCTGGCGCGACTTCGCCGAGGATGAGCGGTTCTTCGAGCCGGTCCATCAGTGGGCGGGACGAATCAGAGCCGCCGGTGCCAACGTCGCCGCTGGGTTAAGTGGCCGCCGTGACGTAGTGGTTCGCGCCGGGGCGGCCGCCGCGATCGGCGTTGCCGGATCAGTTACGGCCAGGATGAGGCCCGGACCCTTGACTCCCGCGACCGATCTCGCGACGTTCGCGGCGGCAGTCGAGGAGCGGGTGAAGGACATCTACGAGAGGTTGGGTGCGCTTCGGGACGAGGCCGCCGCCGAGACAACGGCACGCGCGAAGGCGGATAGGGAGCTGGCCGAGCGGCTGGCCGCCGAGGTCGCTCGGCTGAAGGGCGTGTCACAGAGGATCGCCGTGGGCGGCCTGCGACAGCAGTTTGTGGGCTGGCTGCTCATCGCATTCGGCTTCATCCTCCAAGCGGTCGCGACCTTCATGCAGGCGTGGCGGACATAGGAAGATCCCCGCGAGCGAACCCACGGGGATCTCAGGCGAGAGGCCGGCGCCGGACGCTAGCCGTCGGTGTCTCTCGCGGCTTCCCTGATCGTCGCAGCCACTACGGCCGGCAGCGTCACGTAAGCCGGTTCGGTGCCGGACGGCTGGGACGGTCCGAGGCGGTCCGCCACCTCAGCCAGCAGGTCGCGGAATCGGTCGGCGCGTTCCCGCTCGCCGGCGATTGCCTGCCGGATCAGGTGGGCGATCGCGTCAACGTCGTCTCGGTCTGTCCAACTCGCGAGGCGGGCCAGGGCGGCGCGGTGGAACCCGGAGGCGGGCTCACCGCCGAGCGCGGTGGTCAGGGTGGCGTAGCGGGCTCTAGCCGCGCTGTCGCCAGGCAAGAGATGATCGGACATGGGTTCGGTCCCTTCGCTTTTGACGAGGTCAAGGGGTCGGATCAAGGGATCGGTTCGCTGTTATCGGCAGCGGCCGGTCCCGCCCTTGCGGTGGCGCTCGCGCACTCTGGCGCACATCTGGCGCACGAGACAGAGAGAGACACCGGGAAACGGCGGGAAACGGCCGGAAGCGGTTTCGCTGGTCACACGGCGTGTCGCGCGTATCGGCGCAGGTCAGAAAGCCCCGTGCGTCACTTGTAGATCTACTGAAACGGGGTACGGAACACGCAGGCCGCGACCCGCGTGGCCGCTGGGTTCGGCTCGACCCTAAATTTGGCGTTTTATGCCGAACTCTGATGTCATCGGGGCCTGCCTGCGACGTGGTCGCCGGTGACTACCCGCGGAGGTGTGAGCAATGGCTGGTACGCAAACAGGCGGCAGTCGAACTCGCGCGACCGAAACTGAAACCGGTTGGCCACCGGAGGCGCCGTCGCCCCGCGGTCGCGTCCCGCGCTGGCCCACGAGAGCCCTCCCGCTCGTCGCGATGATCACTGCAGTGATCTTGGTGTTGAGCTTCGCGGGCCTCATCCGTCTGCTCCCCGGGCTGCACAACCCCTTCAGCGAGCGTGACGTAGACCGCAGTCAACCCGTCATTTTGCAGTCGATCCAGGACCTGAGCCGGTACGAAGCGGCGGCGGGCAACTTCCAGGTGGTCATCGACCTGGAGAAGGACGCCAGGTTCTTGCCATCGGTGGTCCGCGGCCAGCGCACGCTCTTCGTCGCCGCGGGCACTGTGGGCACCTACGTGGACTTCAGCCAGATCGGCGACGGTGCCGTCGAGGTCAGCGACGACCGGCGAAGTGTCGCCATCACCTTGCCCGCGCCGGCGCTGGACAAGACCAACCTAGACAGCGAGCGAAGCTACGTCTTCGCGCAACAGCGCGGGATCCTCGACCGGATCGGATCGCTCTTTTCCGGAAACACCAGTAATCAGCAACAGCTGTACGTCATGGCCGAACAGAAGATCCAGGCTGCCGCGAAGGACAGCGGCCTCATCGAGCGTGCCGAGAAGAACACCCGCGCCATGCTCGTCGGAATGCTCGGCTCCCTCGGCTTCACGAACGTGACGGTGAACTTCGCCCCACCGCTGCCCTGATCGCTGATGCGTCACGTCGACGTGTGGGATCGGTCATTGTGCTGCCGGGTACACCACGACGACCTCGATGGAGCAGCACCCAACGGCATGCCAACGCAGCCGTTGATCAGAACGGTGGCGGGTCGGCCTCTTCTGGGTGGGTTGTCTCGTCGGTTCGTACACCGTTGTGTTCGCGATCGTCGTCGATGATCGGCCCGATCGGATCGGGGTGTTTGGTGTAGGTATGCCCGGTGAGGGTGCGCCAGACGAACTGGCCGGGCGTCGGTTGGCTGACCTGCCAGCCGCCGTGGGTTTTGAACAAGTGCTGCCGGTCGCAGAACGGGCCGGTGTTCCCCTGCGCGGTGGGCCCGTCCGGGTACGGGATCGTATGGTCGATCTG
The DNA here is from genome assembly GCA_036001885.1 of Actinomycetes bacterium. GTDB lineage: Bacteria > Actinomycetota > Actinomycetes > JAKEEW01 > JAKEEW01 > DASYTV01. The sequence goes on from DASYTV010000176.1 coordinate 7,150, forward strand.
GCACGAGCGGGCCGGCCGGTCGCAGCCGATACCGCGGCAGGTCCGGTCCCTGGCGATCACCTGGTCGATCAGATCCTGGGGTGGCCGGTAGCGGGTGCTGCCGTAGTCGAGCACCCGCCCGGTGGCCGGGTCGGTGAGGATCCGCCGCCACGTCCCACCCGCGGCGAGCCGGCGGGCCACCGACGCCGGGATCGGCCCGAACCCGTCCAGCTCCCCCGGCAGCTCGGACAGGCCGATCAGGGTCGGGTACGGGACCAGCACACCGATCTCGACCCGGCGACCCTGCGCCCTGGCCAGCCGCTGCCC
>DASYTV010000177.1:0-4879 GCA_036001885.1 Actinomycetes bacterium
CGGCCGGCGCACTCGCCCGCGAGATCGCACACGTCAGGTCCACCATGCTGGCGACGGGCGAGGGTGGAACTGACCGGGGGCATGAGTCGACGGGCGCGGCGGCTTCGCTAGCGGCTGGTGACGCTTTGCCGACTGGGTCCACCACCGACAGCGCAGCCGGCGCACCCCTCGTTGCCGTGCCGCATCAGTCTGGCGGACCTGTAACACACCGGCTCGAGGCGAATACCGTGGTGCCGACAGAGGTGCCCGCCGATGCCGGCAGCGCCGGCTCGCTGGACTGGAAGCCTGCAGCGTCGTCAGCACCGATGCCACCTGATCCGGCGGTCCCCGCCTCGGATGGTGTGCCCAGGACAGGTCGCCACTCAAGGGCGGCGGAGCAGACGGCGACCGAGACAGCGCCGGGCACTACAACTGCTGGTGAACCCGCCGATGTCCAACGCGTCGGTCGTACATCGATCTTGGATGGACTGACCGCGTCCCCCACGGGCAAGCGGCGCGCTCCCCGCCGTCCGGCCGTGGACCCCAAGCGCATCCTGGCCGCGCTCCCGTCGAGGACTCGTCTGACCATCGTGGCCGCCGGGATCGGCTTCGCGGTCGTCGCGGCGATCGGCGCAGTCCTGCTGACCCGAGGCGGAGCATCCGCAACAGTGACCGTCCCTCAGGTCGTCGGAGAGGATGTGGCAGCTGCAACGGCCGACCTCGGTGCCGCTGGACTGCGCCCGTTTGTCGTGCGCACGTCGAGCAGCACGGTGGAGGTCGACATTGTCATCCAGCAAACGCCAGGACCAGGCATTACCGCCGAGCGGGGATCCGTTGTACAGATCGTGGCATCCGCTGGTCGGATGGACGCTCTCGGAAGTCCGGCGGATGGACAACCTGCCGGGGCTGGCTTCGCGCTCGGAAGGGGTCGCTTTGCTGCCAAATCGGACAGCGGGAGCATCACCGCCCCCAGACCCGGTACCGTGTCCGGGGTCACTTCGTCGGCCGAAATGGACCCTCACCTCCATGATTAACCTGGCTGACGGCGCCCCGAGGGGTTGCAGATACTCGCCAGCGAGGGCAGTAACGACGGAACCCGCAACGGCGACGAATAGGCAGAGGAAGGGCAAGGACTAATGGATCAGCCGCGTCTCGTCGGCGGCCGCTACGAGCTGGGCGGAGTGCTCGGCCGGGGTGGCATGGCCGAGGTCCACATGGGCCGGGACGTGCGCCTCGGCCGCAATGTCGCGGTGAAGACGCTGCGTGCCGACCTCGCCAGCGATCCGACCTTCCAGGCCAGGTTCCGTCGGGAGGCCCAATCCGCTGCGTCGCTGAACCATCCGGCGATCGTTGCCGTCTACGACACCGGCGAGGACCTGCTCAACGGAACACCACTGCCCTACATCGTGATGGAGTACGTCGAGGGCACGACGTTGCGGGAGCTACTGCAATCGGGCCGTAGGCTGCTCCCCGAACGGGCCCTCGAGATCGTCGCCGGCGTCCTACAGGCCCTCGAGTATTCACATCGCAACGGCATCATCCACCGCGATATCAAGCCCGGCAACGTGATGCTGACCCGCAGCGGTCATGTCAAGGTCATGGACTTCGGCATCGCCCGTGCGGTAGCCGACATGGGCGCCACGATGACCGCGACCGCCGCGGTGATCGGCACTGCGCAGTACCTCTCGCCGGAGCAGGCCAAGGGCGAACACGTCGACGCGCGGTCTGACATCTACTCGACTGGCTGCCTGCTCTACGAACTGCTCGTCGGCCGACCGCCCTTTGTCGGTGACTCCCCGGTATCGGTTGCCTATCAGCACGTCCGCGAGGATCCGCTCCCGCCGTCGCAGTTCGACCCCGAGGTGCCGCCGGAGATCGACGCCGTCGTGCTAAAGGCTCTGGCCAAGAACCCAGAGAACCGGTATCAGTCCGCGGACGAGATGCGCGCTGACATCGACCGCGCGCTGGACGGCCGCCCGGTCGCAGCTCCGGCCGTCATGATGGCATCTGGGAGCGGTGGCGCCCCAACCCAGGTCATGCAGCCGACCGCAGTGATTCCAGGCGGATCGGGCACTGGCGCCTACGGGCCGGGCGGACCAGGCGGGCCGCCTGGGCGCTACCAGCCGCCGCCACCCAAGCAGAACAAGGGGCCGATGATCGCGCTGATAACGCTCGCGGTGATCGCCGTCTTTGCACTAGCGGCTCTGATCGGCCGGGCGATCTTCGGCGGGGATGAAGGCGCCAAGACACAGGAGGTGCCCTCGGTCCTTGGACAGCCCCAGCAGAACGCGGTCACGACCCTGGAGCGGGCCCAGTTCAAGGCCAGCGTCAACGGCGGCTGCGCAGCGTTCAACGATCAGTACGCGTCGGGTCAGGTCTACCGGCAGTCGCCCGAGGGCCAGACGCAGGCGACGCCCAGCTCCACTGTGACGCTGTGCATCTCAAAGGGGACAGAAACCGTCACGATCCCTGATGTCAGGGACCGGACGCCCGACGAGGCGAAGGCGCAACTGGAGGACCTCGGCTTCAAGGTGCAGGTCGTGGATCAGGCCAGCGCGGACGTCGAGAAAGACCACGTCATCGGTACAAACCCGGCCGCCGGCGCAAATCAAAAGAAGGGCTCGACGGTCAAGCTGCTCGTCTCGACAGGACCCGAGCAGGTCGCGGTGCCCTCGGTTGTCGGCAAGCAGCGGAATGACGCCGAGAACATACTCCGGGACGCCGGGTTCCAGGTCCAGATCAACGAGGTAGAGGCTCCTGACGAGAAAGCGGGCACTGTCCTGGATCAGAATCCCGGGGCTGGCGCCAAGGTCGACCCGGGGACGACCGTCACTCTGACCGTTGCGAAGCAGCCCCAGCAGCAGCTCGTTACGGTCCGCAACGTCGTCGGATTCACCGAGGATGCGGCAAAGCAGGCGCTGGAGAATGACGGCCTCAAGGTGAAGGTGCAGAACCAAAACCCGCCCGATCCCACCAAGCCGGACGGAACGGTCGTCTCACAAAGCATCCCGCCGGGCACGCAGGTAGCCCAGAACACAGAGATCACCATCATGGTCAACCATCCCCAAGGTGGGTGACTTGACCGTGACGAGCAGGCCTTGGCCCGCCGCCCCTGCGTCGTCTTGAGCTGAGGAAGCGAATCCCGGCTATTAGCCGGTGGAAAGCCGCTCGGCCGGATCCAGGCCAGCCGCGCGCTCGGTGGCTTCTGTATCGCCGCACTGCGTGAGCCAGTTGGCCAGCAACAGGTGGCCGTGCTCGGTCAGGACCGATTCGGGGTGAAACTGCACACCTTCGATCGGAAGATCGCGATGGCGCAGGGCCATCAGCACGCCGCTCGCGGTGCGGCCGGTCACCTCGAGCTCTGACGGGATCGAGGACGGCTCTACCGCCAGCGAGTGGTAACGGGTTGCCGTGAATGGGCTTGGCAGGCCGTGCAGGACCCCTGCGCCGTCGTGATGAACCGCGCTGGTCTTCCCGTGCAACAGCTCCGGCGCGCGGCTCACCGTTCCGCCGAAGGCCACGGCGATCGCCTGGTGACCGAGGCACACACCGAGCATGGGGACGTCGCCGCCACACTCCTGAATCAACGGGATGCAAACGCCCGCCTTTTCCGGCACACCCGGTCCCGGTGAGAGCAGGACGCCGTCATATGACCGCCCGTCCGAGGGGGACACCTCGTCGTTACGCCGGACTTCGCAATCCACGCCGAGCTGGCCGAGATATTGGACCAGGTTGAAGACGAAGCTGTCGTAATTGTCGACGACGAGGATCCGGGTCATGAGCCGCCGCCGAACGCCCGCAGCGCCGACGCACCGGAGTCGTCCACCGTCACGTTGTTGAACGGCAGCCGCGGGTCGATCCACGGGAAGGCATGCTCGAAGAGCAGCCACAGCACGAAGAGGATGGCTGTCACGGCCCAGATCGCCTTGACGATCCAGTGACCGGGGATGTGTCGCCAGATCCAGCCGTACATCTCCATTCCTTCCGCGGACGTCTTCAGCGCAGCCGCTAGCCCAGCAGCTCAGCAGGCGTTCCCGCCGCCTTACTCATCACGGAGTCGAGGTGGCCCCAGTAGATCAGGCGCTCGGTCGACGCCCAGCGAGGATTGCACGTCGTCAATGTGATCAATCTTTCAGTCGGCTTGGCGCCGGGTTGGTTCGGCACCGGAAGCACGACTTCGACGTCGGTCGGATCGACGATCTGATTGCTGTCGATCACATACCGGTACCAGTTGTTCTCCGTCTCCACGATCACGACGTCACCTTGCCGCAGTTCGTTCAAATTGCGGAAGGGCTCGCCGTGCGTCGCCCGGTGTCCCGCCACTGCGAAGTTGCCGATCCTCCCAGGCATTGCCGAGTCGGGATAATGGCCGAGCCCATGCGCCAGTTGGTCCAGACTGATTCCCTCGATGATCGGCTTCTCCCAGTCACGGCCTAGGCGGGGGATGTGCATGAGCGCGAACGCGTTACCGACGCCGATCCCAGCAAAGCTCTCACGGACCGGCGTCGCATCCGGGACATGCTCTGCCGGCTTCCAGTCCCGCTCGAGGTTGTTCTTGATCTTTGCCTGAGCACGGTTGGATTCGATGTTGGTGTAGAAGAGCTGGTAGACGCAGAAAAGCAAGATCACCAAGCCGAGCGTGACGAGAACCTCGCCGACGCCCCTGGCCACCGTCGCGCGAGCCGACCGCCGGCGTGCGGGCGGGACCTGTACGGACGGCTCTGCGGGCTCGACGGGGAAGGCGTCGCCTGACGGTCCGGTATCGGCTCCCGGGCGCGGTGCGCGGGTGTCCCTGAACCACTCACGGATATCAAGGGCGCTGAAGGGGTCGGCCGCCCGTGCGGGTCGGTCCCCGGCGACCATGCCTCCGCGCGAGATCGGATCCTGGATGCGCCGCTCG
>DASYTV010000178.1:0-13489 GCA_036001885.1 Actinomycetes bacterium
GCGCCCGCATGCTTCGACACGTTCGCGAGCGCCTCCTGTGCCGTTCGCAGCAACGTGACCTCGACCTCCGGATGCAGGGGTCCCGGTGACCCGGTGGTGACCATCGCTGCCTCGACCCCGCTGGCGACGGACCAGGCAGCAGCGACGTTGGCGATCGCATCGGGCAGATGCGAGGACTCGAGGAGCGCGGGTCGCAGCGCTTGGACTGACTGCCGAGCCTCCGCGAGACTCTCCCTCGCCAGCCGCTTGGCGACGTCGACGTAGCGGCGAGCCTCGTCGGGCCGGGCGACGTCCAGGGTCCCGCCCACCGCGTCGTCATTGTCAGTCGGTCGCTGTCCGTCCAGCGCGTTCTCGGCGGCCTCGAGCTGGGTCACGATCCCGGTGAGGCCCTGCGCGAGCGTGTCGTGGATCTCTCTCGCGAGCCGCTGACGTTCGTCGAGCACACCGGCTTCCCGGGCGCGCACGAGCAGCTCGGCTTGCAGCCCCGCGTTTGCGGCCGCACTCGCCTCGAGCTCGCCGCGCGCCTGCTCCAGCTCGCTGATTGTCTGCTTGCGCCGCTCCCCCTGTGTATAGAGGTAGCGGATGAACAGCCCGATCATGCTCGTCAGGCCGACATTCAGGATGAACGATCCGATGTTGATCGGCAGCTGGTCCGAGTCGGTCAGCTCTCCAGCCGCCGCCAGCACGGCGAGCGCGCCAACGGCGACTGCAGGCACGGTGAGCGCGGTCGGCAGGAGCATGAAGGGCTGGATGTAGAGGATGAACGAAAAGATGAAGTACGCCGGGTCGCGGGCGACGAGCACGGCGGTACCGAGAATGAGGCCGGCGAAGTAGACCAGCATCAGCGGGACCCGCTCGACCCACCCCGGGTGCGCGATAACCATCCACCAGTACCACGCCGCCACCAAGCCGGCGATCGCCAGCGTCGCCAGCCGGGATGTCAGCGGCTCTGTCACATCCGCCATGGCGATCACGGTCGCGACCGCGAGCAGGACGAAGAGCAGCCCGTCCCAGAGCCGTTCCCACCGGCTATCCATCTGCGCGCCTCACTCCCACCGGAACAGCCGCAGCGCCACTCCACCCGCGACCACGATTATCGCTGCGAACAGGGCGAACGTCAGTCCCGACGGTGTCTCGCCGACCCACGCGCCGCGCAGCGACCTGACCACCGGACTCAGCGGCAGGAAGTCACCGATCCTCCCCAGCGACTCCGGCATCTCCTCCCTCGGCTGCATGGTGCCGGACAGGAACAGCAGCGGGAAGAAGATGGCAAAGCCGGCCGCACTGGCGAAGCGCGCAGTCGGGGCGACCGCAGCGAGCAGGAAACCCAGCGCGAAGAGCGCCAAGCCCCCGAGCAGAAAGACTGCGAGCGCGGCGAAGGCGGCCTTCGGCGGATTCAGGTCGTACCCGACGACGCCCACGACCACGAGACCGATCAACGCGGCGGTACCCACGAGCAGGTTGACGAAGAACTGCGCGACCAGTACGAAGCTCGCCGGCAGAGGCGTCGCCGCCAGCCGCTTGAGGATCCGCCGCTCGCGATACCCGGCGAGGAAGGACGGCAGGCAGGTGAACGCCAGGATGGCGAGAACGACCACGGTGAGCATCGGCACGATCACATCGATCACGCCGTGCCCGCCGAGCTCCCCGACCGGCTTGTTGGTGCGGCCCGTTCCGTTGAGGATCAGCAACAGCAACGGAAAGGCGAGCGTGAAGAAGGCCGCCCCAGGGTCTCGCAGGAACAGCTTGAACTCGGTGATCGTCAGCTTGGTGAGCGCTTTCATGAGGACCTCCATCGGTCGGTCGTCGGCTTAGGGATCGGCTGGATCAGGTCACGGCCTCACGGTCGGTCAGCGCAAGGAAGACGTCCTCGAGAGTCGCCTGGCCCTCGGCCATGCCGATGGTTGCCCGGTCGACGAGTGCAGTGGGGCGGTCGAGGGCGACGATGCGGCCGCGATCGACGACGGCCACCCGGTCACAGAGCTGTTCTGCCTCATCCATGAAGTGCGTCACGAGCAGCACGGTCATGCCCTTCGCCCGGATGTCCCGGACGATCTCCCAGGTGGCGCGGCGAGCTCGCGGATCGAGGCCGGTAGTCAGCTCGTCGAGGAAGACGAGCTCCGGGCTCCCGACGAAGGCGAGGGCGACCATGAGCCGCTGCTTCAGCCCGCCGGACAGATCGGCGAACGCGGTGTTTCGCTTGTCCTCCAGGCCCCACTCGGCGAGCAAGTCCCGCCAGTCTGCGGGATTTCGGTAGAAGGACGCGTAGAGGTCGACCGCCTCCCAGACTCGGAGCCGGTCCGGCAGTTCTGCACTCTGCAGCTGAATGCCGATCCGCTGCGCCAACTCGCGCCGCTCCTGGCCCGGATCGTGGCCGAGGACGCGGACGGTTCCCGCGTCCGGCCGCCGCAAGCCGGCGAGCGTCTCGACGATGCTGGTCTTACCCGCGCCATTCGGCCCTACCAGTCCGAAGATTTCGCCCTGGTTGACCGTGAAGGACACGCCATCCACCGCGACGGTGCCTCCGTACACCTTGCGCAGGCCTTCGACCTCGATGATCGCCATCTGACTGCCCTCCTCGCCGAGCGGACGGGAGTGCGTCCCGCCTCGAAGAACCCATTGCGAGGATGGCTCGTGAGCACCCACGGGCGGATCGACCGCGCAGCCACATTTCGGATCAACCGCAGCGGCGAGCTCCGTGCTCGCTCGGGCTGATGCCCGGATCAACCGATCGGCTGATCCGGACAGCTCCCGGACCCGATGGCGTGCCTGACCGGCGGGTCAGGAGGGCGCTGCGGAAGTCGTCGTCGCGGTTGGGGATGGCGTCGGCGTCGTGCTCGTGGTGTTAAGCCGTCGGCTGAGATCCGCGGCGCGCCTCAATGCGGCCTCGAGGTCCTTCTGTGCGGTGCCGTACGCCGCGAAGTTGCCGTCCTTCAGGGCCGCCTGACCGCGATTGTAGGCAGCCTGGGCATCGGACAGGGCGGCGTCAAGCTGGGCTGCGAGGTTGGCGTTGGGCTGCTCCGCGCTTGGGGGCGGCTGACCGCTCGGTGGCGGTTCCTCTCCGGTTTCCGTCCCGGCGTTGCCGCTGAAGATCGAGTTCAGAGCGCCCTGGAGCGTTTCGTTGATAGCGATCTTGTCACCGAACGAGACGAGGACGAGCCTCAGCAGCGGGAAGGTGGCGCTGCCGGTCGCACCCTCGACGTACACCGGCTCGACATAGAGCAGTCCGCCGCCGACCGGCAGCGTCAGCAGATTTCCGTAGCGCACGGTCGACTGGCCGCCGCGGGTGAGCAGGTTGAGCTGCTGGGACACCGCGGTGTTGGAGCGGAAGTTGTTCTGCACCTGCGCCGGCCCAGGCACGACGGTATTTCGCGGTAGTTCGAGAACGCGCAACTTGCCGTAGTCACCGCCCGGGTTGGCGTCGACGGCGACGAACGCCGCGAGATTCTGCCGGTTGTTCGGAACGAGCGTGCTCGTCAGCGAGAAATTCGCCGCGTCCTGGTCGGGCATCCTGATGGTCAGGTAGTACGGTGGCTGGTCGCCGTCGCCGGTCGGGTCGGTCGGCACCCGCCAAAAGTCCTGGCCGGAGTAGAACGCGGTAGCGTCGGTCACGTGATATTGCGCGAGGAGATCGCGCTGCACCTTGAAGAGGTCCTCCGGATAGCGCAAGTGTGCCATCAGACCGGCCGTGATGTCTGTGCGCGGCTTCACCGTGCCGGGGAACGCCTTCATCCACATCTTCAGCACCGGGTCTGACTCGTCCCACGCGTAGAGCGTGACGGTCCCGTCGTAAGCGTCGACGGTTGCCTTCACCGAGTTGCGGATGTAGTTGACCGTGTCCTGCGGAGCGATCACCGACCGGTTTTCCGTGGTGAGCGAGGTGGCCGTCACGTCGCCGAGGGTCCGGCGGGAGGAGTAGGGATAGCCGCTGGTCGTCGTGTAGCCGTCGATGATCCACACCAGCTTGCCGTCCACGATTGCGGGGTATGTGTTGCTGTCCACCGTGAGCCACGGCGCGACCTTCTCCACCCGCTCCCGCGGCTTGCGGTCGTAAAGGATCCGCGAGTCCTTGTTCACCCCGCTGGACAGCAGGATCTTCTCGTCCCTGTACTTCACCGCATAGAGCAGCTTGTTGAAGAATGACCCGACCTTGACCCCGCCACCGCCGCCGTAAGTGGTGTTGGCCTGGCCGTTGGGCTGGGCGTCGTCCGGATAGTCGAGCTCGGCCGCCGTCGAGCCGGCGGGCGCGCCGACGATCGAATAGGACGGCGAGAGCTCGCCGTAGTAGACGCGCGGCTCGAACTCCCCGAGCGTCCCCTTCGGGGGGATGTCGGCCTCTAGGTACGACGGGTGCCCGTCGGCCTGGCGGGTGTTCCCCCGAGCCGCAACAAAGCCGAAGCCATGGGTGTAGACGAGGTGGTCGTTGATCCAGTTACGCTGGTTCGCCGGGATGCCCTCTTGGTCCAGCTCACGGACGCCGACGACGACATCCCTGGTCTGACCGTCCACCTTGTAACGGTCGACATCGAGCGTGTCGGGGAACTCGTAGAAACCGCGGACCTGCTGGTCTTGCTTATAGGTCGGAGAAACGATCGCCGGGTCGATCAACCGGACGCTCGCCGTCGTGTCGGCGTCGTTGCGCAACTGGCCTTCGGTCGCCGTGGTCTGGGCGTTGTATTGCTTGATGTCGACCTCACGCAGCCCGTATGCCGCACGAGTGGCGTCGATGTTTCTTTTGATGAACTTCGCCTCGAGCTGGCGCTCGGACGGCTTCACCTGGAACTGCTGGACGATCGCTGGGTAGACACCGCCGATCAGGATCGCGGATAGCACGAGCAGGCCGAAACCGATGCCGGGGAGCAGCCACCCGCGACGGACGAGGTTGGCAAAGAAGAGGATCGCACAGATCAACGCGATCGCCGCCAGCGTCGTCTTCGCCGGCAGCAACGCATTAACGTCGCGATATCGCAGGCCGGTCCAGCCGGATACGACGAACCGTTCGCTCGCCACCGCCAAGCCGTACCGATCCAGCCAATAGGCGACGGCCTTGAGGAGGACGAAGATCCCGAGCAGGACGGAAAGATGCGCCGCCGCGGCCGGGGAGACCCTTTCCCCCGGTGACTGCAGCCTGATCCCGCCGTACAGATAGTGCGTGACGACGGTCGCGATGAGGGCCAGGATCACGACCGCGAAGAGGAAGCCGATGACGAACCGCCACCATGGCAGCGTCATCGCGTAGAACGACACGTCCTTGTGGAATTGCGGATCCTTGACCCCGAAGGACACCTTGTTGCGCCATTGCAGCCAGGTCCGCCATTTGCCGGATGCGGCGAGTCCACCGAACAGGCCAAGCAGGGCAGCGATGCCGATCACGATCAGGCGACGGAAGGGGTCGATGGCCATCCGGTAGCGGTCGAGGCTCTGCTGTTCCGCCGACGCGCCACGGAAGGACGGACGGAGCCGGTAGGCCGCGTAGACGGTGCCCGCAACCGCGCCACCCATGATGAGACCGAAGACCAGGAACAGCAACAACCTCGTCACCAGCCGGGTCCTGAACACGCCGGAGTAGCCCACCGACCGGTACCAGAGCAACTCGGTCCAGAAGTTAGTGAAGACACTGAAGAAAATGATCAGCCCGATGAGCACCGCGAGAGTCGGAAGCAGCGCCTTGGGGCGCCGCGGGAGAATGCGCGTCGGGCGCTCGGGCCGGCGCGGCCTCCGCCCCGGCATGTCGAAAGTCACGCGTCCAAACCTACGTCAGCGTCGCCCCGCGTACGCCTGCCCGGGGCCAACCGTTAACTTCTCAGAACCGACCAGGGCTGTTCGCGGCCGCCGGCCCCTGTTCCTTGGCTCGATCCGGCTGGATTTCCTCGGCAGCAAGTGTCGCGTGTCCGAGGTCCTTTGAAGGATGCCTGAGGACCGCTGGATGCATGGCAAGGCCGCAGCGAGCCCTCGTAGTGGCGCTACATGGGCGAGCGAGAACACAGCCAGTGTGTCCTTGCGGGGTCCCCGCGGAAACGAGGAGCAGCGCGGAGCGTTTCCGTGGGGTGCGCACCAGCGGGACCAGGCAGACGCAAAGAACTTGGACACGCGACGCTAGGACGGACATGAGGGCAGCTGGGCGGCCTGACCCGCCCGCACAGCGCTTAGAGCGCTCAGCGCGTTGTCGAGCGTGCCGACCGGAACGATCCTGATGCCTTTCGGCGGGTTACTCACCGCCTCACGGCAGTTGTCCTTTGGCGCGAGGAAAACCGTCGCTCCGGCCCGGCGAGCGCCGATGATCTTCATCTGGATGCCGCCGATAGGCCCGACCGTGCCGGAGTCGTCGATCGTTCCGGTGCCCGCGACGAATTTGCCCCCGGTGAGCTCGCCTGGCGTCAGCTTGTCGTAGATCCCGAGGGCAAACATCAGCCCGGCGCTCGGCCCGCCCACGTTGTCCAACTGGATATCGACGGTGAACGGCCAGGAGTAGCCCACGTCGGGAGCGATGCCGACCTGAGCAACCGACGGATCGTCCTCCGCCGCGCGGGTCCCGACAGAGACGTCTTCGCTCTTGCCCGCTCGTGTGATCGTGAGAGTGACCTGGTCCCCCGGCTTGTGTTTGCGGATCTGTGCGCGTACCTGCTCCGGTGAGCTCACCGCCACATCGTCGACTGCGGTGATCTGGTCGCCTGCGTGGATCTTGCCTTTGGCCGGCGAATCTGCGGCGACCTCGGCGACGAGCACGGTCCGCTTGGTGGGCTTCACGCCAAGCTTCAGCAAGGCGGCGGCGGTCGCGTGCTCCTGCGAGAGCTCCATCTCCTCGGCATTCTGCTGCTCGATCTCGTCGGGGCTCTGGTTGTCGGGATAAACGGTCTCGCGCGGGACGACTGCCACCGTGTCATCCAGCCAGCCGCGCAGCGCCTCAAGCAGACCAAGCTTCTTGTCCGCACTGGTCACCGCGACCGTCGTGAGATTGAGGTGCCCACCGGCCGGGTAGGTCTGCCGCCCGCTGACCGTGATCAGCTTCTTCCCGTCGGAGCTGCCGAGGGTGTCGGTCGTCGGGCCAGGGCTCAACTCGGCGTACGGGACGGGCAGCAGAGCCGCGACGGCCACCAGCAACACGAACAGAACACTGGCGACGACAATCGTGGCCGATCGACGGGACATACCCCGACTCTATGTGACTGCCGGCTCAGCGCCGGCCGCCCGCGAATGGCGGTCCGCCGAGCCTGGCCACCTGCCCCTTTCCCCCGCCGAGGACATCGATCAAGCCGTCGATGATCACGCCGAGCCGACCCATTCATCGGTGCCGTCGGCGAATAGCTGGTGCTTCCAGATCGGCACCGTCACCTTGAGCTCGTCGATCAGTCTGTGGCAGGCAGCGAAGGCCTCCGCCCGGTGCGGGCACGCGACGCCGACGACAACGGCAAGATCGCCAACGGCGAGGTCCCCGACGCGGTGAACGGCCGCCAGCGCACGCACCGGGTAGTCGGCGACGACCTTTTCTGCGACGGCCCGCAGCTGGTCGATGGCCGCGGGATGCGCCGAGTATTCCAGGCCGGTGACCAACCTCGCCGCATCATGATCACGAACCGTTCCGACAAAGAGGGCAACCCCGCCCGCAGCCGGATCGGAGACGGCAGCAAGCACCTCATCAACTGACAGGGGCGCATCCCTGATCGCCACCAGGCGGATGGCGGCTGTCTCGGCCTCCGGTGTCATCGCTGATCCGCTCCTCAAGAGACGCAGGCGCCGCTGCTCGCCGTACCTGCGAACCTACCGTCGCCGTGGCGCCAACTTCAGGGGGCTCGGCGCTTCCTTGCCCGCCGGACAACAGCCGCCGTACCGAGGATTGCCACCGTCGCGCTTGCAGCGCCGATCGTCGCGTCGCGCCGGCCGAGCCGGCGGGCACCGACGGCATGCCTGCCTTCGGTCTCGGCGAGTAACGCCTCGAACGCGGTGAGGTTGTCGTACAGCGGTCGCCAGCCTGCGGCCCGAAGCCGCATCGACGGGACCACCCACGGATAGGTGACGTACGCGAGATCGCTTGCGGCGGCGGGGATGACGCCGAGCCGATGCAGCCGATCCGCGGTACCGAAGGCGACCGACGCCGGCAGCTCTATCCGGCGCAGTCCTGACAGTCGCTCCACCTCGTCCTGCTCCAACCAGCCGTCGCATCCCACTGTGACCGATCCCTCGACGGCCCCGAGCGCTGCGAATTCGAGCGCGGACACGAGATCGTCGATGTGACAGAACTGCCAAGCGGGGCTGGATTCGCGTACGACAAGAAGCCTCGGCGCCTCGAAGTGCCGGGTGAGGAAGGTGTCGACGTTGGGGCCTACCATCATGGCCGGCCGCACCACGGTGACCGACAGTCCCGGATAGGTGCGCGGTGCACGCTCGGCCAGCCGCTCGATCTCCAGTAGATCGCCGATGAGCGATCCTTCAGCGGTGGCGCGCAGCGGCCCATCCTCATCCAGCGGCACCGGATTGTCCGGCTGCGCCCCGTACACCTTCGCGCTCGTCCACAAGACCACGCGCTTGACGCCGGCCGCGGCGGCCGCGGTCAGGACGGTCTGGGTGCCACGCACGTTCAGCGCGGTGCGAGCGTGGCGGTCGGTGTCGACGCTCATGTCCACCGCGAGATGAACCACGGTGTCAACGCCGCCGAAACGGGCGGCGATCACGGGATCACGGACGTCGAGCACGCGCCATGACACGCCGCCGACGTCTCCACGGTGATCGTCGATCGCGACGACCTTGCGCACGGACTCGTGCGCGGCCAGCTTCGCCGCGAGCGCGCGGCCCGGCTCCCCCGCCGCGCCAGTCACGGCCACGGTCAGCGCTGCCCGGCGCCGCCCTCGCCCGGTGGCCGTCGCCGTCGCCGGCTCGGTCGAGTCCCGTACCAACGCCATCCTCCGTCCCAGGGCCGGCCCTCATGCCCGTCTCGGCCTCTCTCGAGATCGTTACGCCGACGGCGGACAGCCGGAACCTTTGGGTCAGGACACTAGTCGTTACCGTGGAGTGCATTGCGTTCCTCGCCTGCGGTCCTGGTGGTGAGCGGGCGCCGTGGACGTCCCTGAGGAGCCGTTGTGAACGATCTTCCGCGCGATCCGGATCGCGAGCCAGACGAGCCTGAGCGCGACAAGGACCCCGATCAGATGGGGTCCACACAGAACCCGATGGCGGCCATGTTCGCAATGGACCCCAGCCAGCTCGGCGCGGTCTTCCAGCATCTCGGCCGGATGCTGGCCAGCGGCGACAGCGGACCGGTCAACTGGGACTTCGCCCGCGACATGGCCCGGCAGACCGTGTCAGCAGCAGGCGACGCGTCGGTGTCTGATACGGAGAAACGCGCGGTAGCCGACGCTGTGCAACTCGCCGACCACTGGCTCGACGGTGTAACCACGATCCCGTCAGGCGTCAAGGCGGCGACCGCCTGGAGCCGCGCGGAATGGGTCGAGGAGACACTGCCCGTCTGGCGCGCCCTTGTCGAGCCGGTTGCGGGCCGCGTCGTCGCCACCATGGACGAGATGGTGCCAACGGAAATGCGCCAGATGGCCGGACCCCTGCTCGGGGTAATCCGGCAGATGGGCGGCGCGATGTTCGGCGGCCAAGTCGGCCAGGCCATCGGTGAGCTCGCCGGGGAGGTGGTCGGCTCCACCGACATCGGGCTACCGCTCGGACCCTCGGGTACTGCCGCCCTGCTGCCCGCGAACGTCACCGCCTTCGGTGCGGGCCTCGGCATTCCCGACGACCAGATCAGGCTCTACCTCGCCTTGCGGGAGGCGGCTCATCACCGTTTGTTCTCGCACGTGCCGTGGCTAAGAGCCCACCTCCAGGGAGCGGTCGAGGCCTACTCCCGCGGCATCCGAGTGGACACCAGCCGGCTCGAGGAGGCCGTCGGGCACCTCGACCCGTCGGATCCGGCGGCGCTGCAGGAGGCGCTCTCCGGTGGGCTGTTCGAGATCGAGCAGACGCCCGCGCAAGCGGTCGCCCTGACCCGACTCGAGACGACGTTGGCGTTGATCGAGGGTTGGGTGGACGAGGTCGTCAGCGCTGCCGCCGAGCCGCATCTCCCCTCTGGCATCGCGCTGCGCGAGACGGTACGGCGGCGTCGAGCTGCGGGCGGTCCCGCCGAGCAAACGTTCGCAACCCTCGTCGGGCTCGAGCTGCGGCCGAGGCGGCTGCGCGAAGCGGCCGCGCTGTGGCACGTGCTCGGCACGGAGCGTGGGATGGACTCACGAGACAGCGTGTGGGGACACCCCGATCTCATGCCGACCGCGGACGACCTCGATGACCCGGCCGATTACGTACGCCGCGTCGGCGCTGAGTTCACGCTGCCGGAGCTGGGAGATGGTGCGGAGGCTCCCGGGGACGACGAGCCGCGATCCTGACCGGCCGGCCCCTTGGCTTTATGGAGTCGCCTCGGCAGTCCGCGCCCTGAGGCGTCCGACCTCGTCGTGATCGGCGGCCTCCTTGCCGCTCGCCGCCCTGTTAGTCGGCTTCGTCCGACAGGTCGAGATGCGCGGTAGCGGCGACACCGTCGAGATAACCGCGAGCGCGCTCGGTCCTGGGGTAACCCGCGAGCAGACTCCAGAAGTCCTGGCCGTGTCCCGGCACTAGCAAGTGAGCTAGTTCGTGCAGCAGCACATAGTCGACGACGTACTCAGGCATCCCGCGCAGCCGACTCGACAACCGGATGGTGCGGTCCGCCGGCGTACACGACCCCCACCGGTGCCGCTGGTTGGCGACCCAGCGAACCGCCGTCGGCCGGGCAAGTCCGCCGAGAAACCGCTCGGACAGCAACGCGGCTCGGCTCAGCAACGTCTCGTCGCTCGGCCTCAGCCGCGACTCCTGCCGGGCGAGCCGCGCCACCATCGTGTCGACCCAGTGCTGCTCCTCGGCGTGCGTCATGCGCGCCGGAATGAGCACAACGGTCCGATCGCCGTCGCGGTAGGCCGAGACGGTCCGGCGCCGCCGAGTACTGCGACGTACCTCAACAATCGGGAACGCAGCAGAAGCGTCCGAATCAGCGGGATTGACGGCCACGACCGAAAGGTACAGCCCAATCGGGTGATCCACCGAGCATCTTTATGTCCTCCACAGCCGGGGGACGAGGTCGATGCAGGTCAGCAACGTCGTACACGCCCCATTCATCTGCTGTCCACAACGTCGTGAACCTCTCGTCCACAACGACACCCCAGACCGTCCCCATGCCCTCCACACTTTTGTCCACAGCGTCGTGTTGACCGGTAGCAACCGGTTTCCTACCGTGACTCGTCACGGAGCCTCCGGGAAAACCGGCTGGGCGCCCGCAAGGGGAAGGCGTGCGCACGGCTGTGCGGCCTGGGGGCTTCGGATCGTCAAGGGCAGCCGGCGCGGCTCCGCCGCAACCGCTTTTCCTGCCGCGCCGGCAAGCCCGCCCGACGTGGTCGCCCTAGCGGCCGGTGAAGTCTGGCTTGCGCCTCTCCCGCTGGGCTGCAAGACCTTCGCGCAGGTCGGCCGTGGCCATCGTGACCGGTTGCGCGAGCGCCTCCCACTGCAGTGCCGCCTCGATGCTCACCGGTGCACCGTCGGCGAGTGCGGCCTTCGTCAGCCGGGTCGCGATCGGCGCCTTTGCAGCGATAGACGCAGCGATATCAAGCGCCTCCGCGAGCAAGGACCCGGTGGGAAAGGACCGGTTGACCAGCCCGGCTGCGGCCGCCTCCGTACCCGTGACTACCCGGCCGGTGAGGAGCAACTCCCGCGCCAGGCCGAGCCCCCCGAGCTGTGGCAACAGCCATGTCGCTGCCATTCCTGCATGCAGCCCGAGTGCGGTGAACGGAGCGGAGAGGCTTGCATCCGCGGCCGCGTAGCGCAGATCACAGGCCAACGCGAGGCAAAGGCCCGCGCCGACGGCCGGCCCGTTGACAGCGGCGATCGAGGGCACTGGGAGATCACGAATCGCCAGCCAGTTCCGGTAGAAGGTCAGCATCCGTGCTCGCAGGTCGTCGACGCTGGCGTCCGGCGTGGAGGCGAGCCAATCCATGTCACCGCCGGAACAGAAGGCACTGCCTGCTCCGGTGACCACCACGCACCTCACCGAGGCGTCGTTACTCAGCGTAGTCATGGCGTTAGCCCACGAGCGTGTCATGTCGCGAGACATCGAGTTACGGCGGTCGGGATTGTCCAGCACGACGAGGACCACGCCGGCATCCCGGCGTTCGACCCGAAGGTGGTTATAGCGGGCATCGCTCTGATCGGCCATGGCGGGAGGCTAGCGATCGCATGGACGGCGGTAGCGGCCGGGGCTCGGGTGCCTGCCGGCGCCGAAAGCATGCCTGCGGCGTGCCGCCGTGGTGCGCCCGCGACACGATTCGTTGGCTGCCGTATGGTTTCCACGTCCAGGTTACGGGGAGTTGCCAAATCGCCCGGCGGGGGGCGTATACCGAAGGAGGGCCAGAATGGCCGAGACATATACCGGCGAGGCCTACTGCGTGAAGTGCAAGGAGAAGCGTGACTTCACCGGCGAGGTCAGGGTGAGCCAGTCCGGTCGTCGCATGGCGCAGGGAACGTGTCCCGTCTGCGGCACCAAGCTCAACCGCATCCTCGGTAAGGCGTAAGCAGCCTCGCCACGCGCACGGCTGGCGGCGCTTTGAGCACCGCCCTTCCTGCGTGTCCTCGGAGACGGAGAGTGGGGCGGCCAGGCTCGCTTCTGGCGACGCCCGGCCGCCCCAGGTCCGCTTCACGGTTGCTTCCCACTGCCGTCCACAGAAGGCCGCCGGCTGTGGACGTTGAACATCCGACGCCGCCGAAGGTGGCAGGGTGCCGTACAAGGCTGCGCGCCGTCCGCGCCGCGGCCACATCACCGCCAGCAGTGACGCACCCGAAGGGGGCCGGATGGACGTGCGGGCGAGCGTCATGGCAAGACCAGCGCTCAAGCCGGCGCTGCGTCGGGTGTGGCGGGACGCAGCCACGCTCCAGATCGGCCTCGATCCAACCCACGCATTGATCGTCGGCGACATCGACGACGGCGTCGCCAGATGGCTCGAGCAGCTCGACGGCAGCAGGGAATTCGCCGATGCACTCAATGTCGCCGCGGACTGCGGCGTGGAGTCGCCGAAGGCGCGAGCCGTGCTCGACCTGCTCGCGCAGTGCGGAGCGATCGAGGATGCAGCGGCAGATCGAGCTGTTCTCCGTGAACTCAGCACTGTCGAACGCGAGCGACTCGCGCCGGACCTCGCCGCTCTCTCGGTACGTGATGATGCCATCGACGGAGGCGCCGCTGCGCTGGCGCGGCGGCGAGCCCGCGCCGTCACTGTCTATGGAGCCGGTCGGATCGGTGCCTCGATCGCAGTCCTGCTGGCGGCGGCCGGCATCGGCTACGTCAGGGTGAAAGACCAGGGACTGACTCGCCCTGCCGACCTTGCCCCAGCCGGGATCGCGTTCGACCAGCTCGACCGGCGTCGAGACACCGCAGCTGCGCGAGCAGCACGGCGCGCGGCACCGAGCGTGACGGCGGCTT
>DASYTV010000179.1:0-9083 GCA_036001885.1 Actinomycetes bacterium
AATCCGCTGACATAGACGGAGCACACAAGTTCTGGGCTGATCTGGTGGGTGTCGGTGTCGGTCGGTTTGCGCGGCCGACCATCAAACGACACAACCCGAAGACCGTTCGCCACAACACGGGTGACACCTACAAGGGTTGCCTAGTGATCAAAATCAAGAAGTCCGCAAAGCTTCATGATCGTATTGAAGGCTGGTGGAAGGGCTGTGTAACCAGCTCGAGAGAGAGGCGGCCCGTGCGGGAGGAAGATCTTGTACGCTGAGAAGAGCTCAGTCCCCGGTTGCTCTGCTGGCATGGGCGACAGGCCTTTGAAGCCTGGATTCGCTGGTTCGATTCCAGCCCGGGGAGCAGAAGGAAGGTAAGGGAATTGCTCGGCTTGTGTTCCGAAAAGAGTCGAGTGCGAACTCGGACGATCGAAGGGCTGGGTATTCTCGCGGCAGACCCGGGGTGGTGAGCAGCTGCGCCGGGGTAAGCCGCCGTTGATGCCGAGGAGCCTCGTCTCGTGAGCGCATACCACCCGGCGGCCGTCGTCGTCCTTGCGGCCGGCGAGGGCACCCGCATGAAGTCAACTATCACCAAGGTCATGCATTCGATCTGCGGGCGCCCGCTGGTCGGCCATGCCGTCGCCGCAGCGGCGGGCCTCGATCCACAGCACCTGCTCGTTGTCGTGGGGCACGGCCGGGATCAGGTGACTCCCTACTTGTCCGATGCCTTTCCGGCGGCCCGGCTGGTCGTCCAGGAGGAACAGAACGGGACCGGGCACGCCGTACGGATCGCTCTGGATGAGATCACGCCGCTCGACGGCACGGTCGTGGTGACCTACGGCGATGTACCGCTGCTCACCACGCGGACCCTGTGCGCACTCCTCGATGCACATGGTGCCGGCGGCAATGCCGCGACGGTCCTCACCGCCGTTCTCGATGCGCCAGGCGATCTCGGCCGCGTCATTCGTGATCACGATGGCGGTCTGGCCGCGATCGTGGAGGTCGGTGACGCGACCGAGGAGCAGCGGCGAATCGAGGAGATCAACTCTGGTATCTACGCCTTCGACGCCAAGCTGCTCCATGACGCACTGGGCCGGCTGACGACGACCAACGCGCAAGGCGAGGAATACCTCACCGACGTCATCGGCCTGCTGCGAGAGGACGGGCACCGGGTAGGCGCCGTCGCCGCAGCTGATCCACGGGAGACCATCGGCGTCAACGACCGGATCCAGCTGGCGCAGATCCGCCGGCTGCTCAACGACCGACTGCTGACCGACATCATGCGCAACGGCTCCACGGTGGTTGATCCCGCGACCACCTGGATCGATGTCGACGTCGCGGTCGCGGCCGACACCGTGATCCAGCCGGGCACCAGGCTGGAAGGGCGTACGAGCGTGTCTCGCGGCGCCGAGGTCGGCCCGGACTCCACAGTGCGGGACACCTCTGTCGGCGAGGGCGCCACTGTTTCGTACTCCGTCTGCATCGGCGCCGAGATCGGAGCGGAGGCCAGCGTCGGGCCCTATGCCTATCTCCGGCCGGGTGCGGTCCTCGCCCGCGGTGCGAAGGTGGGGACCTTTGTCGAAGTGAAGAATTCGGAGATCGGCGAGGGCACGAAGGTGCCGCACCTCAGCTACGTCGGCGATGCGACTATCGGCGACCACACCAACATCGGCGCGGCAAGCGTCTTCGTCAACTACGACGGGGTGGCGAAGCATCGAACGACGATCGGCAGTCACGCCAGGACCGGCTCGGACACCATGTTCATCGCGCCGGTTTCGGTTGGGGACGGTGCCTATACAGGTGCGGGCACCGTCGTACGCGAGGACGTGCCTGCGGGCGCACTGGCCGTCAACGTCGCCCCGCAGCGCAATCTCGAGGGCTGGGTGGAGCGGAAGCGGCCAGGCACACCGGCGGCGGAGGCGGCCCGGGCGGCCCAGGCGCACACTGGAGCCGATGCGCCGGAGAAACCGGATACCTCGGCGATGTCGGGCGAGTGAGGGGATGGCGACGTGAGTGGCATCAAGACCACTGGCGAGAAGCAGTTGCTGCTCTTCGCCGGCAGGGCCCACCCCGAGCTTGCGACTGAGATCGCCAGTCGGCTCAGCATCGAGCCCACGCCGACCAGCGCATACGAATTCGCCAACGGTGAGGTCTATGTCCGTTTCGATGAGTCGGCGCGAGGCTCCGATGCTTTCGTGATCCAGAGCCACACCTCTCCGATCAACAAGTGGATCATGGAGCACTTGCTGATGGTGGACGCGCTCAAGCGGGCGTCGGCGAAGCGGATCACGGTGGTGGCTCCGTTCTACGGCTATGCCAGGCAGGACAAGAAGCACCGCGGCAGGGAGCCGATCTCGGCCCGCTTGATGGCGGATCTGTTCAAAACCGCTGGGGCCGATCGGCTGATCTGCGTGGACCTGCACACCTCGCAGATCCAGGGCTTCTTCGACGGCCCGGTCGACCATCTCTTCGCGCTGCCCATCCTCTCCGAATATGTGAAGGACAAGCTGGACTGCTCACGGGTCACCGTGGTGGCCCCGGATTCGGGTCGGGTCCGGATGGCGGAGCGCTGGGCCGACCGGCTGGGTGGCTGCCCGCTCGCGTTCATCCACAAGACCCGGGATCCTCTCATCCCGAACGAGGTGGTGGCGAAGAAGGTCGTCGGTGATGTGGAGGGCCGGCTCTGCCTCGTTGTCGACGACATGATCGACACCGGTGGGACGATCATCAAGGCCGCTGACGGCCTCTTCGATGCCGGCGCCGCTCAGGTGATCGTCGCGGCCACCCACGGCGTGCTGTCTGGACCGGCTGTCGACCGGCTGAAGAACTCGGCCATCAGCGAGATCATCGTGACCAACACGCTGCCGATCGACCAGGAACGACGCTTCGACAAGCTCACCGTGCTGTCGATCGCGCCGCTCATCGCACGGGCAATCAGCGAGGTGTTCTACGACGGCTCAGTGACAAGTCTCTTTGACGGCGCCAGCGGCTAATCGCCCACCTGTCCGACACGCGGTCACCCCTGCCTGAACCCGCACACCTGAGCAAGACTCGCGCGCACACCGACAGTGCGCGGGTGGTCGCTCGATGGATGAGGAGTCCCGCCTTTGAGGTAAGGTGTTCGGACTGCCTGGCGAGGGACGCCCCACCGGCTCCGTGATCGACGCGGTAGGTCGGCAGCGTGCGCCCGCCGGGCGCCCTCAGCGCTAGGAACACCCACCGACCACCGCCTCAACGAGGAGCTCCCGTGCCCGAGGTACGTATCACCGCTGAGCCGCGCACCGAGTTCGGCAAAGGCGCCGCCCGCCGGACCCGCCGGGCCGGCAAGGTGCCGGCCGTGCTGTACGGGCACGGCGAGGCGCCGCGGCATATCTCGCTTCCCGGCCACGATCTGATGCGTGCGCTCAGGACCTCCAATGTCCTCTTGAGCTTGGACGTTGAAGGCAAGTCGCAGCTTGCGCTTCCCAAGGAGGTGCAGCGCGACCCGATTCGCGGTGTCCTCGAGCACGTCGATCTGCTGCTTGTTCGCCGCGGCGAGAAGGTGACGGTCGAGGTGCCAGTTCACCTCGTTGGCGAGGTAGCGGCTGGCGGCTTCCTCACCCAAACGCTGACAGCGCTCACGATCGAAGCGGAGGCGACCCGAATTCCCGGCAGCCTCGAAATCTCAGTCGAGGGACTGGAGATCGGCGAGGGGATCAAGGCGGGCGACATCGCGCTGCCCGCGGGCGCGACACTTATCACCGAGGCCGAACACGGTGTCGTTCACGTCGTGACCGCGCCGACCGCCGAGCAGCTCGAGGCCGAGATCGAGGGTGCCGTGCCGGAGGGCGAGGAGGCCGCTGAGGAGGCGGTCGAGGGCGAGGCGCCGCCGGCACAGGTGCCCGCGCCCGAGGAGAGCTGACCCGCTCGGCACCTGGCAGGAGTCTCCGACGCGAGGCAGCCTCGCCCTTCGCCGGCGGGCTCCGCAGTGGCTGCGTGCCCCGCAACGATGCTTCCAAGCGGTTGGCTGGGGTGTCCCGCACGGGTGAACCGATCGGCTGAGATGGCACGTGGTCGGCAGGCAGGGGGCTCTGCAGTGGCTGAGGACCGGTGGCTGATAGCCGGTTTGGGCAACCCGGGGCCCTCCTATGCTGCCAATCGCCATAACGTCGGCCGCTTCGTTGTCGATGTGCTAGCCGCTCGCATGGGTAGCACGTTCAGGTCGCATCGCAGCCGTGCCGACGTCGTCGAAGGTCGCCTGTCAGGTGTACGAACAGTGCTGGCCAAGCCTCGTTCGTACATGAACGAGTCCGGGGGACCAGTCGTGGCCTTGCGCGATTTCTTCAAAATCCCTGATGAGCGGATCGTCGTGGTTCACGACGAGCTCGACATCCCCTACGGGACGTTGCGGCTCAAGTTCGGCGGCGGCGACAACGGCCACAATGGCTTGAGGTCAGTCACGAGGGCGCTCGGAACACCTGGCTACTACCGGGTGCGCGTCGGCATCGGACGGCCGCCGGGCCGGATGGATCCCGCGGCCTTCGTGCTCAAGGATTTCTCCGCCAGTGAGCGCCAGGATCTTGCCGTCAATGTCGAGCGGGCAGCGGATTCGGTCGAAGCGCTGATCACTGAAGGGCTCGAGCAGGCCCAGAACAGCTACAACAGCTGAACGCAGGACAACAGCTCTCGGCGAGGACCACCGACCTCTTAAGCCGGACTAGTTGACGCAACCAGTTGGTTGCCATAAGTTAGCAACCACCTGGTTGCTACTTTACGGAGGCTGTCATGGCTTTTCCTGATCGCATCGAGCGGACCGTCGAGGTCGCGCATCCGCCAGTCAAGGTGTGGGCGGCGCTTACCACGGCCGAGGGCCTGGGTGCCTGGTTCGGCGACCAGGCGACGATCGACCTGCGCCCGGGTGGGTCGGCCCGGATGAGCTGGACCGACGGGCCCACGGTCGACATGCGGGTGGAGCGGGTGGAGGAGCCGACAGTATTCGGGTTCACCTGGCAGATCTACGGGCTGCCCGAGGACGATCCGCGCCGCACGTACGTCGAGTTCACGCTCGAGCCGGTCGATACGGGCACCCGGCTGACCGTGGTCGAGAGCGGATTCGCGCAGCTGGCGGAGGACGCATACCGCAAGGCGTACGACGGCAACACCGAGGGTTGGGCGAGCGAGCTCGGCGAGCTGGTCGACTACCTCGATGCCGCCTGACACCGAGGCGATTGCCGAGCAGGTCTTCATTGCCCTGGCCGACCCGACCCGGCGCGCCATCTTGGCGGCGCTGGCGTCGGGCGGCCCCGCCACAGCCACGGACCTGGCCGATCGTCTGCCGATCACGCGCCAGGCGATCGCGAAGCACCTGGCCCTGCTGGCCGAGGTCGGCCTGGTGACGGCCGAACCGGGGGAGCGGCGCCGGGTGCGGTACCACCTGCGCTCGGTCCCGATGCAGGTTGCGCAGCAGTTCCTGGCCGCGCTGGCCCGGGACTGGGATGGCCCACTCGACGCATTGAAGGACCACCTCGACCGGGTCTACGACAACCCCACTCCAAGAAGACCGAGGACATCGTGAGTGATCACTCATTCACCACGAACGTCACGGTGGACAGGACCTCGATCGAAGCCTTCGAGGCCATCACCAACGTTCGAGGATGGTGGCCCGGCGCATGTTCACGCCGCCGGGCACCATCAGCAGCGGCGCATTTGCGGTCGCCGCGGCCGGCGGCGCCACGACTCTGTGTGTGGGACGACAAGGCGTGGCCGTTGCCGCCGAGATGGTCCGCTCCCCGTTCCGTGTCGGCCGGCAGCCGACCTCGACCGCCACCGGGGAGCGGCGTTCTGGGTGTACGACCGGCGGTGGGAGCCGAGGAGGAATCCCCACCGCCAGTGCGCCACTAGGTGGTCGCAAGTGCAGCGGTCGGGTCCATCCGTGCGGCCCGGACCGCTGGATAGAGACCGGCCATCGAGCCGATCAGCAGGGTGGCAGCAGCGGCGCTGCCAAGCGCCGTCGCCGGGATCGAGACCAGCCAGTCCTGGCTACGGGCGTAGAGATAGGTGACGACCGCGCCGAGGACGACCCCGGATACCGCTCCCAGTCCGGAAAGCAAGATCGATTCGGTCAGGAACTGGCCGCGGATCTGACCCTTGGTCGCGCCGAGCGCCCTTCGCAGGCCGATCTCGCTGCGGCGCTCGAGTACCGAGATCACCATGGTGTTGGCAACCCCGACTCCGCCGACGAGCAGGGCGACCGCACCGAGACCGAGCAGCAGCCCGGTCAGCGTGTCGTTCACGGCCGCCCGCGCGGCGAGCGCGTCCGATGGCCGGCTCACGTCGACCTCGTCCGGATGCTCGGGATTCGCCGTCGCCGGGAGCAGTGACCGTACGCGATCCACTGCGTCGTCCGCCGAGCGCTCGTACACACTGGTCGGGCTCCCGTCGAAGCCCAGTCGCTCCTCCGCGACGCTCCACCCGACCAGCGCCGAGGCGTCGAGCGCCGGCACCAGAGAGACCGGGTCCAGGATGCCGACGACTGTGAACCATTGGTCGCCCAGCCACACCCGGACATCCGGCCCAGCCTCGGTGATGCCGAGCCGGCGCGCGGCCGTGCTGCCGAGCGCGACGGCCGGATATTTCGAGGTCGCCGCGTTCAGCCACGCCCCGCTGCGGACCGTCGCTCCCACAGTCCCGAGCAGGTCGGTGCGCGCCGCCTTGACCGCGATCCCGCCCGACTTTTCACTCGGGATCTTGTCGGTGCGGTAGACGTTGGCGTCGACGCTGCCTACGGCACTCACCTGCTCGACCTCGGGCAGTCCAGCGATCATGTCCACGGCCTCTTCGGGGAGACTCGAGTCCTCGCCGAAAAGTGACTGGCCGGCCGACACGACCAGGAGGTTGGTGCCGAGTCGATCGAGCTCTGCATTGACCTCGGCCTTGCTCGAGGTCGAGATGCCGAGCACGGCGACCATGGCGGCGATGCCGATGGCGATGCCGAGCGCGGAGAGGACGACGCGCAGCGGCCGCGTCCGCAGGCCCGAGCTACCGACCCGGACGATATCCCTTGGTGAGAGCCTCGCCGGGCGCGGCCCGCTGGTTCGCGATGGCTTGGTCATCTCCCTGGCACCCCCTCCGATAGCGCCGGCCCCGGGGACCGGACGGCTGACTCGCTGCCTAGGTCCCTGACTCGGGTGCTCGCGCCGGTCACGTCGGCGACGACACGTCCGTCCCGCAGCGAGACTTGTCGGGGGAGCCGCAGAGCGACGTCGTGATCATGCGTAATCACGGCCACGGTCGTACCCGCCGCGTTCAGCTCGCCGAGGAGTTCCACGACTTCGGACCCGGATGCCGAGTCGAGGTTCCCGGTCGGCTCGTCCGCCAGCAGGATGGCCGGATTGGCCACGACGGCCCTCGCGATGGCCACCCGCTGCTTCTCGCCGCCGGACAGCTGATGAGGCCGGTGGCCCAGCCGGTGCCCCAGCCCGACCCGGTCGAGCACCTCGGCGGCGCGCTCCCGTCTTTCCCCGAGCGGGCGGCCGGAGTAAAGCAGTCCGTCGGCGACGTTGTCGAGCGCCCGCATTCCGCCTGCGAGGAAGAACTGCTGGAAGACGAAGCCGATCCGGTTGCCGCGCAGCGCGGAGAGCTCACGGTCGGATAGTGCCGCGATGTCGAAGCCGTCGATCCAGATAGTCCCCGACGACGGGCGGTCGAGCGTTCCGACCAGGTGCAGCATCGTCGATTTGCCGGACCCGGAAGGGCCGACGATGGCGAGCAGCTCGCCACGGTCGATCCGGATGCTGACCTCATCGAGGGCGACCACTGGTGGGCTTCCCGGATAAACCCGAGACACCCGTTCCAGACGCACGACCTGATCACCGGTAACGGTCCCGTTCAACTCGGCAACGTCTTCTCGCGCTGCCTGGGCGGGGAGAGGCGAGTCGGCGGTCATGTCTTCGGCACCCCCACCACGGTGCCCTCGGTGATGCCGTCGCCTTCCACCTCTACCCGGCCGTCGGCGAAGGTACCGATGTCGACCGGGACCATCCTTGTGGTGCCGTCGGGCTGGATGACCTGCACGGCGTAGGCGTCGTCGGAGATGGCGAGCAGCGCGGCCACCGGAACGGACAGGACGTCCTTGGTGCGGCTGCTCTCCATGTTTACCGTGACCGGTGCCTGATCGAGCCCGGCGGCGGACTGTCCCTTGTCGATGGTCACGATGACTTCGATCGTGGCGCTGTCCGACGAGGACTGGTCGCCGCTGTTCTGGTCCGAGCTCGAACTCTCAGCAACCGTTCCGACGCTGGTGATGTGGCCTTTGACGGTCTTTCCGCCGGGAAGGTCGATCGTGACAGCGCGGCCTTTCCTGGCGAGGTCGCGATCGCCTACGTCGAGATTGACGGTCACGATTTGACTCGTCGGGGTCACGGTGATGAGAGGCCCTTGGGCGGCGCGGTCCCCGACGCGGACCTTCTGCGATGCCACGCGCAAGGCGCCGGTGGAGAAGACGATCTGGCTCGAGTCAACCCGGCCGGTCTGGTCGAGGCCGCGGTCGGTTTGCCAGTCCTTGACCGCCGCTGCGGTGGCGCTGGTGTAGTTGTCGTCGACATCGAAGCCGGTGTAACCGAGCGCTGCGAGATTCTGCTCGAGTTCCTTCACGTCGTTGCCCTCGTCGCCCTGACCGAGTGCGCGATAGAGCGGGATCGTCCCGTACAACAACGTCACCGGCTTCTCGTTCACCTCGTAGAGAGTCCCGCCGCGGGTTATCCGACTGCCTTCGGCCGGCAGCCACGTCACCGTGCCCTGCGCAGCACTTGAGATCCCCCAGGCATCGCCGTAGCCCAGCGTGCCGTCCACGTCCTGCGTCTCCACGAGGTCGCCGCGCTCCACCTTCGCCGTCGAGAGCCCGGACGCCGCAGCGGCCGCCGCGCTGCCGTCGTCGCTGTCAAACAAACCGGTCGCCCAGGTGACCGCGCCGGCGCCCGCCGCGACGACGACCGCAGTAGCCGCAACGATCCTTGTGCGCCGTCGGCGGCGTGAGCCCTTCGGCCGGGCCGCAGCGGCGCCGTCCGGCTCCCGACGGGCGAACGGTGAACCCTCTGGCCGGACAGGGCCGGTTACTTCGCGAT
>DASYTV010000180.1:0-2466 GCA_036001885.1 Actinomycetes bacterium
GAGTCATCCGATGGCGTCGGCCAGGCGCTCGGCGCGACATGCCACTTGCTGCCGTGAGCAGATGCAGCGAACTATCCTATGGTCGATCAGAGGGTTGCGGCCGAAAAGCAAAACCGCGTGGGGACACCCTACATACCGCCCATGACGCGCCGTTTGAAATGCCGGAGCGATCCCGAGCAGAGCCCCTACACCTGCATGCTGCCGGAGCACAAGCCGGTGCGGCACGGGCGCGAGATGATCGACATGCTCGCGGTGGAGGAGCCGAAGCCTAAGCCGGCGAAGATACGGGCGGTGTGGTGCGAGGCAGCGATCGACGAGTTGTTCAAACGCATGCGGTCGCCTAGTTCGGCCCCAACCCAACAAGCGGTCAGTACTCCCCGGGGGACCGGTACCCAACGAAAGTGGTCGCCGGCGACCGCCACATGGCAGACGGACGGGAACGACAGGTGAGTGGCCACCAGCGGCTCGCGGGTCGCCGCCAGCTCCCGCAAAAGACGGACCCGGACGCGGGCCGCCTCCTCGGGGTCGTGTTCGAAGCTATTGTACCAGTCGGGGTGGTCGAACCCGACCTGGAACACGAGGTCCCCGGCGAACGTCAGCCGGTCGCCGCCGGACGCCAGGCGGACCACGCTGTGCCCGGGGGTGTGGCCGCCGGTGCGACGGACGAGCACCCCGGCGCCACCTCGTACTCCGTCTCGAACGTCCGCATCTGGCTGCGGTACTCGTTTAAGAACCGCTTGCCCGTCCGCCGAAGCGCGTCCGGGAACCCCGACGGCATGGAGACGCGAGAGAAATCGGGCGACTCCCAGAACTCGGCCTCGGCGGCCGCCAGGTGGACCCGCAGGTCCGGACGCAACCGGTCCCTCACCCCGTCGACGAGCAGCCCGCCAACGTGGTCCATGTGCATGTGGGTCAGCACCACGTCGGTCACGGATGCGAGATCGATGCTGGCGGCCTGCAGTCGTTGGACCAACCGCCCGGCCCGCGGCAGGTTCAAGTCCGGGTCCGCGCCGAGCCCAGCGTCGATGAGTATGGTCCGGCCGCCGCTACGCACCACGACTACGTTCAGCGCCCACTCGAGCACGTCCGGTGGCAGGAACATGTCCTCCAGCCAGGCTGACCGGACGGCCGGGTCGGCGTTGTGGGGCCAACATCGCGCCTGGCAGCGATAGCACCCCATCGCTGATCACCATTACGTCAATCTCGCCGACCCGCAGCGCGTAGCGCGACGGAACCAGCTCGTCGAGCCCCGGTCTACCGGGGTGTGATATGAGGTATTGTCCAAGCTCATGTTTGTCTCCTGGTGACCCACTTATACCGTCGAGCCTAAGGTTTGACCTTCATGATCCAAGGGTATGACGTGAGCGACGCGATGCGTCCAGTCTGTCTGCACAGCCGCTTCCAGGCTTTCGACGCGGCAGCGACGATGGCGTGATAGTCGTTGAGCAGGCGCATCGAGAGGAACCGCTGCTTGAGATAGAGCCAGACGCGCTCGACCGGATTGAGCTCGGGCGAATAGGGCGGCAGCGGCACCAGCGTGATGCTCGCTGGCACGCGGAGCCTCTTGCTGCCGTGCCAGCCGGCGCCGTCGAGAACCAGCGCGACATGCTCGTTATCTGGGATCGTCGCGGCGAACGCATCGAGGAACGCCTGCATGCCCGCGCCGTTGGCATCCGGCAGGATCAGCGCGAACGCGTTGTCGGTGCCCGGCTCCACGGCGGCATAGATATAGGCCGACACATAGCGCTGATCGAGGAGGCCTGGCGGTCGCTCGCCGCGCCTCCACCAGACATGGCACACGCGCCCCTTCTGACCGACGCGCGCCTCGTCCTGAAAATAGAGGCGAATCCGCTTGCCCTTATGTGTATCGGCAATCTTTCTGAGCGTTCGCAGGGCTCTTTTTAAAGGCCGCTGCGGCGGCCGGGTCCTTCAACGGGTGGCTGGGTCGCGCCTTCTGTCGAGACAGATCGAGCCGCCTCAGCAGCCGCCCCATCGATGTTGGATGCATCGACTTGCCGAACCTCTTCTTGGCCACCGCCACCAGGTCCTCGCGCGTGAAAGCGCAGAAGCCGTCCTTCTCCGGATCGGGGCCGGCCAGCACCACGGCGAGCAGTTCCGCCTGCTCCTCCGCGGTGAGCAGCGGCGGGCGCCCGCCGCTCCAGCGGTCGCAAAGCCCGATCACGCCGTGCTCGTTGTAGCGGATCACCCAGTCGCGCAGCGTCTGGCGGTCCATCCCCGCGCTCGCGGCTGCCGCCGCCCGGTTCATGCCGCTGAGCGCATTGGCGATCGCCAACAGCCGCCGCGCGACACGTGCATCCGCCTCCACTTTGGCGAGCTTCCGCAGCACCCTCGGCGTGCGGTCTTTGCGTATCTTCAGCTTCTGCATCGCAGACCCCGTCTCGCGAATCATCGCGATAACCGAATCATGAACCAGCGATCCGGGGAATCCCTCGACGGCAACACGAG
>DASYTV010000181.1:0-2513 GCA_036001885.1 Actinomycetes bacterium
CTGGAATACAGCTTCGATGACGAGACGGCCCGCGAGGTGACCTACGACGACCGGCCTCCGGATCGGATGGATTGACCATGGAGCCGATGACGACCGCTCCCGGCGTCCTCCCCGCGCAGGCGACGGACGAGGTCCGGACCCAAAGACCGACCTTCGCCCTCCTCATCGACGGGACGATCGTGGAGATCCGGTCGGCCTCGCCGGCGGATATCGACGAGGTACGGCGCCTGCACGCCGAGCTGTCCGAGGACAGCCTGCGGATGCGGTTCTTCGGCATCAGCAAGCAGGCCGGCGAGGCGTCGGCCCAGCGGATCTGTGCTCCGCCCCGTCCCGGCTATGCCGCGCTCGTGGCCATCCTCAACGGGAAGATCATCGGAATCGCCGAATACACCTGCGGCGCAGATATCAGCGAAGGTGAGGTCGCCTTCGTCGTTGACGAGTCCTACCACCGCCGCGGGGTGGGAACGCTCCTGCTCGAGCATCTCGCCGCCCTGGCCAGGCGGAACGGCCTGACCCGCTTCGTGGCCTACGTGCTGTCCGACAACTACGACATGCAGCGCGTCTTTGCCGACGCGGGGCTCACCGTAACCTCTCGGTACGAGGACGGCACGAGCTTCCTCGTCGTCTCCCTTGTGGAGAGCGAGCGCTATCTCGAGGCCGTTGGTGATCGCGAGCGGCGTGCTGATGTGGAGAGCCTGCGTCCGCTCCTGCAGCCACGCTCGGTCGTCGTGATCGGTGCAAGCCGCCGCAAGGGTTCGGTCGGCCGCGCCGTCTTCGACAACATCACGCAGTTCGGGTTCGCCGGATCCGTGTATGCGGTCAATGCGGCAGCCGGGCCGGACGAGAGGATCGGCGAGGCTCCAGCATTCCGCTCCGTAGAGGAGCTTCCAGAGACTCCGGACCTCGCAGTCATTGCGGTTCCGGCGCCGCACGTGGCCGAAGTCGCCAGCCAGTGTGCGGCTCGTGGCATCCGTGCGGTTGTCGTGATCACTTCCGCGCTGGACGAAGCGGAAGGTGAGGCACTGCTGGCAACCTGTCGGCGGCACGGCATGCGCCTCGTCGGGCCCAACTGCTTCGGCATCGCGGCCACCCAGCCGGATGTACACCTGAACGCGACATTCGGCGGCACCCACCCGTTGCCCGGGCGGGCCGGAGTCATCGTCCAGTCGGGAGGGGTCGGTATCGCCGTGCTCGAGCACCTCAGCCGGCTCGGCGTCGGAATCTCGACCCTGGTGTCCGTCGGCGACAAGTACGACGTCAGCGGCAACGACCTGCTCCAGTGGTGGGCCTCGGACGGGCAGACCGAGATGGCGATCCTCTACCTGGAGTCCTTCGGCAACCCACGCAAATTCGGTCGGCTGGCCCGCCAGCTCGCGCGCCGGATGCCGGTACTCACCGTCGCCGCCGGCCGCTCGGAGGCCGGCCAACGGGCCGCCGCCTCACATACGGCTGCGGCCGCCACGCCGGCGGCGGCTCGCGGGGCGCTCTTCGCCCAGGCGGGCGTCATCGCCACCCGCGGTCTAGAAGATCTGACCGCCACCGCGGCCCTGCTCGCTCATCAGCCGCTGCCGCGCGGAGCCTCGGTGGCGATCGTCAGCAATGCCGGCGGGGCCGGCGTGCTGGCCGCCGACGCCTGCGCGGATGTCGGTCTCACCGTCGCACCCCTGCCGGCCGAGGTCCAGGCAGACCTGCGTGACGTTCTTCCCGCTGCGGCTAGCGTGACCAACCCGGTCGATACCACCGCGGCGGTATCGACGACGGCATTGCGGACTGTCCTCGAGCGGATCGCCGCCAGCGAGGCGGTGGACGCGGTCATGGTTTTGATTGCGCCGACCGCATTGGGAAACCTGCGCCCGGCCATCACCGATACACGCGACCTGGACGGCAAGCCGTTGCTCGCCGTACAGCTTGCTCAGGCGGAGGCGGTGGTCGCGCTGCGCTGTGGTCCTCGCGGGATCGTCCCGAGCTTCGTCGATGCCGGGCTGGCGGCTCGTGCCCTGAGCCACGTGCAGCGGTATGCCCGTTGGCGCGAACTGCCGGCCGGCGCAGTCATTCAAGTGGGTGATGTGGACACGGATCGCGCCCGTGGACTCGTGCAGGCGTTCCTCGCTGAGCATCCGGAAGGCGGCTGGCTCGATCCAGAACGCACTGCTCAGCTGCTCGATTCATACCGGATCCCACTCGTCCCGCAGAGGTTGGCCCGCAGTGCGGATGAAGCGGTCGCGCTTGCTGGAGCATTCGGTCGCCCGGTGGCACTCAAGGCGTACTGGCCAGAGCTCGTGCACAAGACCGACGTCGGCGCGGTGCGCCTCAGCCTCGCCGGTGAAGAGGCGGTCCGTCAGGCGTACCAGGAGATGGCCGAGCGGTTCCCGGACGAGCTAGCCGGCGTCCTCGTTCAGCCGATGGCCGAGGCCGGCGTCGAGCTGCTGGCGGGGATAAGCAACGACGATGTGTTCGGGCCAATGGTCGTCCTCGGATTGGGAGGCATCGAGACCGACGTCTTCGCCGAGCGT
>DASYTV010000182.1:0-4881 GCA_036001885.1 Actinomycetes bacterium
GAGCGCGATCAGCTCATCGAGTCCGACGGCGAGGAGAACGACGGTCCGCAGAAGCGGTTCCGGATCACCGCCGCCGGCGCCGACGAGCTGGATGCGTGGCTGCGTACACCGCCCGACATGACGACTCCACCTCGCGACGAACTGGTCATGAAGGTCCTGGTGGCAATACGCGTTCCAGGCGTCGATGTGCCCGAGCTTCTGCAGGTACACCGCAAGCACATCGTCGAGTTGATGCAGCGCTACACGAACATCAAGGCCGACGCGTCCGCCGGCGACCTGAGCCTTGCTCTGGTCGCCGACGCGGAGCTGTTCCGGCTCGAGGGAGTCGTGCGATGGCTCGACGCCGCCGACGCGCGGCTCAGGCAGCTGCCGGTCTCCGGTGCTGAAGAGGACAAAGCCACCGCACCGCCGCTGCGGCGGCTCAGCCGAGTGAAGGCATGGAAATGACTGCTGCTGTCGAACTGCGCAATGTGTGGAAGACGTACGGCTCAGGTCCGAGCGAGGTCGAGGCGCTCCGCGCGATCGACCTGTCTGTAGACGGCGGCCAGCTTGTCGCCGTCATGGGCCCGAGCGGGTCGGGCAAGAGCACCTTGCTGACGATCGCAGGCAGCCTCGAAGAGCCCACCAGCGGTGAGGTCTTGGTAGACGGTTTCCCGCTATCCGGTCTGTCCCGCAACGATCGAGCGAGGCTGCGCCGCCGCTCCATCGGCTACGTCTTCCAAGACTTCAACCTGCTGCCTGGGCTGACCGCGGCCGAGAACGTCGGGCTTCCGCTCGAGCTCGACGGTGTCGGGCTAAAGACCGCTCGGAAGCGGGCAGTCGCTGTCCTCGAGGAACTGGGCCTCGCCGACCGCGCTGACCGCTACCCGGACGACCTCGCCGGCGGCGAACGCCAGCGCGTGGCCATCGCCCGCGCCATCGTCGGCGAGCGCCGGCTCTTGCTCGCCGACGAACCGACAGGCGCCCTGGACTCTGTCAACGGTGAAGCCGTGATGCGACTGCTGCGGACAGCCACCAGACGCGGCGTCGCGGCTGTCCTCGTCACTCACGATGCCCAGCTCGCGTCCTGGGCCGATCGGATCGTCTTCCTCCGGGACGGGCGGATCGTCGACCAGACTGCCCCACCTCCCGGTCCCGAGTCCCTTCTCACACCCGGTATGAACCGATGAGATCGGCCGGGCCCGGGCGGGCGAGCTCTCCTCGCGGCGCCGGCGGCATGGCGGCGCGACGCGCGGTGGTCCGCTGGGCGTGGCGAATGTTCCGCCGGGAATGGCGCCAGCAGGTCCTGATCCTCGGGCTGATTACTGTCTCGATTGCGGCGGCCATCTTCGGTGCAGCAGTCGCGTACAACGCAGCGCCCGCGTCCGGCCGTGCCGACTACGGCACGGCCAACTACCAGCTCAAGTTCGACGGCTCCGATCCCCAGCTCGAAGCCCAAATCGCTGCCGCCCGACAGTGGTTCGGCACCATCGACGTCATCGGCCGCCGAGACGTGCGGGTTCCCGGGCTGTTCAGGCCCGCCGAGCTGCGGACCCAGGATCCGCACGGCGCCTTTGGCCGCTCGATGCTCGCTCTGAGCGAGGGCCGCTACCCCACCGGGAAGGACGAGGTCGCACTGACGCACGACTTGGCGACGACTCTTCGGGTCGATATCGGCCAACGATTCACCCTCGACGGTGTACAGCGACAACTGGTCGGCATCGTCGAGAACCCGGGCGACCTAGGCGCGGACTTCGCGCTGGTCGCTCCGTCGGCAAATGTCGGCCCGGACTCGGTGACTGTCCTGGTCAAGGCCAGCGACGCGCGGGTGATGGCATTCCGCGCTCCGGGCTGGACGGACCGGGTCATCTCGGCGCGTGGCACGGGAGGCGAAGGCGTCCTCGCCGCCGTCGGCGTGTTCGGCGTGGCAACCCTCGCCATGGTGCTTGTCGCCCTTGTCGCCGCGGCCAGCTTCGTCGTGATGGCGCAGCGTCGTCTTCGCCAGCTGGGCATGCTCGCCGCGGTGGGTGCGACCGAGCGACACCTACGTCTCGTCATGATCGCAAGCGGTGCGGTTCTCGGGGCGGTCGCGGCAGTGATCGGAGCAGCCGCAGGTGTGGCGGGCTGGACTGCGGCCGCGCCGTACCTGGAGGAACCTCTGGGTTATCGGATCGATCGCTTCAACGTTCCGTGGTGGCTGATCGCGGTCGGGATGCTCTTGGCTGTGGGCGCGGCGACCGCTGCCGCGTGGTGGCCAGCCAGGTCGGTGTCCCGGCTTCCGGTCACGCTTGCCCTGTCCGGGCGGCCGGCGCCGCCCAGGCCCGTGCACCGGTCAGCGACGATGGCTGGCCTCTTCATCGTGGTCGGGATCTCCTGCCTCGCCGCGTCCGGCGACGTCGCCGGCGACACGGTCCACTGGGGCAACGTCCTGCTCATCGTGAGCGGCACCGTGGCCACCGTCGTCGGGATCCTCCTGGCGGGGCCGTTGGCGCTGCGGGCGTTCGCCGCGTTTGCCGATCGGCTGCCGGTGGCTCCTCGCTTGGCCGTTCGCGACCTCGCCCGCTATCAGGCCCGCTCAGGTGCAGCGCTCGCGGCGATGAGCCTCGTCCTCGGTATCCCCGTGGCGACCGTCGTCGCCTCGACCGCCGCACATAACACCCCGGACAAAGGCAACCTGTCCGACAACCAGCTCCTGGTCAGGGCATCGAGCGACGATGGGCCGTTCGCGCCACGGCCGGCGGACCTCCAGGGCATGAGGCGCCAGGTCGACCGGCTGGCAGCAGCGATCGGCAATCCGGTGGTGATCGAGTTCGCGGTCGCGCTGGACCCGAAGCTCCCACCGCAGCCCGATCTGCCGGGGCGGCTCGCGATTACGCTCGACGTGCGATCCGGCGACGGCTGGCGGGATCTGTCGCTGCTCTATGTCGCCACTCCCCCGCTCCTCGAGCGCTATGGCATCGACCTGGACGCGGTCGATCCACGGACCCAAGTTCTTACCACCGAAGCCGGTGACCTCCGCTTCATCGGGCTGTCCAGCGAGCAAAAGGGAGGCCGGTCCGACCCTGAGGCTGTCACCGGCCTGCAGAAGATCACCGAAACGCACTCGTCGCTGCCGGGATCGTTTATCACCCCCGATGCGCTCCATAAGCGCGGCTGGGAATCTGCACCCGCAGGCCGATGGCTCCTCGAGACGAAACGCCCTCTGACCGGTGAGCAGCTCGCGACGGCCCGCGACATTGCCGCAGAAGCCCGCCTCACGATCGAGACTCGGGATCACCAGGAAAGCCTTGCCACACTCCGCACTGTGGCGACGGCCCTCGCCGTGCTCCTGGCGCTCGGCATCCTCGCGATGACGGTGGGCCTTATCCGCGGCGAGGCAGCCGGCGATCTCCGGACTCTCACCGCGACCGGCGCGACGGGCAGGACCCGCCGTACGCTCACGGCCGCCACCGCGGGCAGCCTCGCGTTCCTCGGTGTCCTGCTTGGTACGGTCGGCGCCTATGCGGCCTTGGCCGCCGGCTTCATCAGCAACATCGGCACCCTGACCCCGGTGCCGGTTCTCGAGCTCGCCGTCATAGTGGTCGGTGTCCCGGCCGCCGCGATAATCGCCGGCTGGATCATGGCCGGCCGGGAGCCGCCGGCGCTTGCCAGACGCGTTATGGAGTGACGCCAGTCACGGGGGGGGCCCAGTCACCCCTGCCCATGGGTCGTAGTCGACTTCCAGCGACTCCTGCGGCGGACGCTCCGCCTCTGGGACGTGCTGGAGGTTGACCCGGATGCGGTACCAGACAGAGCTCCGCCCTCGCATGCCGTCGATGAGGATGTCTACCGGCTCGAGACGGTCCACGGCGGCCGGATGCCGCGCCTTCCACCGCTCCAGGCCTTGCAGCGCCTCCCCCTTGGTCTTCGCCCTAGCGATCTCGATCAGCGGCATCGTGGACTGGCGTCGCCCGACGCCCTTGGGCGGCTTCTCTGCCGGCCCCATGCGCTTAGCGAGATCGAGCAGGGCATCGAGCGAGCCGGCGGACGCGTCGATCCCGGCCCACGGATCGCCGACCACCGAGAAGCGCTCCAGCACGGTGGCAAGCGTGTATGCATCGGGGCGGCAGTCCGGCACCTCGTCCCAGGAGAGCGGTGTGGATACCCGAGCATCCGGGGTCGGCCGTACGGAGTAGGCCGACGCGACCGTGCGGTCCTTGGCGTTCTGGTTGAAGTCGACGAAGACGCCTTGCCGCTCCTCCTTCCACCATTTGCTTGTGGCGAGGTCCGGTGCCCGGTTCTCGACTTCGCGGGCGACGGTCTCCGCAGCCAGCCGTACGTCCCGGAAGGACCAGCGCGGGTGGATGCGCGCGTAGATGTGAAAGCCACGCGAGCCTGAGGTCTTCGGCCACCCCGCCAGGCCATAGTCCTCGAGCACGTCTTTGGCAACGAGGGCAACCGCGAGGATCTGTTTCCAGTCGATGCCGGGGACCGGGTCGAGGTCGATGCGCAGCTCGTCGGGTCGATCGAGGTCCTCGGCCTGAACGGGATGCGGGTTGAGGTCGATGCAGCCGAGGTTGACCACCCAGGCCAGCTGGGCCGAGTCCCGGACCACCACCTCATCTGCTGACCTGCCTGAGGCGTAGTTCAGCTCCGCCACCTCGATCCAGTCCGGCCGCTTGGCCGGTGCCCGCTTCTGGAAGAAGGCCTCCTCGTCGATGCCTTTCACGAAGCGCTTGAGGATCATCGGCCTGCCGGCCACCCCCCGCAGAGCGCCGTCCGCGACCGCCAGGTAGTAGTGCACCAGATCCAGCTTGGTGTGGCCGCCGACCGGAAAGACCAGCTTGTCGGGGTTGGTGATAGTCACCTCACGTCCGGCTATGTCGAGTGTCCGCTGCTTGACCATGTGATCACGATAGGTCG
>DASYTV010000183.1:0-8666 GCA_036001885.1 Actinomycetes bacterium
CCCGGCGGCCCATCCAACCACCCCGCCGCCGCCCTTAAGCGGACTAAAGGCGGACCCAGGTTCCGCCAAGCTCTGGCCGCGGGAAGTGGCCGGAGAACTGGCAGACATAGGAGACAGACGTGATCCAGCAGGAGTCGCGACTCCGCGTCGCCGACAACACGGGTGCCCGGGAGATCCTGTGCATCCGCGTACTCGGCGGCTCCGGTCGCCGTTACGCGAGCATCGGCGACGTCATCGTGGCCACGGTCAAGGACGCCATCCCGGGCGCGGGTGTGAAGAAGGGCGACATCGTCAAGGCGGTCATCGTCCGCACCGCCAAGGAGAAGCGCCGCCCCGACGGCTCGTACATCCGGTTCGACGAGAACGCCGCCGTGATCATCAAGGACGGTGGCGACCCCCGCGGTACCCGCATCTTCGGCCCGGTCGGCCGCGAGCTGCGCGACAAGCGGTTCATGAAGATCATCAGCCTGGCGCCGGAGGTGCTGTGACCGTGAGCGAGCGCAGCGAATGTCCGGCCACGACGAGCGGCGACCGACGGGAGGCGCTGGCATGAAAATCAAGAAGGGCGACACGGTCATCGTCATCGCCGGCAAGGACAAGGGCGCCAAGGGCAAGGTCATCGCGGCCTACCCGCGGCTGGACAAGGTCCTCGTCGAGGGCGTCAACCGCATCAAGAAGCACACACGCATCCGCACCACCCAGCGTGGTTCGAAGACCGGCGGCATCGTCACGCAGGAAGCCCCGATCCACATCTCCAACGTGCAGATCGTGGACGACCAGGGCAAACCGACCCGGATCGGTTTCCGGTTCGACGAGAACGGCCAGAAGGTCCGCATCGCGCGTAGCACCGGTAAGGACCTGTGATGACTGCCGCTACCGAAACCAAGACCCTGCCCCGCCTGAAGCAGAAGTACCGCACCGAGGTCGTCCCTGCGCTCAAGGAGCAGTACAAGTACGGCAACCCCATGCAGATCCCCGGTCTGGTGAAGGTCGTCGTGAACATGGGTGTGGGCGAGGCCGCCCGCGACGCCAAGCTGATCGATGGCGCCGTGCGGGACCTGACCACGATCACCGGCCAGAAGCCGATCGTGCGGCGGGCGACCAAGTCGATCGCGCAGTTCAAGCTGCGCGAGGGCATGCCGATCGGCGCGAAGGTCACGCTGCGCAATGACCGTATGTGGGAGTTCCTGGACCGGCTGCTGTCCATCGCGCTGCCGCGTATCCGGGACTTCCGCGGCCTCGACGGGCGCAAGCTCGACGGGCACGGCAACTACACGTTCGGGCTGACCGAGCAGTCGGTGTTCCAGGAGATCGACCAGGACCGGATCGACCGGACCCGGGGCATGGACATCACGGTGGTCACCACCGCCAAGACCGACGACGAGGGCCGGGCGCTGCTCAAGCTCCTGGGCTTCCCGTTCAAGGAGAACTGAGCATGGCGAAGAAGGCGCTGATCCTCAAGGCTGCCAGAAAGCCGAAGTTCGCTGTGCGTGCGTACACGCGCTGCCAGAGGTGCGGTCGCCCGCACTCGGTGTACCGCAAGTTCGGCCTCTGCCGGATCTGCATCCGGGACATGGCCCACCGCGGCGAACTCCCTGGCGTGTCGAAGGCTTCCTGGTAACCCGTCTGAAGGCGGAATAACAGCAACACCGCTTCGCCGTAGGCCCGGGCCTCGGGAACCCCGGCGAGAAAGG
The DNA here is from genome assembly GCA_036001885.1 of Actinomycetes bacterium. GTDB lineage: Bacteria > Actinomycetota > Actinomycetes > JAKEEW01 > JAKEEW01 > DASYTV01. The sequence continues at coordinate 1,695 of DASYTV010000183.1, forward strand.
TTGACGAATACCCATGACGATGACGGACCCGATCGCAGACATGTTGACGCGTCTGCGTAACGCCAACCAGGCGTACCACGACAGGGTGAGCATGCCCTTCTCGAAGATCAAGGCGAACATCGCCGAGGTCCTCAAGACCGAGGGCTACATCGCCTCCTGGTCGGCCGAGGAGCCCGAGGAGGGCGCTGTCGGCAAGCGTCTGGTCGTTGAGCTCAAGTACGGCCAGAACCGCGAGCGCAGCCTCGCCGGCATCAAGCGCGTGTCCAAGCCCGGTCTGCGGGTGTACGCCAAGTCCGACGAGCTTCCGCGCGTGCTCGGCGGCCTCGGCGTCGCGATCATTTCGACGTCCCAGGGACTGCTGACCGACCGGCAGGCCCGCAAGCGGAGCGTGGGCGGGGAAGTCCTCGCCTTCGTCTGGTAACGGAGACTAGACATGTCGCGAATCGGACGTAAGTCGATCCCGGTCCCGGCCGGCGTCGACGTCACCATTGCGGGGCAGACCGTCAAGGTCAAGGGCCCCAAGGGCGAGCTCTCGCACACCGTCGCCGAGCCGATCACGGTCGGGCAGGCGGACGGTGAGCTGCACGTCAATCGGCCCAACGACGAGCGCCGGGCGAAGGAACTGCACGGTCTCTCGCGTACGCTGGTTGCCAACATGATCGTCGGCGTCACCGAGGGTTACAAGAAGACGCTGGAGATCAACGGCACCGGTTACCGCGTCACCGCCAAGGGCAAGGACCTCGAATTCGCCCTGGGCTTCTCGCACCCGGTCACCGTGTCCGCGCCGCCCGGCATCACGTTCACGGTGGAGCGGCCGACGCAGTTCACGGTCGCCGGCATCGACAAGCAGCTCGTCGGCGAGGTCGCCGCGAACATCCGGAAGATCCGCCCGCCGGAGCCGTACAAGGGCAAGGGCGTCAAGTACCAGGGCGAGGTCATCCGTCGCAAGGCTGGCAAGGCAGGTAAGAAGTGATGGGCGAGGTCATCCGTCGCGATGTAAGAAGCGCGGGAAAGGCAGGTAAGAAGTGACCGCCACGCTGCTCAAGCGCCGCAATGGCGGCGGTGTCGCCGCCAAGCGCGCCGTCGGGCGGGCGCGCCGGCACTTCCGGGTCCGCAAGAACGTCCGCGGCTCGGCCGAGCGTCCCCGCCTCGTCATCACCCGGTCGCTGCGCAACATCACCGCGCAGATCGTGGACGACACCAAGGGCCACACGCTCGTCTCGGCCTCCACGCTCGACGCGTCCCTGCGGGGCGCCGAGGGTAACAAGAGCGCTCAGGCCGCCAAGGTCGGCGCTCTCCTCGCCGAGCGGGCCAAGGCCGCGGGCGTGTCCAAGGTCGTCTTCGACCGCGGCGGCAACCAGTACGCGGGGCGTATCGCCGCGCTCGCTGACGCCGCCCGCGAAGCCGGACTCGAGTTCTAGGAAGGAAAACCAATGCCTGGTCAGCAGCGCCGTGGCGGCGGGTCCGGCGGTAGCACCGAGGGTGGCGGCCGCCGGGACAACCGTCGCGAAGGCGGCAGCCGCGGTAACGCGCCCGTAGAGAAGACCCCGCACCTCGAGCGGGTCGTCGCGATCAACCGTGTCGCGAAGGTCGTCAAGGGCGGTCGTCGCTTCAGCTTCACCGCCCTCGTGATCGTCGGCGACGGCGACGGCACCGTCGGCATCGGATACGGCAAGGCCAAGGAGGTGCCCGCGGCGATCGCCAAGGGCGTCGAGGAGGCCAAGAAGCACTTCTTCAAGGTGCCGCGGATCGGAGCGACGATCCCGCACCCGATCACGGGCGAGGCCGCCGCGGGTGTGGTGCTCCTCAAGCCCGCGTCCGCCGGTACCGGCGTCATCGCCGGTGGCCCGGTGCGCGCGGTGCTCGAGTGCGCCGGCATCCACGACGTGCTCAGCAAGAGCCTCGGCTCGTCGAACCCGATCAACATCGTGCATGCGACGGTGGCCGCGCTGAAGGGCCTCGAAGCGCCGGAGAAGGTCGCGTCGCGCCGCGGCCTGCCGGTCGAGGACGTGGCGCCCGCGGCAATGCTGGCGGCGCGTGCGGAAGCGGCGGTGGTGCACTGATGGCACGCTTGAAGGTCACCCAGGTCCGCTCCGCGATCGGCCGCAAGAAGAACCAGCGGGATTCGCTGCGGTCGCTCGGCCTGAAGCGGATCCACGATGTGGTGGTCAAGGAGGACCGGCCCGAGATTCGGGGCATGATCTTCGCCGTGAACCACCTCGTGAGCGTTGAGGAGGTCGAGTAATGGCGATCAAGGTCCACCACCTCCGTCCGGCGCCCGGTGCCAAGACGCCCAAGACCCGCGTGGGTCGCGGCGAGGGCTCCAAGGGCAAGACCGCCGGCCGGGGCACCAAGGGTTCCAAGGCCCGGAAGAACATGTCGGCGGCGTTCGAGGGTGGGCAGATGCCCATCCACATGCGCCTGCCGAAGCTGAAGGGCTTCAAGAACCGGAACAAGGTCGTGTTCCAGGTCGTCAACCTGGATCGGCTGGCCGAACTGTTCCCGAACGGCGGCGAGGTCGGCCCGCTGGAGCTCGCCGAGTCCGGCGCGGTCCGGCGCGGCCAGCCCATCAAGATCCTTGGCTCCGGCGAACTGGGCGGCGTGTCGCTGACGATCTCGGCGCACGCGTTCAGCGAGTCGGCCAAGGAGAAGATCGTGGCCGCCGGTGGCTCGGCCACCGAGCTCTGAGTCGTGGGGGTGCTCGCCCGGGCGCCGAGAGGTGCCCGGGCAGCATCCCCTTTGTGGCGTCCGACCTGCGGCTTTGCGGGTCGGCGGCGATGGTCTCGGCGATGGTCCGGCAGCCCTTCGTGCCGGGGCGGTTCACAACCGGCGACCGTGCCTGACCGCAGGCTTTTTAGACTGTTAGAGTCCGTTCCCAGCTAGGGATATCGGTCGTCCGGACCGATGCCCACCCCGTCCGCCGGATCAGGCGGTTACCTCGCGCAGGAGGAAGAAGTTGCTCTCCGCCTTTGCCAGTGCGTTCCGGACGCCTGACCTGCGCAAGAAACTGCTGTTCACAGTAGCGATCATCGCGGTCTACCGATTCGGCGCAACCTTGCCCAGCCCGGGCGTGTCCTACACCAACGTCAAGAACTGTCTTGATGTGGTGAACCAGTCCGGCGCCGGCGGCGGCGTGCTGAACCTGCTCAACCTGTTCTCCGGCGGCGCACTTCTGTCGCTGTCGGTCTTCGCGCTCGGCATCATGCCGTACATCACATCATCGATCATCCTGCAGCTGCTGACGGTCGTGATCCCCCGGCTCGAGCAACTGCGCAAGGAGGGCCAGTCCGGCCAGGCAAAGATCACGCAGTACACCCGGTACCTGACGCTCGGCCTGGCGGTCCTGCAGTCCTCGGCGTTCATCGCGCTGGCCAAGTCGGGCCAGCTGTTCGCCGGCGCCTGCCCGCCGGACCAGAAGCAGTTCCAGGTCATCCCGCAGGACACCGGGCTGCCGATGTGGCTGACGCTGACGATGATGGTCATCACGATGACCGCCGGCACCGGCGTGGTCATGTGGCTGGGCGAGCTGATCACCGACCGCGGCGTGGGTAACGGCATGTCCGTGCTGATCTTCACCTCGATCGCGGCTCGCCTCCCCGGCGAGGGTTGGACGATCAAGCAGCAGAGCGGCGTCGGTAAGTTCCTCCTCGTCATCGCGCTGGTCCTGGTCATCATCTGCGCGGTGGTCTTCATCGAGCAGGCGCAGCGGCGTATCCCCGTGCAATACGCGAAACGCATGATCGGCCGGCGCATGTACGGCGGCACCTCGACGTACATCCCGCTCAAGGTCAACCAGGCGGGTGTCGTCCCGGTCATCTTCGGCTCGTCCCTGCTCTACCTGCCACAGCTGTATCTGCAGTTCTTCGACCGCAACAACCTCAAGGGCTACCAGATCTGGATCCAGAACAATCTGGCCAACCCGAAGAGCATGATGTACATCACCTTGTACTTCCTGCTGATCATCTTCTTCACGTACTTCTACGTGTCGATCACCTTCAACCCGACCGAAGTCTCGGACAACATGCGGAAGTACGGTGGGTTCGTACCGGGTATCCGACCCGGTAAGCCGACGGCCGACTACCTGGACTTCATCCTCAGCCGGATCACCCTGCCGGGCGCGCTCTACCTCGGCTTGATCTCGGTGCTGCCGAACTTCTTCTTCATCTGGCTGAATGCGTCGCAGTATCAGAACTTCCCGTTCGGCGGTACCGCGGTGCTGATCATGGTGGGTGTGGGGCTGGAGACGGTCAAGCAGATCGAGAGCCAGCTGATGCAGCGCAACTACGAAGGGTTCCTGAGGTAGTGGCGGCGCGGAGCCGGGGGGCTCACGCGCGAGCGGTTGGCATGCCTTCTCACCGAAGCGAGGCGATGTAGGTGCGGCTGGTACTGGTGGGCCCTCCAGGGGCCGGCAAGGGGACCCAGGCTGAGTTCATCGCTGCTCATCTCGCCGTACCGAAGATCTCGACAGGTGACATCTTCCGGGCCAACGTCTCACAGGGCACGCCGCTGGGCGTCGAGGCGAAGCGCTACATGGACGCGGGTCAGCTCGTGCCCGACGAGGTGACCATCGACATGGTTCGTGACCGGCTCGCCGAGCCGGACGCGGCCGATGGCTTCCTGCTGGACGGTTTCCCGAGGACCGTCCCGCAGGCGGCCGCGCTCGACAAGTTGCTGGCCGACCTCGGTACGGCGCTCGACCTGGTGATGGAGCTCGTGGTCGACGACGACGAGGTCATCCGCCGGTTGTCCGGGCGCCGTACGTGCCGGGGCTGCGGCAAGATCTGGCACGTCGAGTTCGACCCGACCAGCAAGGAGAACATCTGCGACCGGTGCGGCTCCGAGCTGTTCCAGCGCGACGACGACAAGGCGGAGACGATCGCCACGCGTCTCGTCGAGTACGCCGACAAGACCGCACCCCTGGTCGACTACTACGGGACCCAGGGCAAGCTGGTGGGCATCGACGCGACCGGTCCGGTCGAGGACGTCACGGTACGCGCGATTGACGCCCTGCGGTCGTACGGGGGCTGACATGCGCCGCCCCCAGCTGGACATCCAGCTGAAGACTCCGGAACAGATCGAGCTGATGCGCGGTGCCGGACTCGTCGTCGCCGCTGCGCTCGCCGCGATGCGAGATGCGGTCGCTCCGGGCGTGTCCACCGCCGACCTGGACGCCATCGCCGAGACGGTGATCCGGGACGCGGGCGCGATTCCCTCGTTCAAGGGCTACCACGGCTTCCCGGCGTCGATCTGTGCCTCGGTCAACGAGCAGGTCGTGCACGGCATCCCATCGGCGCAGCAGGTCCTCAAGGAAGGCGATCTGCTGTCGCTGGACTGCGGTGCGATCCTGCACGGTTGGCACGGCGACTCCGCCATCACGGTCGGGGTCGGCGCGACCGACCCGGCGCTGCTGAAGATGGCCGAGGTCGCCGAGGACGGCATGTGGGCCGGCATCGCCGCCGCGGCGCGCGGCGCCGCCAACGGCCGTGGCCGGCTCACCGACATCTCGTTCAACGTGGAGAAGACGGTCCGCAAGGCCGGCCGGTACGGCATCGTCGACGGGTACGGCGGCCACGGCATCGGCACGGAGATGCATCAGGACCCGCACGTGCTCAACCATGGCAAGCCCGGCAAGGGGCCGCGCCTGGTCACCGGCATGGCGCTGGCCATCGAGCCGATGATCACCTTGGGATCGCCGCGCACGGTCGAGCTCGACGACGGCTGGACGGTGGTGACCCGCGACGGCTCCATCGCGGCGCACATCGAGCACACGATGGCGATCCTGGACGACGGCGTCTGGGTTACCACGGCGCCGGACGGCGGCCGGGGACGCCTCGGCGAACTGGTGACCGCCCGCCAGCCCGGCGCCGACGTGATCAACTAGCCGGAAACCGGGTTCGCCGCGCACCCGCCGGGCTGGCATGCTGGACGCATGGGTCGTGACGAGATGCGGGCTGGCGACCAGGACCGCCAGGCCGTCGCCGACAGGTTGAAAGTGGCACTCGACGAGGGCCGCCTGGATCTGCACGAGTACGACGAGCGGCTGCAGAAGACGTACGCCGCGAAGACGTTCGGCGACCTCAACGGGCTCCTGGACGACCTTCCCGGCACCGCGCCGCCGCAGCAGTCGCGGGTGGCGCCCTATCAAGCCGCCCCGCCGGCGCCCGCTCAGCAGGAACACCAGCACAGCCCATCGGCCTGGGTGTACCCCTACGGCGGAGTCATCCTGGTCTGCATCGCGATCTGGGCGATCACCAGCATCAGCTCGGGTCATCTGAACTACTTCTGGCCCGTCTGGCTGCTGATCCCGCTGATCTTCGGCATCTTCGGCCGGCTGGCGAGCCGAGGCTCCCGTGGCGGATACCCGGACCGCCAGGCCCGTCGCGCCGCCCGTCGCGACCGTCGCTACCGGTGACCGGACGGACGCTGGAGTGGGGCTGGCATGCTGGACAACATGGGGCGAGACGACGAGATGCGAGCGGCGGACGCCGACCGCCAGGCCGTCGCGGAGCGGCTGAGGGGCGCGCTCGAGGAGGGCCGGCTCGACCTGCACGAGTACGACGAGCGCCTGCAGCAGGCGTACGCGGCGAAGACCTACGGCGAGCTCAAGAGCCTGCTGACCGACCTGCCCGCGACGGTGCCCCAGCCGGCCCAGTTCGCGGAGGCGCGGACCACGGGCGTCACCCGGCGTTGGCTTGCCGAGACTTGGGAGGACTACTTCCGCGCGGTCGGCGTCGTCATCGCGATCTGGGCCGTGACGTGCATCCTGTCCCACGAGTTGATCTACTTCTGGCCCGTCTGGGTGGCCGGACCCTGGGGCGCGTACCTGATCTACCGGACAGTCGGCGGTCTGGCGACCGGCGAACCACGGCAATGGGCCGCCGAAGAGGCGCGGAAGAGCGCCGAGAAGCAGGCGAAGAAGCTGGCGAAGCAGGAACGGAAGGCGCTGGAGGCCGAGGCGATCGCGCGCGGCGA
>DASYTV010000184.1:0-9412 GCA_036001885.1 Actinomycetes bacterium
CCCTGACGGGCCCGCATCTTCTCGGCGTGTTAGCCCTCTGTTGGCGGACGCGTTTGCCTGGTACGCGATAACGGCGCCGATGGTGGCATGCCTTGATGGCGGGGGGAGATTCGGACTCGCAGAGCCCCGGGCCGGATAGTGAACCTCAGCGGCGGGCTTAGATCGATCGCCTCGCCGTCAATCCCGGCGTGTACCGGTGGCAGCGCGCTGACCTCCAGGCGTGGCGCGCTCCACGCTTGCCCTGGAGGGTGGGGGGTAGCCCCCGGGGGGTGCGGGGCAGCGCCGGGTGCGTCGAGAACGATGATCCCGAGGCGGCCGCTGTCCAGCGCCGGACGGGCACCGGGGGTCAGTGGCCGATCGAGCGTGTAGGGGTTGTTCGACACGAGCACGAGGGCGAGATGCTGGTGCTCGCGCCCGACATCGTCAACCAGGCCCAGGGCTGGCACCTCTGCGCTTGGGCCGAGCACCTTCTCGGCGGTCTCCAGGAGTGTGCGCATCTTGGCATCGCGGTAGGCGGGACTGCGGACCGCGTCGCCGTAGATCCCGAGCGAGACGTTGTTGAGAAACAGCCGGCCGTTCACGTCCGCCACGTCGATCAGGCGCTCGATCCCGTCGGTGAACGCGTCGAGCGCGCCGAGCACATCGTGCGGATCCAGCCCCAGATCGCGAGCGAAGTGGTTGCGGGTCCCGGCCGGCACGCACACGAACGGAAGCCCATGCGCGGCGGCCGCCGCGGCCACGACCGCCAGCGACCCGTCGCCACCGGCCACCCCCAGCGCATCCGCACCATTGGCCACGGCTTCCCGGGCCAGCGCTTCCAGGTTCTGGCCTGGCGAAAAGATGACGGTCTCAATCCCTCGTTCGCGTGCCCGCTCGGCAACCGCAGCGCGTGCGGCCTTGCCCCCGCCAGATCTCGGGTTGACAAACAACACAGGCCGCTGCGGTCGATCCAAGGACCGCCGGCCATCAGGCGAGAGCTCCGACACCATCCACCACATTCTCCCGCGACGACGGTAAGCGTGCCATGCGCAAATCGCCTGCCGTCGATGACGGGATCACGGCCCCCACTCCACGCCGACGGCGATGACACCAGCCACCGAGGGTGACCAGTGTGTGAGTCGCCGCGGATCAGTACGAGAAGGTGAGGCAGTCGCGGACGTCGGTGACACCGAGGGCCCCCCACGCAGCGGCCACGGCAGCGTCGCGCCCGGCCCACGACCGCACGGTGCCGGTCAGCGTAACGATGCCGTTTTCGCTCGACACCCCGAGCTCTTCCCCGTCGAGCCCGGCGTGGCGCTGAGACCGGGATCGAACCGCACCGCCAGCTTGGAAGGCGCGTGTTCTCACCCGATCTTCCGCCGTCACTGGGCACTCGCCGGCCAGCTTCGCTGGGCGTCCGCTCGTAGCCGGCGTTGTCTGCATTTGCCCGCGTGATCTGGTGCAAATCTGGTGCACGGTCGAGGCCGTGCGAGCGACGCCCTCTTTGTAAGGGTCCTTGGATCCTTGCCCAGCCACATTTGTGACTGGCAACCCGGCCGTGTTGCCTCCAATGCCTCTGACTGACCGGGAGTCGCCGATCGTTGCCTGCCGGTACTGACACATTGCGGCACGTGGTTGGCAAAATGCCGTCTGTTGGGTCCCGTGGGAGGGAGCGCGCCGGGCAGACGAACGAGCTGCAGCGAAGCTGCCGTGGATGTCAGTTGACGCGCTAGCGTCCTACCACGACGAGTCGGCTCTATGGGGGAGACATGATGATCGACGCGGACACGTTCAGGATTAGGCTGCTGGACTGGCTTTACGAGGAGCAAAGTGACCGTCCAGTCCAAGCGAGCAACCTGAGTGCCGGCACGCGTCGGGCAGCGCGGTCGAGGGGGACAAGCTCATTGACCGTGGTTGCGTCTTCGGGCGCTTTGTCGTGACGGTAGCGGCCGTGAAGCGCGGGAAGCGCAGGGCAGCAGGTGCGCGGCCCGTGGCAGCGGTGTGGCAGGCGCGCGCGGGACGCTCTGGTGGTGACTCCCGGCCAGAGAGAGGCTCCGGTGGCGACGGCGTCGGGCGAAGGTAGCCGTCGGGGCGCGGGCGTCGGCGACAGTCGCCGCGAGGTTAGCGTCTCGATCTCGATCCGGACGATCCTGCTCGTCGCCGTCGCGGTCGCCGTCGGGGCGGCGCTGGCGTCGATCAGGAGCGTCCTGCTTCTCCTCTTCGTCTCCGTCTTTAGCGTCGCCGTCCTCTCGCCGTTGGCGACGGGAATGGAGCGGCGGCTGGGCTGGAGCCGGCGGCTGTGCTCGACGGTGCTCGTGCTGACGATCGTCGTCGTCATCGCCGCCGTCGCGCTCGTGATCGTGCAGGCGGTCAGCGGCGCGGTGCGCGGCCTCAGCCACGACCTGCCGCAGATCGTCGACCAGGCCAGGCACAGCGATCTGGGCAACGTCATCAACAAGGGGAGCGGCTCGCTCGACGCGTTGACCGAACACGCGGGGGACATCACGAAGGGGGCGGGCAAGGTGTCGGGCGGCGTTGCCCACGTCGGGAGCTCGGCCTTCGGAGCAGTCTCGGCCGCCTTCTTGGTGATCTTCCTGACCCTCTTCGGGCTGATCGACGAGCCGCGCCTGCGCGACTTGATCGGGAGCCTGATCTACCGAGACAAGCGCGAGCGCTACCTGCGCGTCACCGACCGGATCATCCACACGACCTCGCGCTACATGCTCGGCAACGTGGCGATCTCGGTCGTCTGCGGGACGGTCTACGGCCTCACCGCGGCGATCCTCGGCCTGCCCTACCCGCTCGCGCTGGCGGTGATCGCCGCAATCCTCGATCTCGTTCCCAACATCGGCGCCACCCTCGCCAGCGTCATCATCGGGATCGTCGCGCTCTCGGTCAGCCTCACCGCTTTGATCGTCTTCCTGATCGTGATCGTCGTCTACCAGCAGATCGAGAACTACATCCTGCAGCCCACGATCATCGGAAAGGCAGCTCAGGTCTCCGGCTACACCGTGCTCACGAGCGTCCTCGCGTTCGGGGCGCTCTTCGGGCTGATCGGGGCGATCATCGGCGTGCCGATCGCAGCCGGGTTCCAAATCGTTCTCGAGGAGCTCACCGCCGACAGACGAGCGCGCATCGCTGCAGCGGACGCAGCCGAGCGGTAGAAGCACGCTTGACACAGGCGGTCAAGACGTGTGCGCGCCCATTCGTGAAGATCACGCCGCATGTTCCCGCACACCCCCCGACCGCGAACGGGCCGAGCAGCCGAACCTCCAGCGAACCCATCACGACCCCGCGCCCTCCACGCCCGGCCAGTCTCGCATGACATGGATCGAGCGACCGACCGCGTCATCCGACCGAACGGGCGTCGGCGCGCGCCGCTAATCGGTGGCGATGGGCGCGGAGGACGCCGCTCGGGTCGGTGGCTGCTCATCGTAGTGTGCGACGTCCTGGCTCGATGACCTTGTGAGACTGACGGTGTTCCCCGTCAGCTTCCGAATCTGAACGAACGCCGCGGAAGAGGTCGAAGATCGGCCGGCCCCTAGCCGTTATTGAATGGTCTACTGGTGATCGGCCTCGCACTATGAGCGGAGGCGGGTAAAACAGCCCGGCGAGGAGCTCCCATGTACTCCTCTGGTCGGAGCGTGAAGCGCTGGGTACGCAGCATAAGGAGATGTCCACACCATAGAGGGGGGCGAGCCGCCATGCAGCACTTCGCCATCGCTACCGTCGCGGAGCAGAGCGCCGATTTCCGCCGCGTGCTCTGGACCGGAGTTCACGCCCAGTTGGTCATAATGACCATCCCGCCGGCTGGGGAGATCGGGGAGGAGGTGCACGAGGACACGGATCAGATCCTGACCTTCGTCAGCGGCACCGGGGAGGCCGTGGTAGCGGGGGAGACCAGGAAGGTGGTCCAGGGCGACCTCGTCGCGGTCCCGGCCGGCACCAGGCACAACTTCCTCAACACCGGGGCTAACCCCCTCGTTCTCTACACCGTGTACGCACCACCGGCGCACACCGAAGGCACTGTGCATGCCACAAAGGAGGAGGCGGACGCGGCCGAAGCGGCCGGCATGGACGCGCCGCCTCGGCCGAACTAACGCAGGACCAGATCGGTAACAAGGGGCGGTGCTCGTCGGACAGCACGGCGGCTGACAGTGAAATGGCTTGCTCGCGGGGAGAACAACCTGCCCGATGACCGTTCCTGGCTGGGACCGGGTGAGGCCACGAGGGTGGCGAGCCTGCGCTACACGAAGCGGCGTACGGAACTACCGGCGGCTGTCCCACCGCCGCGGCAAGAAACGCGCCATCCTCGCCGTCGGCAACTCCGTGCTGACGATTCCCACTGTCCCGAAGGCACTCGACTACTCTTCGGCGTGCAGGTGGGCGACGATCGCGGCCATCGACTCACCGACCGCCAGAAAATCATCCTGGCTGAGGGCTTCCAGCAGATGCCTACGTACTGACCTGACGTGGTCCGGCGCAGCCTGCTCCAGCCGTGCAAATCCGTCGTCCGTGAGCTTGGCGTACCAGCCGCGCTTGTCCGTGTCGCAGCCGATCCGCTCGACCATTCCTGCGCTTTCCAGGCGGTTGATCGCGTGCGAGAGCCGGCTCTTGGAGGAGAACGTTTCGGCGGCCAGCTGGGTCATCCGGATCCTGCGGCCCGGCGCTTCGGACAGGCGTACCAAGATCTCGTAGTCGGTCATCGACAGACCGTGGGTGCGCTGGAGATCGCGGTTGAAGCGATCGGACAGGCGTGACGTCGCCTCGAGGTAGGCCCGCCAGGCCCTTTGCTCGGGCTCGCTGAGCCATTGAACGTCCGCCACGCGAACCAGTGTAGCTAGTTGACAGTTCAACTTCCTGTCGCTACCGTGAAACCACATTAGTTGAACGTTAAACTAAATCGGAGGAGAGACGTCTTTATGACCACGACTGAGCGCACATTCGCCCCGGCCGAACTTGCCGGAACCTGGGAGCTGGATCCTGCCCACACGAGGCTCGGCTTCGCGGTTCGGCATGCGATGATCTCGACCGTACGCGGCTCGTTCACCGACACCTCCGGTGGAGCGACGCTGGACCCGGCCGGCCCGTCTGCCTCATCTGCGACGGTGACCGTCCAGGCCCGGAGCCTCAGCACCGGCAGCGCTGACCGGGACGCGCACCTGCGAAGCAGCGACTTCTTCGAGGTGGAGAAGTATCCGACCCTGGAGTTCCGCAGCACCGAGTTCCGACCGACCGGCGACCCGAGCACCTGGATCCTCGTCGGCGACCTTACGATCAAGGACGTGACGAAGCCGGTCGAGCTCACCCTGACCCACCTTGGCAATGCCGTCGACCCGTGGGGCAACGTCAAGGCGGGCTTTGAGGGCCGCGGCCAGATCTCACGCAAGGACTGGGGCCTGACCTGGAACGCTGCACTCCAAGCGGGCGGCGTCCTGGTTGGCGACAAGATCACACTCGAGCTCGAGGTCCAGGCCAAGAAGCTCTGACAGCCTGTCAGTGGACATGGCGAAGTCCGCTCGGATACACCTGAGGCGTGCCCGAGCTGCCTGAGGTCGAAGCGCTCGCCGCCTTCCTGCGGGAGCGAGCGGTCGGCCACGTGGTGGCTCGGGTGGACGTCGCCGCCATCAGCGTCCTCAAGACCTACGATCCACCGCTGTCTTCCCTCGGCGGGCTGACTCTGACCTCCGTCGGGAGATATGGCAAGTTCCTCGACCTCGACTGCGACGGCCTGCATCTCGTCGTACACCTTGCCCGGGCGGGGTGGCTGCAGTGGCGGGATTCCCTACCTGCGGCGCCCCCCCGACCAGGCAAGGGCCCGCTCGCGCTGCGCATGCACCTCGATGACGGAAGCGGCTTCGATCTCACCGAGCAGGGCACCCAGAAGCGCCTCGCCGTCTACTGCGTCCGGGATCAGAACGAAGTGCCGGGTATCGTCCGGCTCGGTCCTGATCCACTCGATCCCTCGTTCACCGAGCAAGTCTTCGATGAACTTCTCGACGCGGCCGGCCGGGCCCAGATCAAGGGCATTCTCCGCGACCAATCGGTGATCGCGGGCATCGGCAACGCATACTCGGACGAAGTCCTGCACGCCGCCAAGCTCTCACCGTTCAAACCGGCGGCGAACCTGTCCGCCGAGGAGCGTAAACGGCTCTATGCAGCCATCGCCGACACTCTCAGTTCGGCCGTCGAGCGCTCGCATGGACTCGCCGCAGGCAAGCTCAAGGCGGAGAAGAAGATCGGGATGCGGGTCCACGCCAGGGCCGGCCTGCCATGCCCAGTGTGCGGGGACACCGTGCGCGAGGTCTCCTTCAGTGACTCGTCCCTGCAGTACTGTCCGACCTGCCAGACCGGCGGGCAACTCCTCGCCGACCGGCGGCTCTCCAGGCTCCTGAAGTGAGCCGCTCAACGCGCTAGATCACGCGCGGCGGCTTGCCGTCCTCGCTGACCATGCGATGGCCGGCGCTATGCCACGCTTCCATGCCCCCGTCGAGGTTCACGACCTCGTACCCCTGGCGGTTGAGAAAGACCGTGGCTTGCGCCGACCGGCCCCCCACACGACAGACGCAGACGATCTGCCTGTCGGCCGGAAGTTCGTCGATGCGGGCCACCAGCTCACCCAGCGGAATGTGGCGAGCGTTATGGATGTGACCGGCCCGCCACTCGTCCGGTTCTCGTACGTCGAGATAGACGGCATCGGCCGGCGCCGCGCCCGCGGTAACCGCGGGGACCCGCGAATCGAAGATCATGCGCTCCTCACCTTGCACGACCACGTCGAAGCGCCCGCCCGGTGATACGGAGCCCCAACCGGTCGTTCCTTCCTGCTAACACGAAGATCGTGATCGGGCGGTTCACCCAATCTCTTTCCGCACTTCCCAGCCAACCGTCGCAATGAACCTGCCGTTTTCGCGGATCGGCCAATACTTCGATGGGGACAGGAGTAATCGCTCAATATACTCCTGACCATGCAGAACCCGATGAGCCGCGTCGATGTCACCCGCCTCGGTGCGCTCGCGCTCATCTGGGGTGCGAGCTTCCTCTTCATCAAGGTCGCTGTCGAAGGGATGACCGACCTTCAGGTCGTCCTCTTCAGGACCTGGCTGGGTGCGGCCGCCCTGCTGACTCTCGTCCTCCTGCGCCGGCTCCCGGTCCCGCGCGGCACCCGGCTCTGGGGTCATCTGCTAGTGATCGGCGGTATCGGGAACGCGCTGCCGTTCTTCCTGTTCGCCTGGGCGGAGAACGGCCGCATCTCATCCGGCCTTGCAGGCATTTACAACGGCACGACGCCGCTGTTCACGATGATGCTCGCGATGGCCTTCCTCAGTGCCGAACCGGCGACCCTGGCCCGCGGGATAGGGCTGCTCCTCGGCTTCGCGGGAGTCGTCGTGGTCCTCGCGCCATGGCAGGGCAGCGAGGGATCGAGTCTCGCCGGGCAGGTTGCCTGCCTGGCAGCAGCGGCGTCGTACGGTGTGGCGCTCGTCTGGAATCGCCGCTACCTGCCTAGCTTCGGCTATCCGCCGTACTCGCTGGCCCTCGGCCAAGTCGCTGCCGCCGGCCTCGTCACGACCGTCATCTCGCTTCTCACGGGATGGGAGGCGGTCCACCTGACTTGGCGGGTGACCGGGAGCATCCTCGCCCTCGGCGTATTCGGTACGGGAATAGCGTTCTTCCTGCTCTACGCACTGATGGACAGGATCGGCGCCACTCGCGCCTCAATGGTCACCTATCTCGTCCCGCTCGTTGCGGTTGCCCTCGGCGTTCTCGTTCTGGGCGAGAGCGTGTCCTGGCATCACTTCGTCGGCGGAGCCGTCGTGCTGCTCGGCATCATGATTGCGGAGCGCCGGGTGCCGCTCTTGGCTGCTCGGCGGCGGCCGGCCATGGCTAACGTCAGGTAAGCAGCTCGACGTTGAGCATCGGGCGCTGGGCCGAAGACGTCAGTTCGCGGCGGCAGTGCCCGAGACGGGCTTGATGTGGGCGAACATGCTGCGAGCGTTCCAGGTTGGGAAGGCTCGTGTCAGCCACGACGGACCGTCGAGCCGGATGCGGGAGTCGCGGAGCGCCTCGGCCCAGGTGAGCTGGCCGGCGTGCCACTTGACGAAGGCTTCGGCCTCGGCGGTGATGTAGAGGTCTTCGTCGAGACCGGCGTACGTCTTGCAGATCTCGGTCTCGCCGTGCTCGAGCAGCAACCAGTACCGCTCGTGGCGCCGGAAGCCCGTGAAGTCGAACTGGATGACCACGCGCCGGTCGGGGAGCCTGTCTCGGCGCAGCGCGTTGCACATCGACCACAGCGCGACGAATGGATCGAGGTTCTCGGGGGCGATCTCGAGCCAACGGGCACCCCACTCGCCCAGCGTCTCGCAGACCCTGAACAAGTCGTGGCCTGAGTCGGTGAGCTGGTAGTGGTGGCCGCGCCCGCGAGGCTTGGGTGTTGAGTCGACGATGCCGAGGCGTTCGAGCTGCTCGAGCCGCTGTGCGAGCAGGGTGCGGGAGAGGCCGGGCGCGCCCTCGAGGATCTCGCCGAAGGTCCCGCAGCCCAGGTGCAGGTTGCGGATGATCAGTGGGGTCCAACGCTCGGCGAAGATCTCCGCGCCGCGGGCGATCGGGCAGTACTGGCCGTAGGTCCTCACGGTTGCAGCGTCGCAAGCCTTCCGCTCGCCGTGAAGTCCAGATTCCGTACTTCGGAGTCCAGATTGCTGACTTCTCGGCGGTGTCCACCGATGGTGCGATGGACGCGTCAACAGGAGGAACGATGACAGCACTGACCAGTGAAGGAATCGGCCCGTTGAGCGACACGGTGACCGGCATAGAGATCCCTGGGTTCCGTGGCGAGTTGATCGCCCCCGAGCACGCTGACTACGACGACGCCCGAGCCGTCTGGAACGGCACGGTCGACCGGCGACCCCGACTGATCGCCCGATGCACCGGGGCCGCCGACGTGGCCTCGGCGGTGCGCTTCGCCCGGGACCGCGGCCTCGAGATCGCGGTACGGGGCGGAGGCCACAACGTGGCGGGCACCGCGGTGTGCGACGACGGGATCGTCATCGACCTCTCCGCGATGCGTGCCGTCTCGGTTGACCCCGCCGAACGCACGGCCCAGGTACAGGGTGGCGCCCTGTGGAGAGACGTTGACCACGAGACCCAGGCCCACGGGCTGGCTACCACCGGAGGCATCGTGGGCCACACCGGCGTGGGCGGCCTCAGCCTCGGGGGCGGCATCGGCTGGCTCATGCGCAAGCACGGGCTCACCGTCGACAACCTCCTCGAGGCCGAGGTCGTCACCGCTGAGGGCAACATCGTCCGAGCATCGGCCAACGATCACCCCGACCTGTTCTGGGCGCTGCGAGGCGGCGGCGGGAACTTCGGCGTCGTCAGCTCGTTCCGGTTCGCGTTGCACCCGGTCGGTCCCACCGTCATCGCCGGTCCGGTCTTCTGG
>DASYTV010000185.1:0-19042 GCA_036001885.1 Actinomycetes bacterium
TACGTCGACCCTGCGCATCGGCGCAGGGGCCTGGGTGGCTGGCTAACCGCGCTCGCGGTGTCCCACCCCGACATAAGGACCTGTCGCCGGATCATGCTGGCGACCCGTGATGCCCACCCCGTCTACGCCCGTCACGGATTCTCAGCGCTCGCGCAGCCCGACATCTTCATGGAGATCAACCGTCCCGGCGTTGCCGTCACGCCACCTTGACTCGTCATCTTCGACGACCTCGTGCACCGCTGACATCCCACTCGGGCACGAACGCCCCCGGGGCTTGGCTATCCACGTCGCCGTCGGCGTGCCGGTGCTGTGCCGAGCATGCGGGGGTCGGCGAAGTCGCCCAGGGACACGGCCAGACCCTCCAGCAAGCTGGCGAGGTCGAGGCGTTCCTTCGCGCTGAGTTGGCCGACTAGCCGACGCTCGTTGGCGACATGTTCGGGGAGGATCGCCTCCACTAGACGCTTCCCGGCGGAGGTCAATAGTACGAGTGAGGACCGTCGATCGTTCGGGTCGGATCCGCGGCGGATCAACTCACGATCCTCAAGGGCGTTCAACCGTTTCGTCATTCCTCCGCTCGTAACGATCAATGACCGGCTGAGTTCCGTCGGAGACAGACGGTAGGGTCGACCCGCCCGGCGCAGGGCGGCCAGGACGTCGAACTCCCCCCCGGTCACCCCATGGGCGGCGAAGATCGGCTCGATCTCCGCATGCAGTAGGTGGGCGAGACGTGAGATCCGCCCGAGCACGCCGAAGGGCGAGCGGTCGAGCTCGGGTGCTTCCCGTCGCCACTGCTCGAGCACGCGATGGACGTGGTCCCGCTGACGCATCAATCCAGTATAAAGGATCCAGATAGCTTTCTAGAAAGCTATCTGGTATCCTTCCAGGCTTGTGACGCTCGAAGACTTCGGAATCACGGTCGGCAAGAGGCGCAGAAGCTGCTCATTCCGTCGCGTTCTCGACCAAGGGCAAACCGAAACAGCCGACGGCTACCCGGTGGTGGTCGTTGCGTGGCGTCCGGGAACCCGCGTCATCGCGAGCGCCCGCGCGCGGGGAGTGCCCGGAGGCTGAAGCATGGCCGCCGTGCTGCTCGCGATGCTCGCCGCGGCAGCTTTCGGCGCCCTCACTGTTGCGGTGCAGTGGGGCATCCGTCGCAGTGGCGATCCGCATGTTGGAGCGCTCGTCGCCGCCACCGTTGGTGCCGCGGCCTCCGCGGCCGTGGCGGCCCCATCCGCGGTCGTCGAAGGGGTTCACATCGACGAGCTCCTGCCGTTCTTCGGCGCGGGACTGATTGCACCCGGCGCCTCGCAGATCCTGATGACCCTCGCCGTCCGCCACGCGGGATCCTCGCGCGCCGCCATCCTCATGGGAACAGCCCCGCTCCTTTCGATCGTCATCGCGCTAATACTGCTGGACGAGTCGTTTCGCCCCCTGCTGGTCGCGGGGACCGTGCTGATCGTCCTCGGAAGCGTAACGGTGGCGGGGGAGCGAACGGGACCCGAGCACCTCCGGGCTCGCGGCTTTGTGCTCGCGGTACTGTGTGCCGCTTTGTTCGCGGCGCGCGACAACGTCGTCCGCTGGGCGGCGCGCAACGAGCCCCCTTCGCCACTTGTCGCGGCCGCGGCGTCCCTGCTCGCGGCGGCGGCGCTCATCTTGGTCTACCTGGCGCTGATGCACCGAGACCATCTGCGCACCCGTCTGCGACAAGCAGTGCCTGCGTTCGTCCCCGCAGGCATCGCGATTGCTCTCGGTTACGACGCGCTGCTGGCGGCGTTGGAACGTGGACGCGTGAGCGTCGTCTCACCACTGAACGCGACCGGATCCCTTTGGGCAGTACTCTTCGCGGCACTAGTGATCGGGCGCAGAGAGTACATCGGCCGGCGCGTGACGATCGCAGCGCTTCTCGTCGTGGCAGGTGGCGCGATCATCGGCCTTGCTCGGTGAGCAGACCCAAGGACCGGGCAAATGTCACAGCACGGACCACCCGACGAGCTCGCGATCGTCCACCCTGGCGACGACGCGACGCTCGGCTTCACGATCCTCACCCTCGGCGGAACGGCGCTGGTCCTGCTCGCCCAGCTCTCGGCTCGCCGACGGTACGGCACCATCGCAACGAACACCCGGACCGATAGGGCTGGTGACAAAGAACGGTACGGCGACGGGTCAGCCTGTCGTCCAAGGCCGGAGCTTCTCGGGGTTCCGTACTGCCCAGATGTGCTTGATCCGCTCGCCTGCGACGTCGAACGCGACGACCGTCACGGTGACGCCGGCTTGCTGAGCCACCAAGCCAGGCTGACCGTTGACCGTTCGCTCCAGGATCGTCAGGTCGGGTACCCTGCGGGCGAGATCGATGATCGCGCGCGCGATCTTCTCGCCACCTTCGATCGGGCGGAGTACGGCGCTGACGAGGCCGCCGCCGTCGGCGATCGCCGTGGCGGCGGGGTCGAGGATGCCGATGAGGGCCTCGATGTCCTTGGCTTCCCATGCCTCTTTGAAGGCCCGGACGATATCGGCGCGCTGGGCTGTCGGGGTCGGAGGAGCCTGCGACGCTCCAATGCGACGGCGGGCCGACGAGGCCAACTGGCGACATGCCGCCGGTGTGCGGCCGACGATCTCGGCCACTTCGGCGAAGGGGTAGCGGAAAACATCGTGAAGGATGAACGCGACGCGCTCGGCCGGGGTCATCGAGTCGAGTACGACGAGGAAGGCCATGTTGATCGACTCGTCGAGGGTGACTCGGTCGGCCGGGTCGATCGTGGTGCCGCCTGACTTCCCGTTGATCCATTCCGTACGGTCGGGCAGTGGCTCCGGGATCCATTCGCCCACATAGCTCTCCCGCCGGGCCCGTGCCGAGCCGAGCAGGTCCAGGCAGATCCGACTGGCGACCCTGGTCAGCCAGGCGCCGGGGGATTCGATGGCCTCCTGTTGCTGCTGGGACATGGCGTACCAGCGGGCGTACGTCTCCTGTACGACATCCTCGGCATCGGCCAGGGAGCCGAGGAGGCGGTACGCGAGATTGATCAGCTGACGCCGCTCACTCATGATCGCGCTCAGGCCGGGATCGAGCCTGCCGTCTCCTGGCTGGGATTGGGTGGTCATGGTGTCGGCGCCTCCTTTGCCACATCTGCCCTCACTACTTCGACGAGACAGCGCATTGAACTGTGAGGTTGGCGCGTCGCCCGAAATCCCGAGCGGTTGTGTCGTCGTACGGCTGAGACGAGCACAGACGAGGGAGGAACCGATGAGCGACGTTCAGGCTATCGCTGACGCATCGAGATCGAGGCGCTGCGTGGCGAGTTCGCCGACGCGGTGATGATGTGCGACGACGATCGCGTGGCGTCGCTGTTCACCCAGGACGGCGCGGTGCGGATCCCCGACATCAACGCCGAGGCTGTCAGCCGGGAGCAGATCCGGGCAGGGGTCGAGCGGCTGCACGCTGCTTCGCTACGGAATGGCCGGTGGCGCGGCACTCGGGCGCTCGGGGGGCGCGAGGGAGAGGCCATTGCCCGCTGCCGTTGGGTCGCCGTACGTTGGCGTCATGAAGCGCCTCGTCGGTCGCGCGGCGGGTCTGTACCTGCTCTTCGCGATCATCGGTAGGTTCGTCGAAGGCATGGGCGGCGTCGAATGCAGTTGTTCCGCGGACTGCTGGTGTCGCCGTCCCATCCTGAGCACCTTCCGCTGGGTGTTCCCGTTCGGGCACCGGTGCCCATAAAGCACTGCTTCCAGGTCGAGCACGCCTGTGCTCCGGCGGGCTTGCCGGCGATCCAGCTCGTCGGGGTGTAGATGGCCACAGAGATCGAGAGCCTGGTGATCGACGCGTGGCCGAGAGTCCTTGCGGCGCTTTCGGTGCTGTTCTCGCCTTGATCCCAGGAGGACGGCAGGCCAGTGCAGGGTCCAGAACGTCGACGGCAGTTGGGGTCCCGATACCTGTCCGTACGAGGGCGGCCTGGACCAGAACATCTATGGCGACACAACACCGTAGGGAGTTGGAGTCCCATGGATTGATCTGCTAGCAGCGGCAGAAACGGGCGAGGACACGATGATCCGCGCCCCGGCGGCTGGCCTGCGCATCCTGAAATCCCCTGGCCGTCGTCTACGGCCAGGGGATTCCAGATTGCCGACTATTGCTCTTGCGACAGATCCGATTCCGCGAGTGCGTCCCCGCGTTCGTTCAGCTCATGAGCAATCGACGTCGACGAAGTAAGTCACTGACTTCTTTGGATTGTTGGCGACGGACACCGGGACGGTCACCTTCCCATTGGTGGGCCGGTAGGTGAGGCCGTCTGGTCCCTGCGCGTGATCAATCGTGCAAAGTGCCTGGTCGCTGATGACGATGGAGTGAAGCCCCGCCTCGGCGGCCTCGACGTGCGCCTCGTGGAAGGCGAGCATCGCCGGGTTGTACTCCGAGTACTTCTTGTTCTTGGCGCCGAGCGTGTCCACCCAGGTGACGCCCGCACCGTCGATCAGGCTGGCCGCCTTGTGGAACCGGGTGTCGATCTCGACGATGGCACCCTCCCGGACCTTGAAGTTGTCCGTCTTGCTGTCGGCAGGCACGAAGCAGTGCTTGTTGCCTGGCGCATCACAGTCGAGCAGTTCCGTCGGTGTGACCCAGACTTTGTACACACCACCATTGTTCGGGGTGTCGTCGTACGGGAACAGCTGCACGGTAATACCGGCATCCTCACCGTCAATGCCCGTGGCATGAGCGCAGGCGCCGCCCGGCGCGACGCTCTGGATGACCCCCGAGGCGTCGACCGTGAACTGCCGGCATGAGACCGCGTCGCTGGACAGGAGTGTCTTTCCGGACGGGTCGGTGACCTGGAAGCTGTAGGTCCCGGCCGGCAGGCCGGCGGCGTCGTCCGGGGCATTGATGCCTGGTCCACCGTTGAGGTAGACGTCTTCCTTGGCGGCATAGATGTTGAGATTCACCGGAACGCCGGTGACGTCTGTCGTGAAGATCGCTCCGGACAAGGGTTCCGTCTGAGCGGATACCGTCGCTGGAAACGCAAGAGCGAGCGCGACGGACGTAAGCATTAACGTGCAAACCTTGCGATACATAGGTCTCCCCCTGGTGCAGGTAGCGGGATCGGTCCTGTCCCTGACATCACGGCGGCCCTCGGCAAACCGGGGCCATCCTCACCCCCCAACGTTTGTAGGTCGGCATCCCCCGAGCTCGGCCTGCAATAGCCAAGAGCGTAGTCACTATCCGGGCATCGTGGGAGAAGAATTTTGGTCGAACGGTTCCTCCTCGCGGCCGCTTAGGGAACGCCCAGGAGCCGAAGTCCGGCCGCGGTTGCCGCTGCTCCCATGACCACGACAACGAACGGCGCTTTCCTCCACGCCAGAACTCCGCCCACGCCCACTCCGGTGGCCCGGGCGATCCCCGCGAAATGATGTCCGTCCAGCAGCGACGCGGTTCCGACGAGCGCGGCGAGGAGGACGACGGCGGCTACTGCGAGAAGCCTCTCGACGCCAGCCGGGAGTTCGACCCGCGTACGCAGGGCGGGACCGGCGAAGCGGAACGCGAAGGTACCCGCGCCGAGCAATATGGCAGCAAGGACGATGCTCGTTGATCCGGTCATGCCACCGTCTCCGGTTCGGCCTGCACAGGCTTGCCCTCGCGACGACCGGTCAGTCCGGCGCCGAGCCCCAGCAGGGCCAGCAGGACGGGAAGCCCGGCCGGTAGGAAGGGCGCCGTCGCTAGCGCGATCACTACTCCGACGAGCGACGCGCGGCGCGTGGCGGCATCGCGCAGCGACGGCAAGACCAGCGCGAGCAGTACCGCAGGGAAGGCCGCGTCCATCCCGAACGCGTCGGTGTCGTTGACAACCGAGCCTCCGAACGCGCCGATCATCACCCCCAGGTTCCAGCACACGAACAGGCCGATCCCGCACGCCCAATACACCGCGCGGCGTCGCTCGGGATCACGTTGTACGAGGGCGAAGGCCACGGTCTCGTCGACCATGAGGTGACTTCCGGCGACTCGCCGTGCCCAACCCTTGCCGAGCAGATCGCCAACGGCGAACCCGAACGGCACGTGTCGGACGTTGACCAGCAGGCCGGTAACCGCGGCTGCGATCGGGTTGCCACCGGAAGCCACCAGGCCCACGAACATGAACTGCGCTGCGCCGGCGAAGACGGCGACCGACAGCAACATCGGCAGCCAGAGAGGAAGCCCGGAGCTAACCGTGATGGCTCCGAATGAGACGCCGACGATTGCATCGGCAAGACAGACCAGCGCGACGTCCCTGGCCAGGCCTTCATCCAATGTTCGCCATATCGAACGCATAGGATTCCATGGTGAACGGAAACGCAGCCGTTCGTCAAGCCGAACGTATCGACTTCTGGAGCGAACGAATGACGGAGAACGCGGATTCAACTCGAGCTCCGCTCGCGGTGATCGCCTCCTCGCTGCAGCGGGAGCGTCGCCGCGTCGGGCTGTCGCTCGCAGAGGTCGCTCGCCGAGCGGGCATCGCGAAATCGACCCTGTCGCAGCTCGAGTCTGGCACCGGCAACCCGAGCCTCGAGACACTGTGGGCGCTGAGCGTGGCGCTGGACGTCCCGTTTGGGCAGCTGGTCCAGCCGAGGCGCCCCACGGTTCAGGTGATCCGCGCCGGTGAAGGTCCCGCGGTCGCCTCCGATCGGGCCAACTATGTCGCGACGTTGCTGGCGTCCTGCCCGCCGAACGCCCGCCGCGACATTTACCTGATCTCGACGCAGCCGGGGGCGCCGCGTGAGTCCGATCCACACATGCCGGGCGTGGTCGAGCACGTCGTGCTCAGCACGGGACGAGCGCTGGTCGGCGTCGCCGAGAGCCCAATCGAGCTTCACCCCGGGGACTACATCGCCTACCCGGGCGACGTGGCCCACCTCTTCAAGGCGTTGGACCCAGACACGGTGGCTGTGCTGGTCTCCGAACATGTCTGAGGTCGGGCCGGGTCCCTTAGCCGCTGGACTTGACGTGTCGTAGTTCCAGTACGGACAGCACGATCAAGGGGCAGGGAGTCTTCGGGCTGGCCGGGTCTGATGTGCGCCCGAGGAACCCTCGCGGGCCGGTTCCCGTCCACTAGTCAGACGATCAACCCTCGCGGCGGCGACGATGTGCGGCCGGGTCGAATTCCCTGACAAGCACGCGTGGAGCCTGGCAGAGCCAGGCATCTGTGATCAGTTCGGCGAGCTCGTCAGCCCCGATCGCGGCGAGCCGGACTAGTACGGCGGGAAAGCCGTTGTAATGCGGTTCGGTGAAGAACTTCTTGGGATCGGAGGCGAGGAGCGCCTCCTTCTCTGCTCCATTCGCGACGCGTATGGCGACGACGTCGGGACGGGGCACGCGCGGCTTCTTCGGCTCGACGCGTTCGTGCCAGACCCAGAGGATCCCCTTCTGCTTGCCGTTGTGGACGACCGAGAACGCAAAGCGATCTTCTGCTTCAACCGTTTGCGGAAGCGACAGCGCGATGCGGCGCACGTCGTCTTGATCAGCCATGTTGCCACCCGCATTGATGTCATCGGAGACGGCCTCATCGCGCCATGAGTGCACAGACTGACGCGTTACCGTCCTCTAGCCGTCCGTCCGTCACGGCGAAAGTCCGCGCGCCAGCGCCGGACGTCCGGGTCGTGGAGATCCTCTAGGCTCACCAGCTTGAGGTCGTCGCAGGCGAAGGACTCGACCTCGGCACGGGTCAGCGGCCATGGCCCGCCGTTCGGGTCGTCATCTGTCGGAGCTTGATCGGTTGCGGCGGCAATGACGAGGAGCGTTCCACCGGGCGCGACCATCTGCCGGACCCGGCTGACGGCAGAGAGGCGAAATGGTCGGGGAAGCGACTGGACGGTGAGGCTCTCGAACACGAAGTCGAACGCCTCAATCCATTCGCTGGGCGGATCCAGCAGATCGGCGACGTGATACTCGACCGGCGAGTCTGGAAACCGCTCGCGGGCGGTCCGAATAGCTGTCGCTGCGAAGTCGAAACCAACGGTGGCGAAGCCCAGCCGCGCAAGGTACTCCGCATCGCCACCCAGGCCGCACCCCACGACAATCGCCCGCCGCCCGCCGGCGACGAGTCGATGGTGACGAGCCCACTGGTCGAGGAGCCGGTGCGGCTCCCCGCTGCGATCCCATGGGACGATCACTTCGCCGTCGTCCGCTGCTACGTACAGGCGCTCGAACCAATCCCGATGATCGCCGAGGACCGCCGACTCGGATCTCGGCCGCCAGGGTGGAATCGCGGCATTGGCTTGTCCCACGTCACCTCCTGAAGTCCGCAACCGTAGCTCGCGAGGCCGGACGCTGGCCCGGATCGCACGCATGGACTGTCTTGTCACCATTAGACAAGCCTGAGCGCGGACCACCGGCATTAGTACGGAAGGATCTTGCCGGACGGAGTCCGCAGGTCCAGCTCGAGGACTGTCGTTCGCTTGGCCGGCTTGCGGATCTGGATCTGACGCATCTCAAGCACCCTCTCGCGTGACTCAGGCGGCCATGGGCAGGTGGGCGGTGGGACGCTGCGGGAGCACCATCCGACCGTCAGGGAGCAACTCACCCAGATCGTCGAAGAGGATCACGCCGTTGCACAGAAGGCTCCATCCCTGCTCGGGGTGGGAGGCAATGGTGTGGGCCGCCTCGCGGTCGGGGCGATCGGCTGTTGGGCACTGAGGCTGGTGTGGACACATTGCGCACCTCTAGGTCTGCCGCTGCGATCTATCTGGTCTTCGTTACCGAACCCGTGCCGGACTGGTTATCAGTAGTGACGCAGCAGCCGACCGAAACTCATCTGTCGGGCGAGCGAATGGCGAAAAAATCTGCGCTGGGCTCGGGCTCCCACTAGTCAATGAGGGCGTACGCACGCACCGAGATGGTGCCCATGCCCTCGACCGCGAGTGGCGCCGCAGAGAAGCGGAAGCCATATGGCGGTAGCTGGTCGAGACCGCACAGGTGCTCGACGATCGGGATGCCGGCCCGGAGCAGCGTCGTATGGGCCGGCCGGGTGCCGTCGGTCTTGTCGTCGATGTTGATCGAGTCGATCCCCACCAGCGCGGCACCCTTCTCCGCAAGCCAGGCGGCAGCGGCTGCGGTGACGAACGGATGTGCGTCGCTGCCGTATTCGGCCGCGCCCCAATGGCGATCCCAACCTGTGTGAATCAGGACGGCACGTCCGGTGACATCGAACGGCGTGAGTGCGGCTCGGTCCACCCCGCGCGCCTGACTGCCAAGGACGCGGACGACGAGGCCGTCCAGGTCGACCGTCTGCTTGAGCGGTAGGGCAGCTAGGTCCGCCCCGTCGGCGAAGCGATGCGAGGGGGCGTCGAGATAGGTGCCGGTGTTGGCGACCATCGAGATGCGGCCGATTTGGAATTCGATGCCGGGTGCGTAGACCGCCCGGGATGCCTCCCTGCTGAGGTGCTCGCTGATAGACGGAGCCGGGAGGCCGGGATAGGTGATCATGCCGTCTCGGATGACATGGCTGAGTTCGACCAGTCGCGGAGATCGTTGATCCGGTTCGCGAGCCGGGACCCCGCGCGACCCCTTGTGCGGCTCGGGCAGCAGAACCTTGTTGGTGATGCGGACCTGGTCGACCATCAGCAGGCCGAGATGACGTACGAAGAGCTCGCCAAGTGCGTCAGCGTCGATGTCAGCGCCGGGTATGTCCAGCCGGAAGCCTTGTGATTGCAGACCGCCGCCGTTGCGGAAGGTCACATCCGCGTCGAACTGCACGCGCCACTCGTCCTCGCCAACCGACATTGCTGCGATCCCCCCTCACATGTCGTCCGGCGGAACGCCACAGACCAGTGGGATGTCCTCGGCCAGACACTCATGGATGTTCGCCATATCGAACACCTCGGATTCCATGCTGAACTGGAACGGAGCCGTTCGTCAAGTCGAACGCATCGACTTCTAGAGCGAACAGTCGACAGTGATCACCGATGCAGCCCCGGCCCTGCTCGCGGTGATGGCCCTCTCTCATATCGCACGCCGGAGTGGTCAGCGACCTGACCGCACTTACACATCCAGGATCCCCGCGATCACCAACAGCACGCTGGTGGCAAGCAGTGCCGCCGCCGTCAAGTGTGCAGCCCAACGCATCACCCTGGCCCTGACATCGCGCAACGGCGCGAGGCATGTGAGCACGAGAAGCGCCGCGCCCATCGCAGTCGCGCCGACCACGAAGCCTGCACCGCGGTCGGCGTTCGCGCTTACCGTCATCGCGACGACGGCGGGTGCGATGAAGAGCGGGATCGCGACGGGAACGATGGCAGCGCCCCAGCCGGGCAGGGAAGGCTCCGGGCTCGGCGGTCGGCGGATCATCTGGACTACTCCCGCCACCGCTGCGACCGCGCCCGCGGCTATCCGTATGGCCGGGCTGCTCACGTCGGCCCCGTCCAGGAGTGTGCCGCTGCCGATCGCCACCAGTGCGACAACCGCAGCGCCGAGGGCTGCGCCGACGGCCGCGACCGCAGCGACGCCGCGCCGCGAAGCCCCGCGGCGTGGTACGCCGAAGGCCGCTCGGCACGGGTTGACCGCTGCGACGATGGCGATCAGCCACAACCACGCAGCGGGCACGCGCCGTTCCGATCCTTGATCATTGCTGGCCTCCACGATCGGGATCGTGCGCAGTAGCGCGGCGAGTGCATGCTGCTGATCATCCATCCGGGTGACCCCGTCGCGGAACCACGCACCTTCGACCTTTGCCGGCGCGATAAAGCGTGCTGCGTCCGGCGCATCCGATTGCGCCCGGATCGCCAGCCCTGCATCGCATACCGCGCGCTCCCCGATCTGAGTACGAAGGTCGGCCAAGCGCCGGTCGGCTCCGGAGACGCGCCACAGCCCCGTCAAGCCTTCCCCGATGACGCCGTAGCCACCGCCACGCGGAATCGGGTGGCCACGGACGACCTGCCCCCACGGCCCGAACCGCTGGCTGATCCACCGCACCTGACCACCGAACAAGTCGGCCTGCCGCCGCGCGTACGCCACCTCGTCGGAGGTGAGCGGCAGGTCTGGTGGCCGATCGGCGAAATGGACGGTCTCGGCGAGCCCATATGCGGCCCAGTGGTCGGGGATCGGCGGCCAATAGTCCTCCCGCTCGTCCCGCTCCGTCGCCAGATAGGCGCCGATGCGGTCGGCCGTCGCCCCCCAGGCCTGATCGGGGAAGAGCTGGTTCATCCGGGCAAGCGCCCAGTAAGTCTCGCCGGTGTAGTACTTGGAGTACGACCCTGCGACCGAGGTGTTGGTGACGAGGTCGTAGTACGCACGGACGGCGCCCGACCCTTCGGTCTGGGCCACCAGGAACCGAGCGAGCCGAGCCATCACCGCGTCATAACGCGGATCGTTGGTCACCAGCCGCCGCCCTGCAAGCCCAGCCACCAGGAGGGCGGTCGAACCTGTCGAGGTGCCGCCGTCAACGCTCACCGCCGCCCAGCCGTCATGCTCGAGCAGCCGGGCCAGCGCCCATTTGGCTCCCCGGTCCGCCGACTCCAGCGCACCAGGAATGCCGGCCGCGGCGGCCTGATAGAGACCCATGACCGCGCCGGCATGGCGGACATCGTTGTAGGTCGGCGTTGCCCGGTCCGTGTCGGCGTTGTACTCGTAGAGCCAACTGCCGTCCGGCTGCTGGTTGCGTACGAACCAGGTCGCGGCCGCCGTGGCCGAGGCCCGCAGGTCGGCGACGCTCACCGCGGGGCAGAGCTGTGGCGGCGACAGCGTCGCGAACGCAGCCCCACTCACGACGACGAGGACCGCCGCAGCCAGCGCCGCTCGCCGGATCGCGCTCCCGCTCACGCCCGGTCCGGGAGCGGCAGCGGGCGGGGGGCTACCGGTGAGGACTGGACGATCGAGCTGGTCGTCTGGCCGTAGAGCAGGAACCGATCCAGAACTTCCTCGAGCCCGTCGACGGCGGCTACGTAGATCTTCATGAGGAAGCAATCTTCGCCGGTGATGCGGTAGCACTCAACAACCTGCGGGATCTCCTTGGTCAGCTCCGCGACCTTCATCAGCATGCCCGGCGCTGGCCGGATCCGGACGAATGCGGCCACGGGCAAGCCGAGGGCCGCAGGGTCGACCTCCGTGCGGAACCCAGCGATCACTCCGGCACGCTGCATGCGCTGGACGCGGTCCGTCGTGGCCGGCGGCGAGAGGCCGATCCGGCGACCGAGCGCAGACATCGTGATCCGCGGATCTGCCTGCAGCTCCCTGAGCAGCCTGAGGTTCACCGCATCGTGGAGCAGTTCGCCTGGATTATCACGGTGCTGCGGCAGTCTCGGCGACGATGTTTTCGGCACTCCGGCTCCAACTGCTTCAGATCGGCATTCCCGCCACGGTTGCTGAGGCGAAGTATGAACTCATGCTGTTGCTTCGGCAACGGGGTGCCATGCCTGATGTGACGGCTCCTGGCGTCGGCAGCCCGTACAGTCCGCCGCGCCAGACGGCGCAGTCGCGGATGGGGCGGACCGCGTCCGGCCCATCCGCCGTACGAAGGCCCGATTCCCATGGCGTGACCCGGGTGCCGCCGCACGCCTACTTCCTTGTCAGCTCGGTCTTTCACTACCTCGGCCCTGCCTTCGCGGTCATGCTCTTCGCGCAGGTTGCAGTGTTGGGGGTCGCTTGGCTGCGGATCGCGAGCGCTGCCCTTGTCTTCGCCGCTTGGCGGCGGCCTTGGCGGATGTTTCTTGCGGCTGGCGGCTCGGAGCGGCTCCTGCTCGTCGCCCTCGGCGCGGTTCTTGCGGCGATGAATACCTGCTTCTATCTGGCCATCGACCGGTTGCCGCTGAGCACGGTCGGCGCCATCGAGTTCGTCGGGCCGATCGCCCTCGCTGCTGCGGGGGTCCGTAGCGTGCGTAACCTTCTGGCACTCACGACGGCTGCCTCCGGCGTGTATCTACTCACCAATGTACGGTTCGCGGCCGAACCGCTTGGGTTTGTGTTCGCGTTCGCCAACTGCGCGCTCTTCGCGCTGTACGTCGTGCTCGGGCATCGCGCGGCGAACACCGGCGGCGGGAGCGGGGTTGACCGGTTGGGTGCGGCGATGATCGTCGCCGTGGTGGTCGCCGCACCGATCGGGCTGCATGACGCTGCGGCCGCCTTCACTGATCCTGTCCTGCTGCTTGCCGGCGTCGGTGTCGGACTGAGCTCGTCTGTCATCCCCTACGTTTGTGATCAGCTTGCAATGGCACGCCTCGCGCGACCCACCTTCGCTCTGCTCCTATCGCTGTTGCCGGCAACCGCGACGGTGATCGGGCTCGTCGTCCTCGCTCAGGTTCCCAGCCGACCAGAGGTCGCCGGGATCGCCCTGGTGGTCGCCGGGGTCGCGCTGCACCGCGAGCGGGCGGCACGGTGATCGGTTGGGCTCTGCCCCAGTGGACGGCGCTGGAGTGGGGTGTGCCAGGTCTCGCCGGCCGCGTGATCGAGTTCTGCCGGTCCTCGCCCTGTCAAACGCGTGGACGAGGACGGCCCCGTCCCGCGCACCGTGTGCACGGGACGGGGCCGACCAGGGGCTGGTGTGCGGTCGCCTCTCGGCGAATGGCACCACGCGGCTCCAGCTGTACGGTATTCCGCGAAGGCTTAGTTAGTTGGGCCCGGGGACACAGTCCACACCAACCGCGATGGACAACCACTCGCGCTGCCGCGGTTGTTCCCCGACCGCCAAACCTTTTCAATCCGGCTCCGGCATCCATGGCGTGTTCGGGATTGATGGGGTGTTCGGTACCGATCTTCTACCTGACTCGAGACGGGCCGACCAAGGCCGCGGGCAAGCTAGAAGGCCCCGCAACCTCCCAGGCCATCTACCGACGATCCAGCAACGAGATCGTCGGGCTTGGCCTGACAGCTGATCCCAACCCGCCGCGGGTCAGAATGACTGGGCTAAGCGGCGATGACCTAGCTCGCCGCAGGCGAGACCTGAGCCCTGCTGTTCGCCTCTGGGAAAGAACCCGAGCCCTGCAGCGTTTGCCCTTGAGGGAAAGGGCCCCGGACCTCTGCTGTTCGCCCTGAGGGAAGACTTGGGCTCTGCACTGTGTTATTTCGGTCGACTAAGTAATTCTGTAATCATGCGGATGGACACCACATGAGCAAGGAAGACGGGACCCCGATCGCGGGGTTCGAGACACCTGAAGAGCCGCTGGACGCCTACTCCCGGATCGTGACTGAAGTCGCGCAGGAGCTGTTGCCACATGTGGCCAGCGTTCGAGTCCGGGGCTCCCGGGGCGGCTACGCATTTGAAGGAGCCGGCTCTGCCGTCGTCTTCACCGACGACGGCTACCTCATCACGAACGCTCATGTTGTCGGCGGTACGAAGCGCGGCGCGGTCGCGTTCGCCGATGGGAGTGAAACCCAGTTCGATGTGGTCGGATCAGATCCGCTCTCGGATCTGGCAGTGATCCGCGCGCGTGGAGACACACCTTCCGCGGGGCAGTTCGGCGATGCCGACTCGCTGCGGGTCGGGCAGCTCGTCGTCGCCGTTGGCAGCCCGCTTGGCTTGGCTGGCTCGGTGACCGCGGGGGTTGTCAGTGGGCTTGGCCGGTCAATGCCCACTCGGAGCGGCCAGGCGGCCCGCGTCGTCGAAGACGTGATCCAGACCGATGCCGCCCTCAACCCCGGGAATTCCGGCGGTGCGCTCGCGGACGCAAAGGCCCAGGTCGTCGGCATCAACACGGCCGTCGCCGGCGTCGGACTGGGGTTGGCAGTGCCGATCAACAGCACCACCCGTCGGATCATCGGCACCCTGATGCGTGAGGGGCGGGTGCGGCGCGCCTACCTAGGGCTGGTCAACACTCCCGCACCGCTGCCGGCCGCGATCGCGGCTCGGACCGGCCAGCGTCAAGGCTTGCGCATCATCGAGGTAGTCCCTGGCGGTCCGGCCGATCGGGCCGGGCTCAAAGCCGGCGATCTCGTGTTGTCCGCCGGCCGGGAGCCGGTAGCCGCGGCAGAGAGTCTGCAGCGGCTGCTCTTCGCGGATGCCATCGGCGAACCGCTCCCGCTGACCGTGTTCCGCAACGGCGCGATGGTCGACGTCATCGCTGTACCCGGCGAGCTCGAACGCGTTTGACGCCGCCCCGCCTGGGAGTGACGCGAAGTGTTGTCATGAAGCATGCGGCGGCGGCGGGCGCCTGCGGACGTCATCGTGGGGGTCACCACGGTCGGCAGAGCCAGGAAGGCGCGCCCAGCCGAGTGGACCGATCGTGCCCGCCGAGCTTCCTCGTGCATCCGCGGGGATGTTCTCAACCCGGCGGATTGAAGAGGAGTTTGCACACTTCTTGATAGAGCTCTTCCGGATCGGGCAGGAATTCGATCAAGTGGAGGGCCTGGTCTTGTCCTGCCGACTCGAGGACGAACGTGCCATAACCGAGCACACGGCCGAGGAACGGGCGCTCGTAACGCATGTCTGTAACGCGAGTCAGCGGCATCATGCCTACTTGGCGGGTGAGGACCCCCCACGTGCGAACGAAGCGCTTGTCGGTCACCACGAACCAGTCCATTGACCAATCAAGGATCCGCCAGAGGAAGAGGCCTAGCACCGCTGCCCAGGCCAGCCACATGATAAGCCGGACTGCTGGCGCCAGTGGCATCACGGTGTCGAGCAGCAGCGCGACCACCAAGCCGACGAAGACTGCAATGGCGGGCCAGAACATCTCAGCCCAATGACGGCGGACCTCGATGACGATCTCTTCCGTGGGCAGGAGAAATCGTTTGAGGGCCACTTCCGCCCGGCTCGCCGAAGGAGCTGTAGGCGCCATGCTCAGACCAGCGCGTTGAAGAAGTCGAACAGACCCTGGAAGGCCTGCTGGATCCAGTCAAACCCCTGGTTGACCCAGTCGGCCGCGGTCTGCGGCTTGTTCGCGATCATGAAGACGGCAAAGATGACGAAGAGCCAAAAAAGAAATCTCCTAGTTCCCGGTTTCACCTGTGCCCGCCTTCCCGCGTACCACGCCGTAGACGTTCATTGTTAGCGTCCGGGGCGTCAAGATCGAGTACCGACACCAACGACCTTCGGTGTCTCCCAAGCTGAGCCGCGCTAACGGGCGCAGATACTCGACGTGGTGCGCATCCGGGGTTGTGATCACTCAGGGTTACCAATCGTGTGACTCTGCCTTCGATCGGCGACAGTATGGCCGCTTTGCCGCGTTCTGACGATCCCTTCTGCCGGGGCCGAGACCAGTCCGTTTCGCGGTTGGGCTGCCTTGGGACCCATGTGCGCGGCGTCGCAGCCCTTCGGCTGGCCTGCCAGTTGGGTGATTCCCTTATTCCGGCATCTGGACCATGCCGAGAGTCGCTTGTGCGGAGCGAGGAACGCTCGTGAGCGGTGACGGCAGCGGGCTATGGTGCCGAGCCAGGATGTGCTGCACAGACTCGCGGTCGGCGAATTGAAGGCAGGCGAGGAAGCCGATCCCAGTGCTATCGGCCGCGAGCTGATGTGGCGTCGCGGCGTCGGGCGCCGAGACGAACGTGGGATTTGTGTCGAGGGACGCTAGGTTGCGATCCGTGAGAGTCGTCATTCCTGCCGAGACCCGTGAGTACGAGCGGCGTGTCGCGCTCGTACCCGACGTTGTGCCGCGAATCGTCCGCTCCGGGCTCGAGGTACTTGTCGAGAGCGGGGCCGGGTTGCCGTCATATGCGGCCGACGACGACTTTCGCGCGGCTGGTGCGGCGGTCGCGGCCGGCGATGCGCTCGACCTGACAGAGGCGGCAGTCGTAGCCAGTGTCCAGCCGCTGACGGTCCAGCAGGCAGTGGAGCTGTCCGAGCGTACGGTCACTATCTCGTTCCTGCAGCCTGCGGCCGAGCCAGAGCTCGTCGAGGTCTTCGCTCGGCGCAAGGTCACCGCATTCTCACTGGACCGCGTCCCCCGGATTACCCGAGCCCAGCCAGCCGACGCGCTCTCATCGCAGGCGCTGGTCGCGGGCTACCGCGCGGTCCTCGTTGCCGCTGCCCGGCTGCCGAAGTTTTTTCCTCTCTTTATGACTGCTGCGGGAACCGTTCCGCCGGCGCGTGTCCTCGTTCTCGGGGCCGGCGTCGCCGGTCTCCAGGCGATCGCGACCGCCCGCCGGCTCGGCGCCGTGGTGGAGGGGTATGACGTCCGTGCGGCGGCGGCCGAGGAGGTCCGCTCGCTCGGTGCGCAGTTCGTCGAGCTCGAGCTGGAGACTCAGGAGGGAGTCGGCGGGTACGCCCGCGAGCAGTCGGCGGAGTTCCTTGCCCGGCAGCGCGAGCTGATCGGCGAGCGGGTGGCTATCGCGGATGTCGTGATCACGACTGCCGCGATCCCGGGCCGTCCGGCGCCACGCCTGGTCACCACTGAGATGGTCGAAGCGATGAGACCGGGCTCGGTCATCGTGGACCTGGCTGCGGAGAGCGGCGGCAACTGCGAGCTGTCCCGGCCGGGCGAGGAGATCCGGCATCACGATGTGCTGGTGTGGGGGGCGCGCAATATCTGGTCTGATATGCCCGCACATGCGAGCAAGCTCTACGCCAATAATGTCGCCGCCTTGTTGCTGCTGATGACAAAGGACGGCGACGTGAGCCCGGACCTTGACGACGAGGTGCTGGCGGGCTGCTGCGTCACCCACGCCGGCGAGGTACGGGCGTGAGGCCGGCCTTGCCCACGGAAGGAGCGTGTACGTGACAGAAGGGATGGCACTGCTAACGATCTTCGTACTGGCGGCGTTCGTCGGCTTCGAGGTCATTTCGAAGGTGTCCACGACCCTGCATACGCCCCTGATGTCGGGCGCGAACGCGATCCACGGCGTCATTCTTGTCGGCGCGATCCTGGTGGCCGGCCATGCCGACACGACGGGCGAGCTGGTGGTCGCGCTGGTGGCGGTCGTCCTCGCGACGCTCAACATGGTCGGCGGTTTCGTGGTCACCGACCGGATGCTCGAAATGTTCGGCAGGGGCGCACCGGCGGCCAGGTCATCGCCACAGGGGAAGCCGGCGAGTGGCGACTCTGGAGAGGCCGCGTGAGAGATTTCGCCTACCTCGTATCCGGGGTTTGTTTCATCCTGGCGCTGAAGGGGCTGTCGTCGCCCCGCACTGCCCGATACGGCAACCTCGTGGGTGCCGCGGGCGCCGTCCTGGCGATGATCGTGGTCTTCACGACCAAAGGTCTCGACCACATCCTCCCGATCCTCCTTGCGGTGGCCGCTGGGACTGCCGTCGGAGCCGTGGTGGCCCGTCGAGTCCAGATGACTGCGATCCCGCAGCTTGTGGCGATCTTCAATGGAGTCGGCGGTGGCGCGGCCGCGCTGGTGGCCCTGCTCGAGCTGGCCAGCACCGATGGCGGGCTTCCCTTGGCGGCCGCCATCTTTTCGCTGATCGTCGGCTCGGTGTCTTTCTCCGGATCGGGGGTGACCTTTGCCAAGCTGCAGGAACTGATGACGGGCCGCCCGGTGATCTTTCCCGGCGGACCGTTCGTCTTCGGCGGCACGCTCGCCATCGCAATCGGGTTCGGCATCGTCGTCTTTGTCGGCGATGGTCAGGGGACGGTCGCGTCGGCGGCTGCGGTCGCCGTCGTCCTGGTCTCGCTCGTTGTCGGCGTGTTGTTCGTCCTGCCGGTCGGCGGCGCGGATGTGCCGATCGTGATTTCCCTGCTCAATGCCTTCACGGGGTTGGCCGTGGCGGCATCCGGCTACGTGCTCAGCAATACGCTGCTGATCGTCGCCGGGACTCTCGTCGGGGCGTCAGGTACGTTGCTGACCCGGATGATGGCGGCGGCCATGGGACGGCCGATCACCAACATCCTCTTCGGCGCGTTTACGACCCGCGGCCCGGCGGGCGCAGCGGCCGGCGGCGAGGCGCGGCCGGTTCGTTCTGTTGGCCCGGAGGACGTGGCGATCCTGCTCGGTTATGCGAGGAAGGTCGTCGTGGTCCCCGGCTATGGGCTGGCGGTCGCGCAAGCGCAGCACACCGTGCGCGAACTCGCCGATCTCCTGGCTGCCCGTGGCGTCGTCGTCTCGTACGGCATTCATCCCGTCGCCGGCCGGATGCCGGGGCACATGAACGTCCTGCTCGCCGAGGCCAGCGTCCCCTATGACCAGCTCGTTGAAATGGACGACATCAACCCCGAGCTG
>DASYTV010000186.1:0-5217 GCA_036001885.1 Actinomycetes bacterium
TTCCTGCAGGAGATGAACGCGACGGTCTACAAGCGCGTGCCCGGCGTTATCACGGTCGCTGAGGAGTCGACCGCGTGGCCGGGGGTCACCAAACCGACCAGCGCGGGAGGGCTCGGCTTCGGGTTCAAGTGGAACATGGGCTGGATGCACGACACGCTCGGCTATTTGTCCCGCGACCCGATCTACCGCACCTTTCATCACAACGAGCTGACGTTCTCGCTGATGTACGCGTACACAGAGAACTTCATCCTCCCGCTGTCGCACGACGAGGTCGTCCACGGGAAGGGTTCGCTGCTGGGAAAGATGCCCGGCGACAGATGGCGGAAGCTTGCGCAGCTGCGTGCCCTCTACGCGTACATGTGGGCACATCCGGGCGGCAAGCTGCTTTTCATGGGAGGCGAGCTTGGCCAGGAGGCGGAATGGTCGGAGGGACGCAGCCTGGACTGGTGGCTGCTCGACCTGCCTGACCATGCCGGCCTGCAGGCGGCGCTCCGCGATCTGAACAAGGTGTATGTCGCAACGCCCGCGCTGTGGTCGCGCGAGAGCGACCCTGGCGGCTTCCAGTGGCTCGTGGTCGATGACGCGGAGCACAACGTCGTGGCATTCGTGCGGTACGGCCATGAGGGAACGGCGCCCCTCGCCTGTGTGGCGAACTTCTCGGCCGTGCCCTACGACTACCACCTCGGCCTGCCCTTCGCCGGGGTGTGGCGCGAGGTCGTCAACACCGACGCGGAGCGGTACGGCGGGTCAGGCGTCGGAAACCTCGGGTCGGTCACCGCCGTGCCCCAGCCGCACCGCGGCCAACCCGCGTCGGCGACCCTGCGGCTACCGCCGCTCGGTGCGCTCTGGCTCAGTCACTCGCACGCGGAGGACTGAGGCTTCGTAGTAGCGAACCTCGGGCCATACCAGGGCGGGTCAGCCGCCCGACAGTGATTGGGTCATGCCGTCGATCGTCATCTCGTCGCAGGTTACGGAGACAAGGTGTGCCTCGACATCGGTGAACGTCATGTCGGGCTGGATGAGTGCCGCCGGCGGCGGATTGTCCGGGGTGAACTCCACCGGCTCGCCGAGGAATGTCGCCGTGAACACTGTCACGTCCATGACGACGTGCCCGGACATCACGGTGGGATCCCCGCTGCCGCGAGTTGTCTGCGTCACGCCGGCATCGGTGACCGTCAGCCGCATGTCGGTCAAGGTGTTGGTGTCCGCGATGAAGCGCAGGGCCCGTACGTCTCCGGCCTCCGTCTGCTGAGTAACGACACCGGCGAACCCAAACCCCTCCATCCTGCTCTCATTGGCAGTGAGCACACCGCGGATCGCAGCCGGCCGCGGCTCGGTAGCAGCGCCTTCGATCTGCCGTGCGTCGGTTGACGGGGAGGCGGACGGGCTGGTCGCCGCCGACTCCGACGGCTCGCTCGCCGTCGGCGGGCTCGCCCCGGACGGCGAGCAGGACGGCGAGGCCGACACCGCCGGCGATGCGTCGGTGGTAAGAGCGGGCTGCGGTGACGTCACGACCGAGGGGGTGGCCAAGATCGACGGGGTGATGGAGTCGCTCGGCGTTGCGGACGTCGTCTCTGTCGGGTCGCAGGTTGGCCCGGCACTAGGACCGGTTGCGGCGGCTCCGGCGGTCGTCAGCATCGCGAAACCAAGGGCAGGCAGCGCCGCGAGGACGGCAGCCGACACCACTGGCCTGCGCTGGAGGACGCTCATGGCCGGGAGACGCCTCCAAGTGGCGAGGTCAACCCGGCCGCTGTTGCTCATCGAGTGGCTGTCCCGTCGGAGACCAGACTGGACGCCGGCGTCGACGCTAACGACTGATCCTGCTCCCTGGGCCCACCAGGCAACGCTTTCGGCTGCGGCTGCGTTGGCTGATCGCTGATCGCGCCATAGCCGGCATCGTCGCCCGCGTCCTCGGGGCGCACCAGATCAAGGCCACGGACTTCGTTCCCGTCGCCTGGCTCGTCGCCGGCGATCACTTGCTCGGCCGGTGCCTCGTCCTTCGGCTTGGGGACATCCCAGGCGACGGCCAGCGAACCACCGACAAGACCGAGCACCATGCCGAGGAGAAAACCGCCGAGATTGGATGTCAGGAAGGAGGCCAGCGCGAAAAGGATCGTCGACAGTCCGGCGATCACCCGCAGGTGCGGCTGGAACCACATCACCATGGCCATGAGCGCCATGAGCGCCGCCATCAGCCACGTCGCAATGCCGGCGATGCCTTGCTGGATGGTGATCCCACCGAGCTTGAGATTGGGCACCGCTACGAGCTCGTAGGCAGCGGCGAGGGTGATGACCCCCGCCCAGAACGGTCGGGTTTGCCGCCAGTGGCGGAAACCACGTCGCCAACCGGCCAGTCGTGCCCGCGCCCTGGCCAGCAGTGACGGAGGAGGGGTGGACTCCTCCGAGGTTGCGGCTGCATCACCTCGACGGCCACGGCGATCAGACGCCATGTTCTACTCCCTGTTGGTCGAGGTCCAAGTGAGCGGGACGGCCAACGATATGGCCGCCCCGCTCACCGGTCGTACGACGGTCAGAAGCACTCGCTGCCGCTGAACCCGAGCGAGAGCCCGGGGAGCGTGAACGTTCCTGCCGTTGTGGCCCACGCCGTCTGCTGCAGGTTGGTGATGTGAACATGGCCAGCGGCCTGGGCAAAGCCGCCAGGGCTCGGATTGGGTTCGACAATGCCGTTCACACCGAGCGTCGACGCGTCCTGCCCGATCCTCATGTCGTCGAAGTTCGCCTGGCTCGCATTGAGCTGCGTCATGTCGACGACGAGGTTGTCAGCCGTCACAGGGGTATTACCTCCACCCGCCGTGATCTTGATGATCCTTTGAGCACCGAGAATCGGCTGCAATGGTCCAGGGATCGGCACCACGACGCTCTGGCAAAGGTCGGTCAGTTCGGAGGGGCCCTCGATAACCGAGACCACGACCGGGTGAAAGTCCGTCGCGCCCGTCCCATGATCGATCGAGCCGTACTGGGAGAAGTTGTCGCCATCGAGGCTGGACGCGGCGACCTTGAACTGCGAGCCGGAGACGGCGAAGGACACGGCGAGCGCGCCGTTCGCCACCATGATTGCTAACGCGGCACCGGCCGCCACGGCCGGCACGAACACCAGACCGAAGCGCTTCCACCTAGTGCGACCAGTCCCCTGGTCGACTACTTCCGTCACAGGGACCTCCTGTTTACCCGTTCTCGGGTCCGCCAGCGGACACTTCCCCGAGGAGCGAGAGAGCTGGACGCGGCCGCCCCCTTCCGGACCAACCGCACATCGGCCCGGATCGACAGCACAACGGTGCGATCTTAGCCGAGCCGAGCGACATAACTGCCTCCTGACCCGGCGACGGGCCCACGAGGACCCGCCGTCCAAAGGGACGAGCCGTCGAAGCAGGGGATGCGGCCGCATTCCCCACCTCACCCGAGTGCCGCGGCCAACGGCACTCTCCCGGTTGGTGCAACCACGCGCGGTTAACCGGGTCGCGCACATACTGGCGTTCCGCGCCGCGTCCGACAAGTGGGCTACTGACCAGTAAGTAATGACTAACGCGCAGGCAAATGGCCTGATCGTTACCGAGTGTCATAAGCAAGGCCGACCACCTGCAGCGATTGCGGAGCGTAGCTACTTTGGGCAATAGATGGTCGACTGTCACGATTTGGCAACTGACCTGTCGAGCCGCGTTTGCAGACCACTCCCCGAAGCAGCCAAAGCCCTGGATGCCCTCAACTGCGAGCCGCGAGTGCTGTCCATCGGAGTGGGTTCGGAACACGTTACGGCGGCGACGCTCCACGGGCGTCGGGTCGCCGTTCGACACGCCGGGCGCTTCCGATTTCTCATAATCATTCAGACACGAGGCATCTTTACCCCGCATGCGACCTTGAAATCGTCAGGTCGTCGCCCACCGCGAGGCCGACTGCGGCCGGCGCGAGCCTAAAACAGCGCGCTTGCCAGCGCCGACCGAGCTTTGGTCACCCGCGGATCGGTCGGCCCGACGACCTCAAAGAGCGCCAGCAGGTGCAGCCGCGCACTGTCCCGGCTGTCTCCGCTGGTGCGGCGAACGGTCTCGACGAGCCGAGCGAAGGCATCCTCGATGTGCCCACCGGCGATGTCCAGGTCTGCCGCGAGGGCCTGGGCGGCAACGTCGTCGGGCTCGTCGGCAGCGGCCTGCCGTGCCTGTTTGGCGTCGACGCCACGGACTCGCTGGAGCAACTCCACCCGCGCAAGGCCGGACGTCGCTTGCGGGTCTCCCGGACGCTGGTCGAGTAGCTGCTTGAACGCTGTCGCCGCACCGTCGAAGTCACCGGCGTCTATCGCCGCCTGAGCGGCCGCCAGGGCGGGGTCGACTGCGGGCTCCTCGGCAGCCTCGGCCTGAGCCTCGTCGCCGATCGACTCGACGGTGCCGGAAACCCCGTTGGCCGCCGCCACCCGCAAGACCTCGTCTATGTACTGCCTGACCTGCGGCTCGGGCAACGCACCGGTGAAGACGGGCACTGGCTGACCCTTGATCACGGCGAACACCGCAGGGATGCCCTGGACTGCGAAGGCTGCGGCCACCCGCTGGTTGGCGTCCACATCGATCTTCGCAAGCACCCAACGACCACCGCTCTCCTGTGCCAGCCGCTCGAGGATCGGCGAGAGCTGCTTGCAGGGGCCGCACCAATCCGCCCAGAAATCGATGAGCACGGGCACCTGTACGGAGCGGTCTATGACCTCGGTCTGGAAAGTCTCCTCGGTGACCTCCATGACGTACGAGGCGCCGTTGGGACCGGCACCGCCTGAGCCACGACTTACCGGTGCCGCTACCGCACTCAGATCGACCGCGCCTCGCTGGGTGAAGCTCTGCTCCTGCATACCCCCATCTTGTCACCCAGCGGAAAGCGATCGCCGTCGTGAGAATCTCGGTACGAAAGCTGGCGGCGACAGCCACCTATGCCAGGCGACCCTCGGTCAGGAAAGCGTCCACCACCCAGAGCGCGCTCTCCACGTAGCCACGCTCGCCCGACGGGGGCATGGTGAGCATCCGCCGATGGAGATCTGGCCGGATCTGCCTCAGCCGCTGTTGATCAGCCGGACTGAGTCTGCCGTGGGTCTTGCAAGCCTCCGCCACACGGGACAGGCCTTCGCACACCTCGAGGAACTCGGCATCATCCCGCAGATCGGCGGGGAATGGCAGGGCTGCGTGCCTCGCCCAGATCCTGGTGGCGTCGGTCAGCATCGCC
>DASYTV010000187.1:0-1547 GCA_036001885.1 Actinomycetes bacterium
GACCCGCCACCCTTCTGATCAACGGCTACGTTGGCATGCCGTTGCGTGGCTGCGCCGTCCAGGTCGTCGCGGTCTACCTGGCAGCGCAATAACCGATCACACGTTGACGCGACGGATCAGCGATCAGGGCTGCGGCGGGGCAAAGTTCACCGTCACGTTCGTGAAGCCCAGGGAGCCGAGCATTCCGACGAGCATGGCGCGGGTGTTCTTCTCGGCACGCTCGATGAGGCCGCTCTCCTTCGCGGCAGCCTGGATCTTCTGCTCGGCCATGACGTACAGCTGCTGCTGATTGCTGGTGTTTCCGGAGAAGAGCGATCCGACTCGGTCGAGGATCCCGCGCTGTTGCGCGAAGACGTAGCTTCGCGCGCTGTCCAGGTTGGTCTTGTCCAGCGCCGGCGCGGGCAAGGTGATGGCGACACTACGCCGGTCGTCGCTGACCTCGACGGCACCGTCGCCGATCTGGCTGAAGTCCACGTAGGCGCCGACGGCGCCCGCGGCGACGAAGAGCGTGCGCTGGCCGCGGATCACCGATGGCAAGAACCTGGCGTCCTTCTCCAGGTCGATGACCACCTGGAAGTTGCCCGCCGCCGCTTCGTACCGGCTGAGGTCCTGGATCGACTGCAAAATGACGGGTTGACTGCGGTCCACGTCACGCTCGCTGAAGGGGTTGTGCAGCCCGGGGAGCAGACGGATGAGGCCCGCGAAGCTCAACACCAAGATCACTGCGGTGATGATCGCGACGAGTGGGAGGGCTCTCGTGGGCCAGCGCGGGAAGCGGCCGCGGGTCGACCGCGCCTCCGGTGGCCAAGCGGTTTCAGTTTCGGTCGCGCGAGTCCGACTGCCGCCTGTTTGCGTACCAGCCATTGCTCACACCTCCGCGGGTAGTCACCGGCGACGACGTCGCACGCAGGCCCCGATGACATCAGAGTTCGGCATAAATCACCAAATTTGGTGTCGAGCCGAACCCAGCGGCCACGCGGCTCGCGGCCTGCGTGTTCCGTACCCCGTTTCAGTAGATCTACATCCCGCCACCGCCCTGTGGAGACGTCGCCGGGATCGGCTGGCGATACTCGTGATGTGGCAACGCACGAGGTGACCAACCAAGCACCACCACTCGTCGGCTACGACGTGTTCTCCGCGGACGCGGCTCTCGTCGAGGCGGTACAGCGCTACGGAGGCAGGAGCCACCTCGATGAACTCGCGACGCTGGGTCGGATGGCCGGATCAGGACAGGCTCAGCAGTGGGCGACCGAGGCGGACCGGAACCCACCCGTCCTGCAGACCTACGATCGTTACGGCAATCGCATCGACGAGGTCGCGTTCCATCCGTCGTGGCATCGCCTCGTGACCGCGGCTGTGGAGAACGGGCTGCATGCTGCGCCATGGCGGGAGCCGGCCGGTGCCGCCGGTCACCTCCTCAGAGCCGCCAAGTTCTACGTATGGAGTCAGGTGGAGGCCGGACACGGCTGTCCAATCTCCATGACATACGCGGCGGTGCCCGCGCTGCGAGCCGATGACGACCTCGCTGCCGAGTGGGAGCCGCTGCT